>CAIXKV010000069.1 GCA_903920145.1 uncultured Rhodospirillales bacterium
GAGCCCTGATACTGACACATCGCCGGTATCGGGCCGCGACGGCGGCCCCGCGCGCCCATGCGCGCGAAGCCAAGGGCGCGGATGCGCCCGCCCGGCGTCTGAGGGCAGCCTTGATGAGTCAACATCAAGGCTCGAGGGTATAAAAGGGCGCTGGAAAGGCGAGCGCCTCACCCTTCCTGTCAAATCGGCTGACGCAACCCACGAGCCGTGAATCGGCCTTGCTCTGGCGACGTCTTTATTGTACCAAGGCATCGGAACGGGGGGTAGCTCAGCCTGGTAGAGCATGGCGTTTGGGACGCCAGGGCCGCAAGTTCGAATCTTGTCCCCCCGACCATTCCCATTTCCGCCTGCACCCCAAAAGAGGGTGGGCCTTGATGTCGAGACACCAAGGCCCGGTCGCTATTACTCCCGATCAATCGTCAGTTTTAGGAAGTGAGTGGCGCAGCTAATGCAGGGATCATAGTTGCGGATCGCCTGCTCGCACCGCCATTTGAGCTTTTCGTCGGGCAAATTCAGGTTCTTCTGAACCACGCCCCATAGGTCCACTTCCATAATCTTCTGATTCTGGGCGGTCGGCGGGACGATGCGGGCGGTCAGAATCCGTCCTTCGCTATCAAGATCGTAGCGATGATAGCACAGGCCGCGCGGAGCCTCGGTGCAACCGTAGCCGCGTCCCCCCCGAGGGATAATCTCAATCGCGGACAGATCCGGTTCCTCGTAGAGGTCGGCCAAGCGCACCGCCTCCTGACAGGCATACAAGGTCTCGATGGCGCGAACGATCAGGCTTTTGAACGGATTGCGCTCCACCGGCCCCAATCCGACTTCGGTGGCCATTTCCTTACACAGCGGCGTCAACTGCTGGTAATTGAGCGCATAACGAGCCATCGGCCCAACCATATAGGCTGGCCCGTGTTCGCCCTTCATCACCCCATGCAAAGCATTGGAGTGCTGAACATGCTCTTCATCGAAATACTCTTCGAATTCTGGAATCCCGATGTTCAGACCTCGATTGTTGATGATTCGGCCTTTTTCGATGGCGTATTCGTCAGGATGACTCATCGCCACAAAGGTATAGTCATCTTCATAATCGGGGAAGGTGAAGGTTGAGAATAGACGGATGGTATCAATCGAGTCATCAATCGCTTGTTTCAATGGCTCGATCAAATGACGAACGGCGGACTTGCGAGGCGCTTTCCAGAAACCACCAACCTTGGTATTGACCGGATGCACTGCCCGGCCTCCAACAATTTCCAGAATCTCATTGCCCAGCTTCTTTAAGCGCAAGGCCTTTTCGACCACGCCGGGATGATGCTTGGAAATCTCGATGGCATCTTCATAGCCTAAGAAGTCTGGGGCATGCAGCAAGTAGGTGTGAAGCACATGGCTTTGGATCCACTCGCCGCAATAGAGCAGACGACGCAAGGTCTGTAATGGTCCCGGCGGAACCTCGACCCCCAACGCCATTTCCATGGCGTGACAGGCTCCCATAGAATAGGCGATGGGGCAAATGCCGCAAATGCGCGACGTCACGTCGGGAGCATCCCAGAACATCCGTCCGCGTAACAAAGCTTCGAAGAAGCGTGGGGGTTCAAAGATGCGGAACTTCACATCTTTGACGACGTCGTCTTTGATGCGGACGTAGAGTGCGCCTTCGCCCTCGACTCGAGCCAAAGCGTCCACTTTGATGATACGAGGGGCGGATTGAGCGTCAGCGGCGGTCATGAATATCACCTTCCTTGCGGAACGCCTCGGCATTGGCATTGAAAGAGCGGAAGGCTAGGCCGATGTCGGTACCAGACATGCCCAGCTCCGCCATCCGAGCCGCGAGGCTGGCGGTATTGGGCAATTCTTTCGGACCAAAACACCCGTAGCAACCGCGATCATGGTTAGGACACAGTCCCCCGCAACCTGCTTGCACCACCGGCCCCAAACAAGGCGTCCCTTTGGCGACCATCACGCAAACATTGCCGGCACGTTTACACTCTACGCACTCGGAATAAGACGGAATGTTGGGACGACGACCATTGATCGAAGCATTCAAAACTTCTAACAACTGGTATTTATTGATCGGACAGCCCCGCAATTGAAAATCTACGGGAATGTGATCTTCAATTGCGGTCGACGTGGACAGTGTATCGATATAGTCGGGGCGAGCATAAACCGCGTCGATGAAGCCCCCCACGTCGCGGAAATTCTTGATCGCCTGAATGCCACCAGAGGTCGCGCAGGCGCCAATGGTGATGATGGCCTTTGATTGCTTACGGATTTTTTTGATCCGTTCCACATCATGATGCGTCGTGATGGACCCTTCGACCAGTGACACGTCGTAAGGGCCCTTGATCTCGACTCGAGTGGCTTCCAGGAAGAAGGCGATTTCTACCGCACCCACCACTGCCAGCAACTCATCTTCACAGTCAAGAAGGCTCAACTGGCACCCGTCGCAAGACGAGAATTTCCAGACCGCCAATTTTGGTTTGCGTCGTGCGGCCATGGCCTATAGCTCCCGGAGCTTGAAAATATCCTCGATACGGTCAAACCGATACACTGGCCCATCTTTACACACAAAGGTTGGGCCGAGTTGGCAGTGGCCGCAAAAACCAACGGCACACTTCATGTTCCGTTCCATCGAGACAAAGATCCGGTCAGAGGACACGCCATGTTCCCCCAACGCCTGGATGGCGAACCGCATCATCACTTCTGGGCCGCAAATCAGCGCCTTGGTGTGGGGCCGATCGAAACCGCCGCTCCGGATCAGTTGCGTGACCACGCCAACCCGACCGCTCCAACGCCCGGTGACACGATCCACCGTGACCTGAACATTCAGGTCGAACCGCCCCCGCCAACTCCGCAGATCTTTGGTGAAGAGAATATCCTCGGGAGTCCGCGCCCCGTAGAGAATCAGCACATTGCCGAATTTCTCGCGTTGGGCTAGAACCGCGTTGATTGCGGGCCGCAGCGGCGCCAAACCGACGCCACCCGCCACAATCACCAGATCCGAACCAAAGCAGTCTTCCACTGGCCACGGGCTACCATAGGGCCCGCGCACACCGACGGTGTCACCTGGCTTTAACGCCGCCAAGGCTCCCGAGGTTTTGCCAACGGCACGGATGGTGTGACACAGCACCGTGGGATCGCTGGGATCGCCGCTGATGCTGATTGGCACCTCACCAATGCCAAAGCTATAGAGCATATTGAACTGGCCGGGCTGGAAGCGAAACACACCGCCATCCGCAGCCTTGAGAGTCATGGTGAATGTGTCCGACAACTCCCGCTTCATGGTTTCGATGCGGAACAGACGCGGAATCATAGGATCCCGGATCGCCAAAGCGGCGATCTTACTCTGATGGGTCATAGCGCACTCCCGGTCAGAAGTTGGACACCGGCGTTGGGGCGTAGAGATCCAACATCTGTAAGCGTGCGGCGGTCAAACGGGCGGCCATCACCCGGACATACCGTTGCAATAACAGGTAGCCGAATTCATGGTTATCTTCGCATATGACACGTAACCGCTTCGCATCAATGCTCAGACAACGGACCAACGACACCGCTCGAGCATCAAAGCTCCAGCGATAGGGTGGCACCAGCCATGACCAACCGAGCAGATCTCCCTCGGTCAAGGTCTGGAGCACCAACCGGCCACGGGGGGGCGCGGCCAATTCGATAGCCACGGTACCGTGGCGCATCAGATAGAAGGTGTCGGCGGCTTCGCCATCGCGGAGGATATACTGTCCCGCGTCGAACGTCTTGGCGGTCACACTCGGCACAATCAAATTCAGGGTCGCGTCATCAAAGTCTTGAAAAAACGCGGCCTCTTTCAGCAGAAGCTTCAGTCCTTCGGTATCGGCCATCTTAAAGGGTTCCCTCGCTGTCCCGGATAGCCCGGGCTTCTTCAGTGATATCGATGCCGACCGGGCACCAGGTGATGCAGCGACCACAGCCGGTACAGCCGGAATCGCCGAACTGGTCATGCCAGTGCGCTAATTTGTGGGTTATCCATTGGCGATAACGGGAGCTTCCCTCGCGCCGGATGCTACCGCCATGAATGAAGGTGAAATCCAGGGTGAAGCAACTGTCCCAGCGCCGCCAACGCTCGGCGTGCGAGCCGGAAAGGTCAGTGGTGTCTTCCACCGTCGAGCAAAAACAGGTCGGACAGACCAACGTGCAGTTAGCACAGCCCAAACACCGGGTGGCCACCTCCTCCCATCGCTTGTGCTCGAAGTTACGCTTGAGCAACGGCTCCACATCGGCCACCATTTCCCGGCCCATCCCGGCTGCGGCCCGCGCCACCGCAGCGTCAGCCGCGATCCGATCTTCCGGGGTGGCCGGTCGCCGGGATAGCGCCGCCAGAATGCTGGCGCCGCGTTCACTGCCGACTTCCACCACAAAATCGTGACGCCCGGCGCCAACCAATTCGGTCAAGGCCAAATCAAACCCTGCCGTTGCCTTGGGTCCGGCTCCCATGGAGGCACAAAAACACGTCTTATTGGCCCGACCGCAATTCACCGCGATGAGAAAGGCCGCCTTACGCCGCGCCGCATAGCCGGCATCGGTATAAACTTTGCCGCCGTTATGGCTTTTCCCGCCATTAACCCCGAATACCTTGTCCTGGAGAGCAATAGCCTTCAGCTCGCACGCCCGCACCCCTAAGAAGGCATAAGGCGCGGTCGTGTCCGGTTCGGGGACAATGGTAAAGCCGGCTTCACCGGATTTGCTGTGCCACAGCCGCTGATTGGGCGGGAACAGGTAGCGCTTCCAGCTCTGAGGACCGACGGTGTGAGCGAACAGCGCCCCGTCGGTGCCGTGCAATAAGCGGTAGCTCCCGCCTTCTTGTTCATCGACCCAGCCGACCGGCAACTGATCGCCATCCTCAACTGGTTCATAAGTAATGGCACCGTCAACAACCTTCGGGCCGATCACCTGATAGCCTTCTTGCCGCAATGCAGCAATTAGACTGGTCAGACCGTCACGATCAATGACGGCCTGTTCTTGAAACAGTTTGTCGCTCGAGGTCATTTTTCCGCCCATTCCCCCCAGGACTGCCACCATAAGCATCCCGGTCTTTGGTGTAATTTTGGGCTGATTATGCCCATTTCTTAGCACACATTCCAGTGCGCTTCCTGTCAACGTCAAAAAAAACAAGCGTCACCAGAATGGTGGGGTGAAGATAGTGAGCAAGCCTCTTCCAATCGTCACCAAAGGCGCCTGATACCGGCGAGCTATAACAATGACACACTGCCGGTATCGGGCCGCGACGACGGCCCCGCGCGCCCATGCGCGCGAAGCCAAGGGCGCGGACGGGCCTCGTCCGGCGCCTGGGGGCAATCCCTGATGAGTCACCATCAAGGCTCAATGGGGTGGACGTTGCCCCCATAACGTCCTTAAAAGCGGTATCCCTTTGCCAATGCAGGGCAAAGCCCTGCAAAAGCCAAAAGAACAGCTCTGTCCAATCTTCAGTTCAAATGTTAATGAGCAATTTCGCCCAATAACCGATCCTGAAGTGCATGCTGATGCTCGATTGCCTCTGGAACAAATCCAAAACGATCAAGAAGTGCTAACTTTTGTTCCCGCGTCAAGTCGATCAACATACTTCCACCCAACGGAGGAAGGTTAAACTGAGTTCTTGCCAAATTATAATACATCCCTTTATAATTCATTTCCTTAATATATAAGGGATCAATTAATTGATGATGCGTCCCTTGTTCTTGTACGATACCATCCCGAATGAAGCAGATTCGATCTGAATTCATGATCGTCGTCAAACGGTGAGCAATCGAAATCGAAGTTCGTCCAGGCAAAACCTTTTCTTTAAGCTGCTTGATGATCAATTCTTCAGTCTGATTATCAAGCGCGCTGGTGGCCTCGTCAAAGATCATGATCCGTGGCCGACGATAAAGGGCTCGAGCAATACAAATTCGCTGCCGTTGACCACCCGACAAAGCTTGTCCCTTTTCACCAATCGGCGTCTGATAGCCCAAGGGTAATTTCAAGATAAATTCCTCGGCTCCGGCCAAACGCGCCACTTCCTGCACCGTATGCATATCCGGTTCAGGATCACCAAAGGCGATATTCTCGGCAACCGAACCGGCAAACAGGAAGCTATCTTGAAGCACAACGCCGATATTCCGCCGCAAAGAGGCAATATCCATCTGATTGATACTCACCCCGTCGATGGTGACTTCGCCTCTCTGGGGGATATTGAAGCCCAAGATCATCTTGGCAATGGTGCTTTTCCCACACCCCGCCGGCCCGACAAACGCCACCCGTTCACCGGGACTGATCGAGAGGTTGAAATCCTGCATGATATTCATGGTGTCCTTGCCAGCCCGATAGCTGAAGAACACGCCCCGAAAATCGATCTTGCCTTCGAGCTGTCCCACCGCTTTACGCATCCGACCCGGAGTGGTGGCCACTTCATCTTCGGGTTCCTTATCGAGAAACTCCGCAACCCGATCCACCGAAATACGCACCTCTTGAAGTTGACTCCACAGATTCACCATTTGCAACACTGGATTGGTGACAAGCCCCATCAACATCTGGAACCCCATCAACTCACCAACCGTCATCTGGTTGCCGATCACCAAGCTGGCTCCAACCCACAAGACCGTCGTGGTCATACCCAAGATCGCTAACTGGAAAACGCTCGAATTCATCAAGGACAGACGTTGCTGATGAAATCCACGATTTACATTTTCAACAAAAGCATTTTCCCAACGGGCCCGCGCAAAATATTCATTACTCGTTGCCTTGATTGGTTCAATTCCGTTTAACGCCTCAATCAAAGCCGACTGCGCTTGGGTATTCGAAAGAAATATCTCCTGCGATATTTTCTTTAATCGTGGCGTAAAATACATCACAATTGCGATAAAAATAGGCAAGAATACAATCACAATGATTGATAATGTTGCACTATAGGCAAACATCATGAAGAAGTAGATGACAAGCATGAGCACATTCATCACGGTCGTGATCGTTGATCCGGTCAAAATGTGTCGTATTTTTTGATTTTCGCCAAAACGAGAGAGAATTTCGCCCTTATTCACCCCCATGAAAAAAGACATCGGCAGACTCAGAACATGGCGATAGAATTCCGCCATGAGGCGCATATCCAGTCGGGTGGTGGTATGGGCCAGCAAAAGAGACTGGATGACCGTCATACCCGTGGTTAATATGGCCACGAGCACCATACCAGCCAACATCATATTCAAAAGACTGACATCTTTGTGAACAATAACCGTATCAACAATTGTCTGTGTAAATAATGGTGAAGCTAAACCCAAAATATTAATAACCAGAGCAGCCAAAATCGCTTCGGCAAAATATCCTTTATAGGGCATGATATAAGATATAAAATAGCTTAACGGATTTTTTTGCTTGATACCTTCCGTTTCAAAGCGTTGAGTCGGCTCCAATGCAATAAAAACACCCGCATCCGAACGTTTGTCGGTGACCCCACGCACACTCGCGGCGGTCCACATTTTTATAAATTCGTCTTTAGCAATTCGACGAACTTTACTTTCACGTGGATCTGCGATCTGAACTTCGCGTTCACCAACCTTGACCAACACCGCGAAGTGATAACCCTCGAGACTGATGATGCCGGGGAGCAACGCAGTCTTAAGATCATCATATCGCAATGCGTAGCCTTTGGAGCGAAAACCAAGGTTTTCTGCACCACGGATGACATCATCGATGTTTAAAGTGGTACTTTCGAGACCCGTTTTAGCCTTAATCGCATTCAACGGGAATTGACGACCATGATAATTAATAATCATAGTCAAGCATGCCGCTACATTATCAGCCTCTCGTTCCTGCTTAACCACTTTAAACTTAACAGATTCTTCAGCAACTTTTGAACGAGAACGAAATTCTTCTTCTGTGATCGAGTCAGCAAGCTGAATGCGCTGGTCGACACCTTCAGTTCTCTGACGTATACTTAATTCATCCTGTTCATAGCGCTCCAGTTCGCGAATCCGACCTCGGAGCTGTTCGGCTAATTCAGGATTCAATTCGAGTAATTTTTTGACCGTGGCCTGGTAAATCACCAGCACCGTGACTTCAGTTACCGCCCGTGCCGTATGAGGCTGGTTGCCAGTGGTATCGAGACGCAGAATCGCCCCACCTTCACCAATCAAAGAGCCGCGACCAACCCGACCAAACGAAATGGCTTCGCCCGAAAGAGGCTGGCGAACCAGCTCAACAGTTCCGCTTTCAATGTAATAAAGACGAGGATCGTTATCGCCCTGATTGAAAACAGCACCATCGGCCTTGATTCTTTTCACCCCGAGTTCACCAACCATTTGGGTGAAATTCTCAGGGGTATATTTGGCTCGGCCAAGCAGGGTTCTTAACCGCTCACCGACTTTAACCAAACCGACAAAGCGTTTGAAATGCTCTTCGACAATCCGATCTTGACTGATCAGTCCTCGCGCTTCGCGAGCTGGCAATACGATCATCTCCACCGGACCTTCGGTGACGAGATCATGAGTCCAATCGCTATCCCCTAGCAGCGACATTTCCCCCAACGTCGCGCCGTCGGTGACAACACCAACGCTGACCAGTTTGTCGCTGGCCTCCTGCTTGAGACGAACGCGGCCATTATAAACAATATACATACCGTCGATGGGCTGACCCTGACGACAAATATGGCTGTTGGCGGCGTAACGACGCACTTCCAGCATAGGTTCCAGCAGGCGCTTTTCAGCAAGCGGCAGGACGCTAAACATAACGTGGGTCTGAAGCACGTAGCGCACCGCTTCAATCGCCGCGTTGTTGGTCACCCGTTCAAGATTGGCCTTTTGCATCTGAGCATGTCCCTGGCTTCGATCCGGCGATGGGGGTTCAAGTCTTGGGCGTATTCGACGCCGCTGGGGCCGGGGCCTCGGAAGGAGGTTCGGCTTGGAAGAATTTTGATGCGGGCGAGAACAGAAGTTCGATGAATCGCTTATCCCCGGTCTTAATCTCGGCTAAACCAGTCAATCCAATCTCCAAAGACTTGACCGGATCTCCTTGCCGCACAGGTTGACGCTGGACGGTTTCAGATGCCAGACCAACCTTGACTACGAACAAATTAGCCTCACCAGGCGCAGAGCTTGGACGAACGCTAATATCTGATATCGAACCTCTTTGAATTCCATATTCTTGAAAAGGATAGGCAAAATATTTTATTTTGACCTCTTGCCCAACTTTCAAAAGACCAATATCTTTATTTTGAACTAAAATTCTAGCTTCCAGTGGCGCCGAATTTTTAACAATTGTAACCAATGGGGCCCCAGGATTGACCAGTTGACCACGTTGAACATGCACAGTCGTAACAATACCATCAACTGTACTGGAATAATGAGCATGATCCTGCTCATAACGAACACCTGCCACCAAAGTCTGGGCTTGGTGTTGACGATCTTTTAAATCCTGAATTCGTTCATTAATTTGTTTAACTTCAGTTTCATGATCATCTCTTGCTTTATCAATATCTCGACTCATTCTGTCTAATGTACTTTGGTCACCTTGTTGTTGCTTGTCACGTTGAGCTGTTTTTAATGAAACTTTTATGTTTTCAATATCAGACTGGGCATTATCGGCGGCCCTTTGTAAATCATCACATTTTGAGCTGGGAATATCACGACTAGCGCATAAAGGACGATACCGTGCCAAATCATGAAGAACATTATCATGATTACGCTGTGCTGAATTCAGTTGATTTGTTAACTGATCAATACGATCATCTAGAGATCCTTTCCCAGTCGTTAATCGTAGCCGTAATTCATCTCTAGATGATTCAAGCTGATGACTTCTATAATCATAGTCACGATTTACTGTACTTAGTCGATCTTCGTAATCCCGAATCTGGTGCTCTAAGGCTTCCTGTTCTGGCGTCGAAGCCGCCCGGATCTTTTCTTGAATCGTCGCGACCGGGTTTCCCTGGCTAACCGCACTGTTTTCGCTGACATCCAGACTTTCGACCTGACCACCATTGATGGCTTCAACCGTCACCGTCTGGCGCTGCAAGGTCAAAGGCGCTACCACCAAAGTATCGGTGGTAGCCACAAAAGAGTAAAATAGCATACAAAACACAGTGATAAACATAAAGTAAATTGGCCCACGCAAAATAAACTTGGGCGCGCTATACAACAATGTTGCCGCTTTAATTGGATGCCGGACCTCGACGGCGATATTTTTAGCTTGCTGAGTGGTCTTCTTTGCCATGGCGATCTCTCAAACTGGAAGGAATTTTGTCTCTTCTATTTGACGCTTGGGGTTCTTTCTAGATCAAAAACGTTACCACACGAACCAACTTCAATCATGCGGGAACGGTACAAACCTGCTCCTTCAGCCATTCATTGAAAATTTGATCTCTAATAATATTTTTAAGTGAGTCTGTTAGTTTTGGCACATTAACTGCGTATATTTTATAAACGGTCCACAATGAATTTTCACGAAATGGGCCTATAACCATATTATCAACGCTTTCAAAAGCTTTTTTATCAACTTCTAAAGGCAAAATACCCTTTTTAACATTACCTATATAACCTCCGGCAAGTCTTGTACTTTCATCAACTGAAAAACAACGAGCCAATTCAACAAAATCTTGCTGGTTTCCCCGTGCCGCCGCCAAAACCCGTTCGGCTTCATCTCGCGTTCGGCAAGCGATGCGAGCAACAGATACTGAAGCAAAGCGCAACGGTTCGCGACGATAAAATTCTGTAATCTTACGCGCTGTAACCAAATGCTGCTTCAGGGCATCCCGAATCACTTCGGTACGAATCGTTTCGTACCACTGTACATCTGATATTCCATAGTAATTGAGATATTTCTCAAAAAATTCTGGCCGATCAATACCTAAAGAAATTTTACATGATTTCGCTTTCTTCTCTACATTTTGCTCATCAAGGATTAATCCGAGTTCTTTAAATTGCAATTTAAGCACTTTTTGTTCAATCAATTCATAGATTGATGTCCGAAATATACCTTTTAATTTCATATGAACAATCACATCACTGGTGCGAATGGTCTCGCCTTTAACTGTTGTCACCACCGCTTCAGGCTGCATGATCAATCCCTTCAGCATTTGGGTTTGACACCAAGAAGCCTATCCGTCCAAATCCAGCGATGGCGGATCGGGACGGCCAAACCAATTTCAGCTTGAGGCCTGAATGTGTCACGGAACCTCTCGGGCACCGGTTGCGAAAATGTTTCTGCACAGCGGCGAAAAACCATAAGGACAAGGGCGTTGCATCCACACCATACACCAAATCGGAATAACACGACATCATATGATCAAAGGGCACTCTAGATTATTGCGCAATCGCCGGCCCGCCGCTCGACCCTACTATCGACATCCTGCCATCCTGAAGACCGGAGTTGACGCCAGATAGGGGCCCGTGCCGTGATGGGCAGGCGAAACGGCAGAAAGGCGTGCGAAAACCATGGAAGATGACTACCGTCAACCGAGTCCTTACATCACCGGCGGAGCCCTCGGAGTCTTTTCCAGCAGTGCCGATGAACACATCAATGAATGTATCGCCCGAATCGAAACCTTAAAACTCAAGGTGTTGGGGGATTGGCGGATGGAGAGCGCCGACCGCGCTGAATTCTTGGCTGAACTCAATACATTACGAGCCGCCTACCTACATCTGTGTACACTAGCTGGGAGTTCAGGCTCCGCCAACACTGATACCAACGCAGCACCGTTACGAGAGACCAGCCGCGCGGGCCTTTCATTCGAGGGCGTGTTAGGTGCCAACCCGCAAATCACCGAAAGCCTCGACCGCATCGCGCGAATCGCCCCAACTCCCCTAACGGTTCTGCTGGAGGGCGAAACTGGATCAGGAAAAGAGTTGTTTGCTCGAATAATTCATCTTAATAGTAAAAGAACAAATTTTGTTCCCGTAAATTGCGGCGCTCTGCCATCGGGGGTAATAGAATCTGAATTATTTGGTCACGTAAAAGGTGCTTTTACCGGGGCCACTGCCGATCGTAAAGGGCGATTCGAAGAAGCCGACGGGGGAACCATCTTTTTAGATGAAATCGGGGAACTCGAACCGATAGCCCAAGTAAAATTATTAAGGACTTTAGATGTTGGCGAAATTCAGCGAGTTGGATCAGATAAAGTTCAAAAAGTTAATGTAAGAGTCATCGCAGCGACCAATCGCAATCTTGAAGAAATGGTTGCAGATCATAAATTTAGAGAAGATTTATTTTTTAGATTAAATATTTGTCATTTTTTAATTCCTCCATTAAGAGAACGTCGCGATGAAATTTTATTATTATTTGATTTTTTTGTTCGAAAAATTAGCGCCGATGCGAATTTGCCAATTCCAACTCTTGATAGTAACTTGCACAAATTTTTTGTTGAAACCTATCCATTTCCAGGGAATATTCGAGAGCTCAAAAATATAGCTCAGTATATTGTTGCTATTTACAATGGCCAACCTGTTCGGATTGGAGACCTTCCTAAACGGTACACTGAGGCTTGGCATAAACATCAGTCAGCACCCATTTTAACTTCTATCGCCACCGAAAAAGACGTCGTTCATAGTCTTGGTGATGCTCGCTTGCGTGCTGAACGTCAACACTTGGTCGATGCCTTAACTCTTCATAAGGGCGATATTCAAACCGTATGCCGAGAATTCAACCTATCTCGGGCTCGTATCTATCAACTTCTCAAAAAATACGATCTCCAACCCCATCGCTTTCGACTTAATCCGTAGAATTTCGCGCCTGTATCCTCGGCTTTGGGCACATGAACAAAGCCGGACTACGGGTCTCAGCCGGTATGAGTCCGATCCTATAAAGCGCCCATGGGTGCTCTCGCCCCTGGGCGCTCTGTCTTAAAAGTTTTTACATGCGCTCTTGCGGCGGAATCCGCTCTTCAGGCGGCACTTGATGGTGGTTCCAACCGATAACGTTAAGAGCGGCGGTGAGTTCGCCGATCTGTCCACCAAGTCCGGATGATGTGGAGGTTTCAGCGGTTTGTGCCGGTGCATTCTGGAAATGGGCTTGCAACGGCGGCACAGAGTGATTGATGACCTTTGCCGTATTGCGAACACACCCATTATGAGTGGCGAATGTCGTTTCCATAACCCTCAAAAGTCCTCTCATCTGACCATCCCGCACTCTGGCGAGATCGATAGCGATCCTGTCTATCGCCTTGACAGACTCGGATCGAAGTTTAAAGCAATCAGCTTAACGGCAGATATTACCCGCCGCGAGGCCCTCATACTCCGCTTCGATGGGCTTGTCATCGCTTCTGGTCGTGTCTTATAAAATTCATTCTGACCGTGTCATCTTATTACCACTTCAAAATGAACACAGTTATTTTTGTCGCGAACGAAAATGACCTTTCTCATCAGCCTTCATCAGACCGTTATTTTCCTTTTTGAGAAAATTATAAGCTCAGTGATACGAGCACGCTTTAGCAATAAGACAAGCGCCTCTCAGACTGTGTTGCACCACCGCACGCCCACGGGTGCCGAAGCCAAGGCGCCAATATTCCTTTGACCACCGAGGAACCTCGACAACATCCTTAGAAGCTCAGAGAGCTAAAGAGCCAAGCCCTCTGCGGGAAGTCACAACATTTACAAATGCAATTTAAGTCTTAAGTATATTTTTAGAAGCTATAGCTAGAGATTTTTCCAATTCGCTACGATCATCATCAATTTGCGCCATATATAATTTAATATTAGTAATAGTTGATTTTAATTTACTTTGACGTTTACGAATCGTATGTAATATTTTTAGTGTTATCAAGTCACTTGGAGATTTTGGCGAAAAACGTCCAATAACACCAACAAATTCCAAGACCATCAAAAGCGCTAATAGACCGCTTATGACTAATAAAATAATGACATATTGTTCAGTTTGACGAGTTCGATGATCAGCTTTATCCAATTCACCGCCGACTGTTTCAATTTTATTATCAACTTTCTGCACTTCATATCCCGTAGTTTTGACCAAAGCAACCACACCAGAAAGCTCAGAGGTTGACGGCGAGGTGATTGCTTGTCCGAAGCTGGGCGTTGATAGACCAAGACAGACCCAAAGCGCTACCGAGACCACGGGCGCTAACTTTAGTGAATCACCTTTGGGCATAATGGTTTCCCTTTCTTAGTCGTTGGTTTCGTTAATGGGCAACGGCTTTGCCGATACCGGCCCTTCCGGTATCACGTTGTTCCCGATCTCACAAGTCTGCGACGGCCAAGTTGAAGGCAATTAAGGAGGGGGCGCGGCTCTGGCTGCCATGGCTCGGTGAAGATCATCCAAAGCGCGTCGAGCTTGAGGTAACCCTTGAGCGGCGGCTTTTTCTAATAATTCAGCAGCTTGTTTTTGGTCTCGGTTTGCACCAACCCCATTAAAAATTAAAACAGCTAAATAAAATTGGGCCGGAGCAAAACCATTGTTGGCAGACTTTGTTAACCATTGCACGGCTTGTTGATAATCTTGAGGGACTCCTTTTCCACTCCGATAGAGTTCGGCAAGATTAAAGGCGCCTTGAGGACTTCCAGAGGCGGCTGCCATACGAAAAGCCTCAGCAGCCGCCGCATAATCCAAGATTCCACCTTGACCTAGCGCTATTCGGAGCCCTTGATCTAATGGCTTCTCATGTTCAGCGACCGGCATAGAAACTGGCGGTACTGGTAGCGCTGAAGGTAACATTGAAGTTGAAGCTGGTGTGACCTTAGTTGATGCCGAATCCCGTGGCAGAACGGGGGTGGGGAGAGGTGCCGGGGTTGGTTTAACTGCAACAGAGGTGGTGAAGGGAGATGTGCCTAAAGTTGTAGTGATCTCTGGGGCTAGATCGATAATGATTCTGTACAACCGAGTGCCCCCTTGGGGAGCTAATGTTCCGGTTCCTAAAATCCGAATTGCCTGATTGGCCTGAATAATAATTTGCCCTGTCGCGGCTTCAAACCGATAACCAATCAATGGTCCGAAACCACGCAAGAGTAAATTAGCAGGAGGGTGCCAATCAACACCGACAATATCGATGTTTACTTCTCGGCGATTGGTGGCAAGATGCGGTGTAACTGGCACCAATGCGGTAAGGTCAAGAACAACTCTAATCTTATTTGTTCCGCTATGATCTGGATCTTTACCAAATCGAATGGCTTCAACCACAGCTTCGCTGGCTAGTGCCGGCACAATAAAACTGCTGCAAAAAAAAATTGCAGCTAGTGCCATAACTTGGTGTAAGAAATAGTCTTTCCTCTTAGGAAACATGCGACATTAAGACCTGTACTGTTGTTCGTTCAGGAACAGCTGGCGGCGATGGATAAAGAATAACACCAGTATCATTAACATCAACTTTAGCTTCTGGATAAACAAGCAAGACATTTTTTAATACTTGAACAAAAGACTCTCGAAATTTGCGTAATCTTGAGAATTGAGGGCCAAATTGGTTTTGAACATCTGGCCATGGAATGGTTTTTGGTTTTTGCAATGCTCGTAAGCGATAAGCTAACCATACATAAGTATCGATTGCCATTGACTGGTTGCTTATCTGTCGAATGGCTGGTTCCCAGATGGGAACGGGATGTTTGCGTAAAGCATCAAAGAAAGTTTGACTGATGACGACAGTATCTTCCCACAAGGATGGTTGGCGTGGATCGGTATCAGTATGAAAAACGATGCCACCTTCAACAATACTATCCTTTTTAAATCCAGAATAGCGTTTTCCACCTTCAGTTTCGCCTTCCCATGAAAACCGTAGGCTGCATGCGGAAATGCGGGCTGCTTGTTCCTTGACCTCTCGGTAGGAGCGACCGCCGATGGCAATTCCCATACGCTGTAACCAATCATACATGCTGCTGCCAAGTTCGACTTCTCGGCAGTTTTTACGCAAAGCTTGGGTTTGTAAATAGAGTAAGATGAGTCTGGCTCGGGATCCGTAGGGTACACCATAAAGAACATCGCGGCCGTCGATGTAAAGACTTCCGGGATCAACGGTTAAAGACATCGGACCAACAGCCCGATGCCACTTGCCGTTTGGGGTATCAAGGGCCCGGTGGGGTAGAGAAATCATGCAAAAGCCGCTATAGGTGACACCGATTCCACCTTTTTCATCACTGAGAAAATTGTGAACTTTGTCAATCAAACGACGATCTTCGGGATCGGTAACAAGTCGCTTGGCTTGATCACGGCCAACCCGCGCAACCAGATCATGTAGTTCGCCCATGGCCATCTCCACCAAGCTTTGGCAAGTGTCGGACGATCACAGCAGATCTTACTGACAAAATCGAGTTGGAGTTTAGGGGCGCTATCGAGGGAGATCGTCTTGTGAAACCAAGGGGCTGTCGGCTTGATTTGGGGTTTAGGGGCGCAAAACAAATCCGATGTCGGCAAAGCCATAATAGGAAACACTGCGGGCTCTTGGTTGCGACTGCGGTGCCATCTGCCCGGTGTCTAACGGTGGCTTTAATGTGTCAATATGAAAGCCCAATGGCATGAGT
This sequence comes from uncultured Rhodospirillales bacterium, assembly GCA_903920145.1. Taxonomy (GTDB): domain Bacteria; phylum Pseudomonadota; class Alphaproteobacteria; order Azospirillales; family Azospirillaceae; genus BOG-933. The sequence continues at coordinate 16,446 of CAIXKV010000069.1, forward strand.
GGGGTATAGGTTTAGGACTAAGGGGCAATGGGGTGTTTTATCCGTTATGGTTGGTTATCATTTGATAAAAAAAGAGTTACGGTTGTTTTTTTGGGATTTAGGGGCGTTCGAGAGCAGTAAAAAACTTACTAAAAGTTTACAGCGGATTATGTTTATCATCAAATTAGATAAATGTTCGTCTTTATTTTTGTCATTTTTAATGGCATTATTTAAGAGTAAGCCATGGATGGGAGTAATAAATGCCGTATTTATAGGATTAAAGATAACTTCAATAGAGACATTACAATTATATCAATCAATGGCCGATGAAATTTTTTCTGGATAAGCCATTCTTTACTGCAAACCAAGCCTAAGGAGGTGCGTTTCAAGCGACGGAGGCCGGCTTGCAACGAAAGCAAGCCCTGAGTCAAGCCGAATCAATCAAAGCCGATGTTTCAAGCTTGGTGCCGATTTCATTCCGAGGCGATCTCACTCGTTTCGGAGCAATTTCAGCAGCTCCAACCGGACAAGGAGGGTTCTAGCCGGTTGTCGGTTTGGCGTCAATGGTTATTTGTTTATTTGTTACTTATTATTTGTTTGTGCCCCTAAACCCCAGGGGATAACTCGAGTCGCGCCCCTAAAGGCCAGGTTTGCGCCCCTAATGTCCAAGTTTTTGCGCCCCTAAACCCCAGGGGATAACTCCAAAGCGCCCCCAGACCCCAGGGGATAACTCCGAAAACGCCCCTAAACCCCAGGGGATAACTTTTCAAAATCGCCGACTCGGTGATTCCGAGTCGGTGGCGTGGGGTGATGGCATTTGGCCAAAGAGTTTGTTTAAGACCAACGGCCCTAGACAATGATCCGTGCCGTTGGTATCGGCGGCGACCGCCGCCGCGCGCCCATGTGCGCGAAGCCAAGGGCGCATCCGCTCCCTTGACCTGAGGGCCATTGTCGGCCCGGAAGCTGTCATGCACCCCTTTCTTCTTGAACGACGGAAATTAGCCCCGTCCCTCGAAGAAATTCCTGAACGCCGCTCCTAGGTTCTTGATGGCGTTCAACGGCTTGTGCAGGGCCATCTCGTTGAGCTTTCCATCGCCCTGGACTTGACCTCGCCACTGCCCCAATGCCCAATTCCATGCGAACCGCGCCGTTCCCGCAGACTTGGCAAAATGCGTTACCTGCCGGGTCGGCACCTCGGAACATCTCCGGACGCAACCGCGCCAGATCGTACCGCCGCTGGCCGCCCGATGTCCGTGCATCCGGCTTCAGGCGCCCCTCAGTTTCCCAGCGGCGCAACGTCTGCACCGAGACCCCAAGGGCGGCTGCCGCCTCATTTATCGTTACGAATCTGCTCATTTTAATGATGCATGAGCATATTTAGGCAGTGTCAAGACACTCTGCTAAAAACCCCCGTATTTGCGGATAATCGGCATGATCTCCTGTTCGAGATCATCTGGTGTCAAGGGACCGATATGCTTGTATCGGATGCGTCCCTGGCCATCGATAACGAAGGTTTCAGGGACACCATAGACGCCGAAATCAAGGGCGACCCGGCCCTCCCGATCAACCCCGATACTGGTAAACGGGTTGCCATACTGGCCAAGCCAAGCCACAGCGTCTTCTGGTCGGTCTTTATAATTTAAACCCCGCACGGGCACGCCGATTTCGGCCAGATGACGCAGCACCGGCTGTTCAGCCCGGCATGGCGCACACCACGAGGCAAACACAGTAAGCAGTTGGGGTTGACCCGTGGCCAGGGCTGCGCTGTCCAGGCCGACGCTTGAACCGGGCAAGGACGGCAGGGCAAAAGATGGCACCGGCTTATCGATCAGGGCCGACGGCACCAAATGCGGGTCTCGGGTTAAGCCGGCGGCGAAATAAGCCACCAGCGCCGCAAAAACCAGAGCCGGGAGCGCATAAAGCCATCTGGACATCAGAAACCCCTCACCGGCTGTCGTCAGAAGAGGCCAAGGCGGGCACGAGCGGGACCGTTGGCCTACGCCGTCGCTTGCTGGGGGCTCCGATCCGCAACCGCCGATCCCCCAGACTCACCAGTCCCCCAAACACCATGACACCACAGCCCAGCCACAGCCAGGGCACCAACGGATGATGGTAAAGCCGGAGGGTCCAGCCTCCCGTTCCATCCTCATCCCCCAGCGCCAGATAAAGATCGGCGGTGCCGGTGGTACGGATGGCGGCATGGCTCAAGGGCATGCCGGTTACGGTGTAATGCCGCCGTTCCGGAGCCAGCAGACCAACCTTCCGACCATCCTGCGTCACAACAAAGGTGGCGCGTTGGGCGTCATAATTGGGACCAACAACCGGCTCGACCCCCTGAAAGCTCAGGTGATAGTCGGCGATTTCGACGGTATCGCCGGGATGGATCACCTGAATGCGCTCCGAAACCCAAAAGGACGAGCCGGTCATCCCGGCGATGGCGAGTCCCAGGCCGGCATGGGCCAGTGTCATCCCCCAAGCCGCCGCCGGCAGCCCCGCCGCTCGCCGTAGACTGACCCTCAGCGGGGCTCGGAACAAAGCGATACGCTCGGCCCATTCGAGCCAAGCCCCAAAAAAGGCCCAAGCTGCCAGTGCCACTCCAACCAGCGCCATCACCGGCCCGCCGCCAGACTGCCAGCAGGCCACCAGGACCGCCAAGGTTGCGAGGGCCCCCACCACTGCCAATCGCCCCAGCACTCCGGCCCAATCGGCCCGCTTCCAGCTCAAGAACGGCCCAACCACCATGGCCGTGACCAGCGGGATCATCAAGGGAACGAAGGTGGCATTGAAAAACGGTGCTCCTACCGAGACTTTCCCAGCGCCAAGCACATCCAAAAACAGCGGGTAAAGTGTCCCCATCAGCACAGTCGCAGTGGCGGTGGCCAGCAGCAGATTGTTCAGAACCAGCGCCCCCTCCCGACTGATCGGAGCGAACAGACCCCCGGCTTTAAGGGCTGGGGCCCGCAAGCCATAGAGCAACAACGAACCGCCGATGGTCACGGTCAATAGCCCTAGGATAAAGACTCCTCGGGCCGGGTCCACGGCAAAGGCGTGAACCGAACTCAAAACCCCCGAGCGCACCAGAAAAGTTCCGATCAATGACAAACTAAAGGTCAGGATCGCCAACAACAGGGTCCAGCTTTTGAGGGCGTCGCGCTTTTCGACCACGATCGCCGAGTGCAACAGAGCGGTGCCCGCCAACCAGGGCATCAAAGAGGCATTTTCCACCGGATCCCAGAACCACCAGCCGCCCCATCCCAGAGTATAGTAAGCCCACCAGGATCCCAACGCGACGCCTAAGGTCAGGCAAGTCCAGGCGGCCAACGTCCAGGGACGAACCCAACGTGCCCAGGCCGGGTCCACCCGGCCCTCGATCAGGGCTGCGATGGCGAACGAAAAAGCCATCGAAAAGCCGACATACCCAAGATACAGGAACGGCGGGTGCAGCGCCAAACCAGGATCCTGGAGGAGAGGGTTGAGGTCATCACCATCAAGGGGCGGCGGATCCACCCGCGCGAACGGGTCCGAAGTGGCCAGAATGAACAGCAGAAATCCGACCCCGATCATCGCCTGAACGGCCAGCACGCGGGCCTTGAGTGGCAAGGGCAGTGATCGGCCAAACACCGCCACCGCCGCACCGAAACCGGCCAGGATCGTCACCCACAGCACCATGGAGCCTTCATGATTGCCCCACACACCAGCGATCTTGTACAGCAGCGGCTTGGTTGAGTGGCTGTTCTGGACCACATTCAAGACGCTGAAGTCCGAGACAATGGCCGCCTGAATCAACGTGGCAAAGGCAAACCCAATCAGCCCGAACTGAGCCAGCGCCGCCGGCCCGGCAACCGCCATCCAGGCGGACTCCCCGCGTTGGGCGCCGGCCAGCGGCAAGCCAGCCTGGACCAGCGCCACCACCAGCGCCAAGACAAGGGCATAATGGCCAAGTTCTGGAAACACACAGCCTCCCTTTCGCGTCCGGTGCTTCCGTTGGAAGAACGGCGGAACAGACCAGACTCAATCCGCCCCTACTGAACCAAGGTCGATGTCACGTGCTGTCCTGCCCGCTTCAGCGCATCGGCAACGGTCGGCGGCATATATTTCTCGTCGTGTTTGGCGAGCACCTCATGGGCCTCAAACAGGCCATCGGGTCGCAACTGCCCTTCGGCCACAACCCCCTGACCCTCACGAAACAGATCGGGCAGAAGGCCGGTGTAGCTCACTGTCACCTTGGTCTTCAAATCAGTGATTGTGAAGCGCACGGTGGTGCCGTCGGGTTGACGCTGGACGCTGCCAGCCTCGACCAAACCACCAACCCGAATCCCGCGAATACCGGGCGGATGCTCTTGAAGGTCCGAGGGGCTGTAGAAGAACACCAGATGATCCTGAAACGCGGTCAGGACCAAAGCCGTAGCGGTGCCAAAGCTCAACAGAACCAGAGCCAACACGATTAGGCGGCGCTTTTTCTTAGGAGTCATGCCGGCAAATCCAAAAGAGGCTCTGAAGCAACAGCATCATGACGGCGTATCGTCACGCGTGCGCCGAGACAAAGGCCGGGACGGTTGCACGGCCTCTAAGGCGGCCAACAGCCTTTGACGATGGCGCAGGGATTGAAGACTGGCTACCATCATACCGACCAACGCCAGCACCGTAACGGCATAGGCTGGCCAGACATAGGCAGCATAACCGCCCATCGCAAGAAAATTGGTCATGACACCACCCACAAGGGAGAGGACACCCAAAAATCGAGCGTTTCCGGGCTGTCCTTATGATAGGAGGGTGTCCTGGGATTCGTCCAGCGCCCTTTTTCGCCATCATCCCGGTTCATGAACTTTGGAACTGGGTATTGGATCGCCCTCGGACCATTGGGTCTTGGTGTTGGCCCATCAAGGCCGGCTGGACTCAATGGGCATCCCGCCAAATGACCCGCTTGCAGAGATACATCAGGCCGGAAAACAACAGCAGGAATACAATCACACGAATCCCTAGATGCTTGCGCTGATCTTGGGTCGGATCGGCGACAAAGGATAGGAACGTTGCGACATCCTCGGCTTCCTGCTCGACCGTCGCCTTGGTGCCGTCGGCATAAGTGACGCTATCATCCTGGAGCATCTGCGGCATGCTGATCTGATGTCCGGGAAAGTAACGGTTATAATAGCGCCCCTCAATCAGCTTGAAACCATCTGGCGGCGGGTTTTGATAGCCGGTCAGCACCGCTGTAAGATAGTCCTCGCCGCCATGACGCGCCTTGACGATCAGTGACAAGTCAGGCGGAAGACTCCCGCCCATTGTGGCTTGCGCTTCTTTTTCATTAGCAAAAGGACCGATCATCCGGTCATAGGGCCGGGGCGCCCGTTTCAGGATTTTTCCTTCGTCATTGGGCTCATCATCGACCAAATAGGGCCATTGGGCGGCAATGGTCTTGACCTGATCTTCGGTAAAACCAATCCCTTGCAAGGTGCGGAACGGGACCAGCTTCAGGGCGTGGCAGCCAGAGCAGACCTCTTTGTAAACCTGGAAGCCGCGTTGGGCCTGTTGGGGATCGATGGTGCCAAACGGGCCGGACTGGTGCCAGACATGAGCCGGAAGTTCAGGATCGGCCCAAGCATGGCCGGCCAAACTCAACATTAAGCCTCCGGCGGCCAGCAACAGCACAGCCCCGCGCACCGCTTTTTTCAAGGATAAAGCCTCCGAAAGGCTGGCCGGTACGAGGCGCGCCCTTTCGAACAGGCCAATCAACGGCATGATTATCAGAAAATAAGTAAAATAATAGCCGGTTCCGATCCGCGCCAACAGCACCCAGACTCCTTCAGGGCTGCGGGCACCGCAAAAACTAAGAACGGTTATATCAATAATGAGCAACCAAAAGAAGAAGCGGGCCGTGGGCCGGAATGTCAGGCTTCGAACTTTGGCCGTATCAAGCCAGGGCACCACAAACAAAACCAAAACCGCCCCAAACATCGCCACAGTCCCGCCGAGCTTATCGGGAATGGCTCGTAAAATCGCGTAGAGCCATAAATAATACCACTCGGGCACAATATGCGACGGCGTGACCAGGGGATTGGCGGGGATGAAATTATCTGGATGCCCCCAATAGGTTGGCGCAAAGAAGACAAAGACCGAAACCACAATCAGAAATAAACAGCAGGCCAAGAGGTCTTTAACAGTGATGTAAGGATGAAAAGAAACCGTATCCTGTGGCATTTGCGGCTCAAGGCCGGTCGGATTGTTGCAGCCGACGACATGTAGAGCATTGATATGGAGCCCTAGGACGGCCAGTAACAGGAAAGGCAAGAGGAAGTGCAAGGAATAAAAGCGATTCAGAGTCGGGTTATCCACCGAAAAACCACCCAATAACCACGTTACAATGGAATCTCCAATTCCTGGAAAGGCCGAAAAGAGATTGGTGATGACCGTTGCAGCCCAAAAGCTCATTTGCCCCCAAGGCAAAACATAGCCCAAAAAACCAGTGGCGATCATTAAGACGAAAATAAGAACACCAATAATCCACAATAATTCTCGAGGATTTTTGTGTGACCCATAATAAATGCTTCTGGCCATATGAATATAAATAGCAGCAAAGAAAAATGAACTAAAATTAGCATGTAAATCACGCAACAACCATCCGTAATTAACGTCTCTCATAATATGATCAACAGATGCAAAAGCCATCGCGGTGTTAGCTATATAATGCATAGATAATAGGATGCCGGTTACAAATAGTACAGCCAGCGATAATGTCGCGATGGCTCCAAACGCCCATAAATAATTAATATTTCTGGGAACTTGAAATTTTCCATATTCATTCTGTATGAATGTAAAAATAGGTAGTCTGGTATCAATCCATTGAATCAATGGGTTATTGAATTGGGATTTATGAAGCATTGTGATGGCTTCCAATCTGAGATAGTGATTATCCGATCCTGATTACGCTCTCACTGAGAAAACTATAATGTGGAACTGGAAGATTATAGGGCGCCGGTCCTTTGCGAATACGCCCAGAGGTATCATACTGCGATCCGTGGCAGGAGCAGAACCAACCACCGAAGTCGGGATCGCTCAGACGTAGGTTATTACCGTCAAAGATCGGAACACATCCAAGATGGGTGCAGACACCAACCAAGATCAACCATTCCGGCCTTTGAACCCGTGCCGAATCTGGTTCTGGATCCCGTAATATTGATAGATCAACATCTTGTGCTTGCTTGATTTCATCTTCTGTCCGTCGTCGGATGAAGGTCGGTTTTCCCTGCCAAGTGACAACAATCATCTGACCGGGTTGAATTGAAGCGATATTGACTTCAACGGTGGCCAGAGCCAAAGCATCCGAGGCTGGATTCATGCTGTCAATCAGGGGCCATGCCGTTGCGGCTACGCCCGCCGCGCCCACAGCGGCAGTCCCCAAATACAGAAAATGACGCCGATTGGGGCCATTTTGGTTCTCTTTGCTGGTACCCAGAGCCGTGGAATCAGGGGGGATCGACATTAAAACCGCGCTCCACTACATCCGGGACGAGATCATGATCATGGGTTATTCTTTAGAAAAGCGATAATATTCGCTCGTTCGGCAGCATTCCGGATCCCTGTAAAGGCCATCTTGGTTCCCGAAACCACAGCCTGGGGCCTGGCTAGCCAAGCATCCAGGGTGGCTTCGTTCCAGGTCAGTCCGGCGGACGTCAAGGCGCTCGAATAGTTGAAATTTGGATAGGATGCCGCACGCCGGCCAACCACACCCTTAAGGTTCGGGCCAATTCCGTTGCTGTCAAATCGTGGTGGATGATGGCAATAGCCACAATAGACTCTGAATGATTTCTCGCCGGCATCGGCGTCTTGGGCCAGAGCTTGGCCCGAGAGGTTAAACAGCGCCGCTATGATAGCGAACACGCCGAAACCCGCTTTGGAAAATAATCCCATCCTGTGCTTCTTTCTTTTATCAGTTTCATGCCAAGCCGTGTGGCTCACGGAGAAACAAAACAACCTAAAGCTTTTATTTGCGATTTGGAAGGCGATAGTATCCCGATTTTTAAGATTATCACATCAGAAAGGTTCTATGCCTATAGGGCCGAATCCCTGTGCAGCAGTAACGGAATTTCGTCATCGAGCGCCTCTGACCATGGCCGCAGCGCCACCCCATGGACCGCCTGAATGCGCGCCCCCGACAGCGTTGAATGGGCTGGCCTGCGGGCTGGGGTTGGATAGTCGGCGGTGGTGATCGGGCGTAAGCGTGGAACCGTTGCCCCCAGCGCCGCCGCACGAGCAAAAATGGCCGTGGCAAAGCCGTACCAGCTTACGGACTCGCCACCACCCCCCAGATGAAAAGTCCCAAAGCCACGCCTCTCACCCGCAGCCAGTTTCATGGCCAAAGCGATTAAGGCTTCGGCCAAATCCGGGGCGTAGGTTGGCCGCCCGATCTGGTCATCCACCACCCCCAGCTCTGGGCGTTCGCGGCCTAACCGAAGCATGGTCCGCACGAAATTGCTTCCAAAAGGCGCATGGACCCACGATGTTCGGAGAATCAGGTGGGCCTCCAGCCGCTCGCGCACCGCCCGCTCGCCCGCCGCTTTGCTGGCGCCATAGACGCCCAACGGCGCTACCGGATCGTCTTCGATCCAAGGTTCAGCCTTGCTGCCATCAAACACGTAATCGGTGGACAGATGGATGAGCGGCACCCTCGCCGCCGCTGCGCTGGCCGCCAGATGGGCCGGACCCTCGCGGTTGAGGGCATAGGCTTGATCCGGTTCGGTTTCTGCACGATCCACCGCCGTATAAGCAGCGGCATTGATGATCACGTTCGGGCGTTCGCTTTGCACCAACGCCAGGACCGAGGCCGGGTCGGTCAGATCGAAATCGTCGCGACCCCGACACACCACCACGGTGTCGGCAGGCCATGTCCCTTGTGCCAAGCTGGTCGCGACCTGCCCGTTGCGGCCAATCACGAGAATCCGGGAGGATAGGGCTTTCATGACTGGACCAGCCCCAGTCGTTGACCTCGGTAAACCGTGCCGCGAATCGGCTCCCACCAATCGGGGCGGTCCAGATACCAGCGCACCGTTTGCTTCAAGCCGCTTTCGAAGGTCTCTTGCGGCTGCCACCCCAATTCCCGCAGAATTCGGCTCGTATCCATGGCGTAACGCTGGTCATGTCCAGGCCGGTCGGCCACGAACCGGATCAAGTCCCGACGTCTTGGCACTCCGGGTTCGGGCCGGAGAGTGTCTACAAGGTCGGCGATCTGTTCCACCACATCCAGATTTCGGCGTTCAGCATTGCCACCGATATTATATTTGCGGCCCACCTCGCCCCGTGTCAGCACCAGATGCAGCGCCCGCGCATGGTCTTCCACATGAAGCCAGTCGCGTATGTTGTCACCACGACCATAAACCGGCAGCGGCTTGCGCTCCAACGCATTGAGAATCACCAGCGGAATCAGCTTTTCCGGGAACTGATATGGCCCGTAATTATTGGTGCAATTGCTGATCACCACCGGCACGCCATAGGTATGGTGCCAAGCCGAAACCAGATGATCCGAAGCGGCCTTACTTGCCGAATAGGGTGAGCGCGGGTCATAGGCCATGTCTTCGACGAACAGGCCGGTTGGTCCCAGCGAGCCATAAACCTCGTCGGTGGAGACATGGTGGAAGCGAAACCGTGCCTGGGCGCTGTCATCCAGGGCGCTCCAGTAAGCGCGCACCCGTTCCAGCAGGATGCCCGTCCCCAGCACATTGGTTTCCAGGAAGGTCACCGGCCCTTCAATGGAGCGGTCCACATGGCTTTCTGCGGCGAGATGAAGCACCGCATCGGGCTGATGCTCTTGCAGGACTCGCGCCACCGCCGGGCCGTCGCAGATATTCACCTGCTCGAACCGATAGCGCGGGTGATCTTGAATCTCCGCCAAAGAGTAGAGGTTGGCGGCGTAGGTCAGTGCGTCCAGATTGACGACGGTGCTGTCGGTGGCTGCGATCAGATGGCGGCAAACCGCCGAACCGATGAAGCCGGCGCCGCCCGTAACCAGAATCGTCCGAAATCGCGTCATTCCCGCCCGATCCTCAAGCTATTTGGCAGTCTGGTTGTAGACGAAACAGCGAGACACCTCCGCCCATTTCGGCAAACAGCGATCCTTAGCGGACAACTCGGCTTCGGCTTCGGTCACCGGCCAGTCGATTCCCAGTGCCGGATCGGCCCAATGCAGGCCGTCATCATCCTCGGCAGAGTAGGGTGCGTCGACCTTGTAGGCCACCACGGTCTCGGGCTCTAGCGTACAAAAGCCGTGGGCGAAGCCCGTTGGGATCATCAATTGGTTGCCTTCTTCGGCGGACAGCCGAACCGCCACCGACCGGCCATAAAAAGGCGAGCCCTGGCGAAGGTCAACCGCCACATCAAAAATCGCCCCCCGCAGCACGCTGACCAGTTTGGCTTGAGCTGTTGGCGGGCGTTGGAAATGGAGGCCGCGAACCGTGCCGACCTTGGTCGATAGGGACAGATTGTCCTGAACGAAATCATAAACCAAGCCGTGCGTCGCCAACCGCTGGCGGTTATAGCTTTCGACGAAGAAGCCTCGCGGATCATGGAAGCGCCGGGGCGTCAGGATCAGCAAGTCGGGATTTTCGGTAGGCTGGATCTGCATGCGCCGACTTTCCGATAAAGGCAAACAGCGCCACCGCGCCGGATCAGCGTTGTGCTAGCACTGGGGAGGACTGGTTGCCAAGGTGCCTTGGGCTGCTTTTGGTTTCAGACAGCCCTGCGCGCACCGGGCTTGCGTGGCTGGATCAAGAGGAAATGCTGTGATCTCAATGCCTTATACTCTGGACGTGATCGGCCTTGGTCTGATCGGCGCCGTCATCGGCAGCTTTCTCAATGTGGTCATTCACCGTGTGCCGGTGATGATCGAGCGTGACTCGCTGGACATCCAGGAGGGAGGCGAGACCGCCGGCGAACGCTATGACTTGGCCCTCCCCCCTTCGGCCTGTCCGCACTGTGGGCATCGGCTGCGGCCATGGGAGAATATACCAGTCCTCAGTTACCTGATGTTGCGCGGACGATGCTCGGCTTGCACCGCCCCCATCGGTTGGCGTTACCCGGTGGTCGAAGTTGCCGCCACCGCCACCGGCCCTTTGCTGGTGGCGCATTTCGGCTTGACTGAACAGGCATTGGCGGCCACCGCCTTTGTCTGGTTCGCCATTGCCATCGCCGCTATTGATCTACGCCACATGTTGATCCCTGACATGCTGTCTTTGCCATTGCTATGGCTCGGCCTGTTGGTATCGACGCAAAGCCTTTTCATCGCCCCTGCCACGGCCATCATCGGTGCCGCCGCCGGATATCTGGCGTTTTTCATCATCAGTCGAGTCGGCGCCCGGTGCAGTGGCCGGGTTATCATGGGTGCAGGTGACGCCAAGCTTCTGGGGGCTATCGGCGCCTGGATCGGTTGGAGCCACCTGCCACAAGCGGCGGTGATCGCCAGCGTTCTGGGCAGTGTCGCAGGACTCGCCCTGATCTTTCTGGGAAAACAGAATCGTTCACATCCAATTCCGTTCGGCCCCTTTCTGCTGATTGGTGGGATCGCGGCCTTGTTATGGGGAAGCGCACTGAGCATGGCATTCGGCTTTCGAAATTAGCCAATGGCCATTTTGGAGTTCTTTAACACTTCAATTTTTTACGAATAATGTAGTTACTAATCACTCATTGTGGCGATGGCAGCATCATACAGAATTAACTATTGCATAATAATATTAGTATATGACGGATCGATTGCGATCAATGCTTAGGCATACTGTCCATAACGATGGGCTTTTTAATGAATTTATTGTCATTTAGCTCTATTTTAACGTTTGGCCTGATCATCTTATGGCCCATTGTCGACTGCCCTCTCCGTGGCAAACAGATCAAATTACCGCAGATTCATCATCGAAACCGCCCCAATGCCCTATTGAATGTTGAAAGTAAGCGTCCCTTCGCGATATGACATCTCGGTGGGGCTTTTTCGGGAGTGAGTCCTTCGACTCTCGCGATAGGCTCGCAGTCTCTTTGTTTGCGCCTGGTCAGACGACTCCAGGCTTTTCGAAAGGTGCGGGATGCGAAAGGCTACGAAGTGTCTCGGTGTCGCCATGCGCCGGGTGTTTCTGACGACGGCTGTTGTCATGTCGGTGGGGTCGATGGCTAAAGCCGCCGATATCCCATTGAGTAAGACGGAAGTCTTCGCAGAGAATGCCTTTGACGAAGATATCCGCACTGTCTTGCGTAAATTATTGGCAACCGATAGCCTCGCCGTGATTTTTCGTCCCGATGTCAAAGGCAGTGTGACCTACGATTTTACCAAAACACCGATTCCATTGCTTGGCGCCTTTAATAAGTTGATGGAAGAAAATGGCCTTGATTACGAATATAATGCCGACACCAAAACTGTTACGATTCTGGTCAAAGGTCTGATCGAGACCACGTTCATTCCGCTCAAGAATAAAAATGTGACCGATGAGGCGATTAAAAGTGCCGCTCATCATTTCGGTCTGGATCAAGAAGTTACCATTATTTATGACGCGCCCAGCAAAACGATCATGCTTAAAGGCAAGGCCGAGCGGGTTAAGGATCTCAGCGATCTGATCGAGCGGTTGGAAACATCCGCCACCGAACGCGATAAGGCCGAGGCCGAGAACTTTGCGGCGGCTAGCTCGGCGGCCTTGTCCCAGGCCGAAGCCATGAAGAGACAGGCCGAGGCCCAGCAGGCGGCCTATCGCCTGTCCCAAGAACAAAAAGAGCAAAATGACATTGATAGCATCCGGGTCGAAGTCATAAAGCTGCATTATGCCAGCGTTGGCCCGACCAAGGTGCAGTTTCAGGGTGAAAATGTCACCATTCCAGGGGTGATTGATACCTTGAATAATCTGCTTGGTGTGACCAATGCTAAAGCAGCCGCTCAAAATGAAACCGCGAAACCGAGTGCGTTTCCCACCTCATCGGTTCCGTCGTCGGAGCCCGGACATGGTGGCGGGACGACGGTCGACGAGAAATATCCGAGTGGTGCCGCCTCTCCGGGAGCCGCACAGCAGAGCAACCCCAGCGATTTCCACGGCACAATTTCCGCCGACGTCCGAACCAATTCGGTGATTGTCCGGGGGACGCCTCGCGAAATCCAACAGGTTAAAGACCTCCTTCCCAAGCTTGATAAGCCGATGGAGCAAGTCGAGATCGAGGTCATTATTGCCAATACCACCCAGGACTTTTCACGAAATCTGGGGTTGAGCCTGGGGAACGACACCGGATTGGTGGGGTCTGGAGCCGTTGGTGGCGCCTTTTCGACGCTTCCGCCGAGCGTTGGCAGCTACTACACCACGCCGACCACGGCGGCGAGTACCGTCAACAACAACGTTTCGCCCTTGACGCTGGCGGGGACGACCACCGGGGTTGGAAGTGTAGCCTCGCTGATCTTCCGAGGCTCCAATGCCACCCTGAACGCCCAGCTCAATGCGTTGGAGAGCAACAACCAGGGTCACATTGTGGACTCGCCTCGGGTGGTGACTATCGACAATGTGGCGGCCAAAGTCAGCCTGGACGGCACCACCTTCCTTGCCGTTCCGGCGGCGGCTAACGCTCCGGGCGGGTATATGACGGTTCCGGCGGGCACAACCCTGAAAATCACCCCCTCGGTCTTGCGGCGCGAGGATGTGGGGGGTGAAAACATGGTCCGCATGGTGATCGAAGCCGAAGCTACCGCCGTTGTCGCGCCGACCACGGCGACTGCCGGCCCCGGTCGCAATGGCGAGCAAATCCAGACCCAAGTGGTTATCCCCGATGGATCGACCTTCATCATGGGCGGCTTGAGCCATATCGACCGAACCGAAAATTTGAATCAGGTTCCATTGCTGGGGGATATCCCGGTTGTGGGCGAGTTGTTTAAAAACCGCGATACCAGCCGTGACTACAAGGACATCATGTTCTTCATCACGCCGAAAATCGTGCCCAAGGCCGCCCTCTATGCCAAAGATGTCGCCGAAAAGCGGTATCTCCAAGCGGAACGGGCGGAAATTGATCGGGTTGCCGATGGCGTTCGGAAGAAGAGCATGCTGCTGGACCTCGGCCATAAGTCCCTTCAGGACGACGAATAAGCGAGGGGATGAGACCAGGGAGGGGGAGTCATGCTGCGGGTGATCACGTCGTTGAACTGGCTGATTGGATGTGTCGCCCTGGCCTTGGCGGCGGCTTACCCCTTCTATTATCAGGCCGGGGTGGCTGAGGCTAAAATGGCGGCCTCGGCGACCATGGATCAAATCGTTCAGGCGGAACGTCTAAAGGCGTTTGAGCCAAACGGTAGCGTTGTTTACTTCAGAATGAACCGGCAGGACATCATTCGGACCACTTTGCAGGTTCCCTTGGTGGGTGCGGCGGCTGATTTTACGTATGATTCTTACTCGGATCACGATCATGCCCTCGTCGTTCGGGCCATGACCAGCGATGCCGCGTTGCGCAGAGGACGTCCACCGTTGCTGTATACTTACGCGGTGTCCGATGTGAACGGCTTGCCCAAGGAAGGGGGGCATGCCGAAGGAACCTGGGAACGATTGTCCGGCAAGTCCGTTGGTCTGCTGGCACTTGCGGGGTTGTAGCCGGGTTTTGTTGGAATGGTATCATCAGCGATGTCGGAGGAACGGCCCCCACCGTCGACCGTCGCTTCAAGTCATCGGCCAGGCCGGATCACGATTGCGCCGAACAGGAGGAATGATGAAAGCGCGGACTCTTGGGGTTATCCTGACAGGTATGCTGGCTCTCTCCGCATGCAGCGTTTCCGAGCCGCCGACAGCCGCGCTCGGGACCACGCCGACTCTGCCAACCGCGCCCAAAGCCACAACCACGCTAGACAGCTTGGTTCTGAGCAAACCCCAATGGCGGGTTGGGGACGAATGGCATTACAGCGACGGCTATGCAGTGCGCGTGAGCGAAATCACCGGCATTTTGGCAAAGTTCGAGCGGCTTGACGCGCCCGGTCAGTGGTTCGTCAACAACGGCTTTTTCCGAGAGACGTCTCAGTCAGATGGCACGCCCCGGCAGGTGGTCTTCCGTTCCGAAAACCCGGACCCGTCCTTCTACACCCTGCCGTTGGGGCGGCCTCTGGTGTATGTCGAAGAATATCTGCGCGATAAAGACTTGATCCGTCACCAAACGTCATGGGTGGTGGAAAGCCGCGAGCGAATCACGGTGCCCGCTGGCACCTTTGATACCTTTGTCGTGGTGATACGCAAGCGTAGCCTGACCAGCGATTGGACCGCTTACGAACGTTGGTGGTACGCGCCTGCCGTAAAGAATTACGTCCGCATGGAATACCGATATGGCGAGGAACCCGAAGGAGCGCGGGTTCTGATGAGCAGCAAGTTGGGGAATTGATAGTCGCAGGGGTGGCTTTGGGGATTAAACCCGGTTTCGGCACTGTTTGAGGTCTGGGGTTATGAAATGTCGGTGATGAACCAGACAAGAACCTTGGCAGCCGGAGCCGGGCGTTATTCGGATTGGCGGCTCTTGGGCAAAGGGGGGACCGCCAATGTCTATCGGGTTCATGATAATGAACTGGATTATGATGTCGCGATTAAAATTCTCAAGCCGGAGATTTTGACCAGCGCGGCCAATCTTGAGTTGATGAAGCAAAGCTTACGGACTGAAGTCCTAATTTCGCGTCGGCTTCGTCACCAAAATATTTGTGCCATTCATGACCTTTATGACGGACCTGAAGGCTTTGGGACTGTCATGGATCTGATCGATGGGGTTGAGCTACGCGATTGGATGAATGAGCATTTCCATGATTTGCTGGATACTGCCGAGTTAAGACTGGAACTATTGCGTAAAATTGCCGAGGCCTTGGCTTACGCCCATACCCTAATTGTTCATCGTGACTTGAAGCCGCAGAATATCTTTCTTCGCAATGGCGATATTCGTCAGCCAGTGATTATGGATTTTGGATTTTCGGTCATCGGTGACAAGAGCGACCGAACCTCGATGCAGGCTTTTACCCCAAAATACATGGCCCCCGAACAATACGAAGACCCTCATAAAGTTGATCGACGAGCAGACCTTTTTGCACTGGGAATTTTGGCCTATGAACTTTTTACGGGACAGGTTCCACCCCACTCATTGAAAGATATTCTGAAGACCCGTAAGCCACCGCGCATTCCATTACACGAGATTGCGCCGCCTAGCGACCGGAATGCGGCGGTTCGTCCGGCTTTCGACCGAATTATTCTGCAATTAACGGCTTATGAACCGGAACGCCGGATTCAATCTGCCGACGAATTGGTTGTGGTTCTGGCAAAATCCAAGGATCTGCTGTATCCGCCCGAAGACGTGAATAGTGGTGAAAGTCCGGCCCTGGGCTTCCGCTCGATGAATGCGGTTGAGGTACCGGGCGGTGAGTATCTTTTGGGGGCACGGGCCGGTGCCAAGGGAACCAATGCCAACGAATTGCCGACTCGGCGCATCACCCTGACTCCCTTCAAGATCGATCGCATGCCCGTCACCAACCGCGAATATCTGGAGTATGCCGAAGGAACGGGACGGCGCAAACCGCCGCTGCATGATCATCCGGTGTTTGGAGCCCCCAATCATCCGGTGGTTGGCGTTACCTTCGATGAAGCCATGCAGTTTGCGCGATGGGCCGGCGGCATGTTGCCGTCCGAGGCCCAATGGGAATATGCCGCCCGCGCGGGGCAAAAATTAATCGATTATCCCTGGGGAGACGACCCGCCGTCTCAAGTTCGCGCCAATATCAATAACATCTCTCGCACAACCAGTATTGTTGGCGCCTATCCTGAAGGTAGCAATTCACTGGAAATTTATGATATGTGTGGAAATGTTTGGGAGTGGTGCCTGGACGTTTATGAAGAAAAGTTTTATACAAATATTCAGCAAGGAACCTTAAATCCAGTTAATAATCCAAAAAATTCCAGTCCAAAATCCCTTCGCGTTCTGCGTGGGGGAAGTTTTCAGTCTTTTTCCGTGCAGGGTCGTTGCGCATTTCGCTTTTTTGCCTCTTCCTTCGAATCCCGAAACGATATCGGGTTTCGTTTGATCTATAGCTAATGCTTTTTGAGCCAATCCCTACCGTCTAGTATCTCGAAACGGATGTCGTGCATGACCATTCTCCCCTCTCAGGTTCCCGACATCCACCTCGCCATCATCCAAGCCGATGGAGAGGAGCGAGGTATTCTGCTGGATCACCGCCGCGACCGCTATGTTATGGGGCGACGCGAGGCACAATTGGGAACATCGGTTGATATTCCACTGCCTGACCGTCATGTGTCGCGTCGACACTGCGAAATTACCGCTGATCGCGTGAATTACGGCTGGACGATTCGCGATCTTTTGAGTTCTAATGGCACCAGAATCAATGACGAGCTGATTTCTGACGTTCCAGTTCCTCTTTTGGACGGCCAAAAGATCACAGTCGGATTAACCTCCCTGACGGTTCGTTTTGACTATGAAAGCGCCGTAGCCGCCGGCGAGCAGGACTTGATGCCAGAACCCACCGGAACGGTGATCGAGAGCAGCGTCGCAGAGGGTACGGTGTTATTCGGCGCACCTGGGCAAGGGGGCGAAACCGTCCTTTTCGCGCCACCCGCCTCGGCTGTTCTCCCAACGGAAGACCGTCGAGCAACGGACTCTTTTGCGCCAACGATGTTGGTAGACGAGGGTAACGATCAAACCATAGCAACCGCCTATAGGCCAACAGCGGCCTCAGAACCAGCCTTAAAGCCGACTACGGGCCGTGAAGCCACTATTACGATTACACGCAAGACTGCTGCATCGCCAACACCGATGGCACGCCCCAGTAATACGCCTTCCAGTCGTGCCAACCGACGTCAGGAGTTGCAAGACGCAGGCTTTCGAGGCATTGCCCTGGATATTGCTGTGGATGTTTTCCGCGAAGAAGCGCGCTTATCGGCGCTCTGCCGACAGGCGGCGGAAACCGGCAAGACCTTCTTCCGGGTTTTAGCCAATGACCCGACCATTAAGGCCCATAAGGAAATTTATGAGTATGTGGCCAAATCGCTTAAAATACCGCTGGTTGACGATGAAAAATATATTATGGAGCAAGCTATTGAAGAAAAATGGCTGACTTACGCTCATGCCGCTAATATTGGTGCAGTTTTGCTTCGAAATTCCGATACCGATGTGGCTCTAATTGCGACGATTGATCCTTATGATGTGATAATGTCAGACTGGATCGCGGCCAGCGCGAATGTTAAAATAGTTGAAAAGATTTTAGTTTTACCGACGGTGTTTCAATCAGCGCTTCAGCGCATGAAAAACCGGACTGACGAAGATGATAGCAGTGCTGCGGTTCTGGTCATTAATCTTGATAGCGAAACAGAACGCGAAGTTCAGCTACGGGTGGAAAGCGTCGAGGTTCCCAAAATTGTCAATTACTTCCTGCAAAAGTCATTTTTCGAAGGCGCTTCGGATATTCATATTGAACCTACTGAAGACTTCTTATTGGTTCGTAATCGCGTCGATGGGATTCTTCATGAATTAACGACACTTCCAGCATCAATGCATCCTGAAATTGTCTCTCGTGTTAAAATTCTTTCTGGAATGGATGTTGCTGAAAAACGGCGTCCACAAGATGGGCGCATTGGAACACTTATTCGTGAAAATGCTATTGATGTTCGTGTTTCATCTTATCCGACAATCTATGGTGAAAAGATCGTAATGCGCTTGCTTGACAAGAACGCATTGCGCCCATCGCCAGAACATCTTGGCATGATTTCCCGTGATCTTAGATTGCTTTATGACAAATTGGATGCACCGTTCGGGTTGGTGATGATCAGTGGACCGACAGGGTCGGGTAAAACCACCACATTATACTCGTGTCTCAGCTACATTGATAAAAAGACCAAAAACGTCCTGACAGTAGAAGATCCGGTTGAATACCGCCTGAAAGGCGTCCACCAGATGCAGGTCAATGAAAAAATTGGCCTGACTTTTGCTTCGGGTCTGCGCACTATTTTGCGCCAAGACCCGGATGTCATCATGGTTGGCGAGTGTCGCGATGGTGAAACGGCGGGTATGGCCATTCAGGCCGCCTTGACGGGTCATATTGTCTTTTCAACCATCCACACCAACGATGCGGTCGGGGTGATTCCGCGCTTGATTGATATGGGCGTTGAGCCGTTTCTTGTGGCGAACTCGGTATCGCTCTGTATTGCGCAACGGCTGGTGCGTCGAATCTGTAGGCATTGCCAAACCCCGGAAGAGGGGCAATCGGTGCTGGAACGGCTGCATAACGATGCCATTTCTGATGAACGCTTGGCCGCCCTTGGTATTGTGGTTGATCCTGATTTGACGTATGTCACGGGTCGAGGATGTGTTCACTGTCGAAACACTGGCTATCAGGGCCGGCAGGCGGTGTTTGAGATTTTCGAAATTGACCAAGATGCTCGCGCCGAGATTGTTTCCCCGACCTTTGATGCCAACGTGATGCGGCGTCGGGCCCGAGAACGGGGCATGACCACCTTGATTGGTCACGGATTGATGCTGATTGACGAAGGCATGACCACCCACTCTGAAGTCGTTCGCGTCCTGGGTGAGGCATACTAAGATGGCCGGCGTTTCTCGCGTCCATATGATGATCTTCACCCAGCAGTTCGCTTCTATGTTGCGAAGTAAGCTGCCATTGGTGGATGTTCTGGACAATCTGGCGGCGGAAACGCCTCAGAAAAAGTTGCGCGCCGCCATCGAAGAGGTTTCGGAAGAGGTTCAGCATGGCGTGGATTTGGCCGACGCCATGGCCCGACATCCCCGGATGTTTGACAGTGTTTATGTCAATGTGGTGAAAGCCGGGATGGAATCGGCGAGGTTGGCTGGTTCATTGACTGAAATTGCCCATTATCTCAAAGTGATTCACGATACAGAACGAAAAGTACGATCGGCGATTACCTATCCTGTGATCGTAATGATTGCATTTTTTGGTATTTTTAATGGTATGGTTTTTGGTATTCTTCCTCGCTTCCAGGCGATTTTTGCGAATTTGCATAAAGCATTACCAGCACCGACCCAATTGTTGCTCGATATGGGTGCGTATTGGGGAGCCAATTGGACCTGGATTGTCGGCTCTTTGGTCTTGTTGGTGATCAGCTTTCAAGCCTGGGTCCGAACGCCGGACGGCAATGCTGTTTTTGATCAATACAAGCTAAAGTTGCCGATGCTGGGGCCGTTGTGGCGTATGGCCGCTTTGGCGCGCTTTCTGCGGACCTTGGCGGTTCAAGTCGAAAACGAAGTCGCAGTGTTAGCAGCCTTGCGATTGGCTGCCGATACCTGCGGTAATGTCTTTGTACGCGAAACCATTTATGATATTGCCGCTGATGTGGAGCAAGGCCGTAGCCTATCGGTCAGTTTCCGCGATCATCGGGTTTTTCACGGTATCGTGGTTCAAATGATCGCAGCCGGCGAAGAAGCTGGATCATTGGATGAATTGTTAATGTCTTCAGCGGATTACTTTGATAATCTGTTGCAAGATCGCCTTGATCAGATTACCCAATTGATCAATCCGATCTTGACCATCTTCGTGGGCCTCGCCACAGCCGGCATGATGATCGCGGCCTTCCTGCCAGTGTTCCAAATGGGCAATTTGGCCGGCGGCCACTGAACGAAGGAACCCAAAGCCATGGCCATCGATCATCACAAGATCATCAAACCAGCCCCAGCCACGCGGCGACGCGGCTGGGCTGGCTTTACCCTGATCGAGCTGATGGTGGTGATTGCCATCGTCGGTATTTTGGCGTCGATTGGGTTGCCGATGTACTCGAATTATGTACTTCAGAGTAACTTAAATCAAGCCTTGCCAAATATGATGGCCATTGCGGCCAAAGAGCGTACTCATTTTAATCGAACAGGTTATTACCTGGCGACAGGTGATGAGCAAGAACTTCAACAAAAGCTTGGCCTGAATCTTCATGATCAAGGTGATTTTTGTTTTATGGTTCTTTGTGTCGCCGAAACAGGCTGGGCTTGTGGGAATTATGATACGGGTACGGTTGGCTCCTATAATGCTTCGCCTACAAGTGCGGATTTTGGAAGCAGCGTCATTACAACCCCAGATTCTGATACGGTTACGCCGCAGTTTCAGGTTATTGCGGTACTGCGCCAGCAAGGCGCCAGCGCAGCCAGTGATCCTTCAACGGTTACGGGTAATGGATTGTCCTGTAGTGTAAGCACGAATCTTGCGAAGGCCCGTCCTAGTTCTTGGATCGCGTCTGCTGGTACTCAGGGCGGCCAAGGAAGAGTTGTCGTGTTGAGCTATCCTCAGCCTGTGGATGGAACGGCAACAGCTGTGACGATCGGCACTCACACCTCAGACCTTGTGTGGTCCAATGGCGTGACTCTTACCGACGCCCTGAGCAATTGACCCCGGCCATGACCCAACCCATCCGCGCCCGCTCACAATCCGGCTTTACTCTGATCGAGGTCATGATCAGTTTCGTATTGTTGCTGGTATTGATGATGGGGATGAATGCGTTATGGACTCAAGTTTCGGCTCAATTTGATCTGACGACCTATCGCGAGAAGGCTATTTTACGCCTCAGCGGAGAGATGACGCGCCTTGTTAATTTATATACAAGTGCTGAATATGGATTTATGGACAATTATTTAACGGATACGACTGCTGTAGATTATACCAAGAATTTACCGACCGATATGGGAAGCTATATTTCTATTTCTGCAAGTTCATCAACAGTACCAGCTAATGGTAAGCGTCTTATTTATGCTCTTGGGGATGTCAAAACACCTGTTTATGTTGGCGCAGATGCGGGGACTAGTCTTTCTCAGTTTATTCAAACAATCAATCCAGATGGTACATCTCCATCGGCATCTACAGTATATAGTTACATCCTGGTGCTAGGGTCTGGGGATGCCACACGAAATTATGTCTGGCTTGACAATGGTGCAAGTTCAATCGTTGCACAACTAAGTTGGGATATGTACCAGATATCTTCCGACTCGCTCCCATGTTATAATGGAAATGGAAGTGTTCCAGGTACAGGTAGTGATGGTAGATGCTATTTATTAACTGTTTATATTGATTATCCATTTCGATTTAATCGAGTCGACAATACTGTTTCTGAAATTCCTGGCATTCCCATTGATACAGTCACTGCTCAGACCATTGTTGGGAAGCTCTTCCGATGACATTATTAAATATAGCCCGTCATCGTGAATCTGGGTTTACCTTGATTGAGCTAATGGTTGCCATGACCATTGGTATGATCGTGATTATGGCGGCAACTGAGTTGTTTCTTGATGCGGTTGGAGTTGCCAACACCCTAGAACGTCAAGCCACACTGAATCGTCAAGCACGGGAAATGTATGATATTCTTTCATTGGGAGGTCATAGGATTGGAATCAACGTGACAAATTCGAATGCGAGCGTCGTTGATCCGCTTGGAAATTACGATGCGGACGTGAATTATCATTATATTTTTGGTCTTCGCGGGCGTTTTTATCAAACGTCTACAGGTAGGATGGGCTGGTCATTTCAGACGAGTCTAATGGAGGTCAGTGCATCTGGTGCGTTACTGTATAAGCTTGCGCTATACCCAACAAATAAAACGCCCACTCAAATAACAATACCTTCATATGTTATAATCGATAGCGATCAGATAACAGAGACAACATTTAACTGTAATGCGCAATACGATCCTCTTATTGAATGTGCATCGGACAGCACAACACCAACTATGTATGGATATTTCCGTTCCGACAGTTCTGCTCCTCCTTCTGGCCCGCATGCTGTTCAGAGTGTTGTTTTTGATTTATTTGATCCGGTCTATTATTCTCCCGCTCAGTTGGTCAATGAAGCCGAGGAGGATCGACGGACGGTTTATTGGACAGCGTATGCCTCTGAGATTGACAGGACTCCGCCATGACTAAAATGGAACATCCTCAGCGCGGCGCTGTGTTGTTGGTCGTCATGCTGCTCATGGTGGTCTTGATGCTGATTGCTGCCGGGTTGAGCAATTATTTTTTAACCTCTGAAGACCAAGCTGTTGAAAATCTTTTGATTGACGTTAGAACCTATTGGGCACAAATGGGTCACGTTTATTATGTCCTTAGCCGAACTGGTGGCCAAGGCGTTTGTGGGAGTCTTGATAATAGTACTAATAATCAAAAATATTATTGCGGAACAACGTCAACATCCGCACCAACTGATGATGATTCTAATGGAACTTGCGATTCTAGCGGATCATGCGGTAAAATTAGCTCAGAATCTACCGCTTACGCGAAGTCAGATGTTTTTACCAATTCATATACTCCACCTTCTTTTACCGGACGATCATTAATTAATAATACTCCAGCTTCAAGTTTACAGAAATATTCAGTAGAATTAGATACTCTTGACAAACTGGCAAGCAGTTCTGCCCCCACTGTGATTGATCCGGGGTCAAGACGTTGGACTTTTCCACAAGATAATACTTATGGAGAATCCAATGTTACGACAGATTATTATATAACGTTACGATCGGTTGTTAGAGATCGCAGAATGACGGACCAAAATGGTGCATTTGCATCACCGCCAAGTTATCCAGCAGACATTACGAGCAGCGCTCCGCAAAAACACCCACAATTAAGAATGGATATTTCTGTTATTGATAGTGGAACTATGGTTTCTTCGCTTGGGCCGTCGATTAATGGTTTGAAAGACCGAGCCGACCGCCTGACGATCGGGTTTGGTGTTACCGATAGCTATCTCTCTGACCCAGGTACTAATACATACACAAACAGAGGGTGCAATACACCATCGAATGTTACCTCATCATATGAAGGCCAAGTTTGTATAGAATTCATCATGCGTAATGCTGATTTGCCTCTAACAAATTACATGACCCAGTAAACCTAAAAACCAGCACAGACCACCCACCCCCGACCCGACCGACGAGGATATCATGTTTAAGTTGTTCAAGAAGCGTGAGGCGGAGGAGGCCAAGGCGGGCGAGGGGCGCTTTTTGGTTTATTTGCATGTCGCCGATGACGGGTGGCGGGCGGCGATTGTTGACAAGCATCACGAACACGAAACCCGGATGATCGGCGACCAGGGCGAAGCGGCCAAGGTGCTGGCAGATTTGCCCAAAGATCACGGGACCGAACAGGCGATTGAACAGATGTTTAAACTCGCCGGGGACGGTTTACGACAGCATGAATCCCAGCGGATTTCCGATATTTGTATCGTGATCGGCGATCCTAGGGTGATGTATATCGACATGCTGCCCGATATTTTTTCGTCAGCATCGACCGCAACTTTGCATGAATACGGACGCGCTAATCTTCGTTGTCGCGGGGTCTCTTTTGGTCTTGCTAAATTCGGGCCGGTGGATCGCGGCCTAGCTAAGGCCAGCGGCGGCGTGATCGCCTTCATCGATGCGGCCCGGTTGGGCGCCTATCTGTCGCGGCTCGATCGGCTGGCACTCAAAGTGCGGGCCGTCACGCCGATTTCCGACATCATGCTTCGCCAAGCCCACAGCAAGCCGCATTCCGGCCCGGCGGTATCGCTTTATATTGGCGCCCTGTCCAGCATTCTGGTGTTGTCCAATCCGACCATTGGCGCCATCGTCCGGCGAGTTCTACCCTTCGGTGTCGGCGTCTTGGGGCGGTTGCTGGCGGAGGGCAGCGGGGTTTCGTATGATCAGGCCATGGGGTCTTTGGCCGAGCAGGACTTGATTTCGGAGTTGCGGATCGGCGGGGAAACCGATGGCTTTGACACCCTGACCAGTAGTCCAGCCGAACGCATTCTCGGCGGAGCGATCCGGAGCTTTTTGGCCGATATTAACGCCTCTGTAGCCTTTTTCGAAGAACAGCGCTGCGCCGGTCGCCCGGTCTCCATGGATATTTACGGCGATCTTAGCCGAGTGCGCGGGCTAGAGCGGTTATTGCGGGAAAGCCTGTCTCAAGCTCCGGCTCCCCTGACCGTGACCTTCGAGACGCATTCGCTTGTCGATCTCATTCAAGCTTTACCCACCGAAGCCCCGCTGAATCTGTTGTCCGAGGCCACTGGCGATTTGCGGATTGGCGCCGTCACCTACACCTTCCAAAATCAACAGTTCCGTCCATCCGAAGAGGTTCGGCGCGAAGTCGCCGCACGCGATCAAGCCAAACCTCAGCATCGCCATGCCAGCAAAACAACTCGAGCCCGCCGGGGTGCGTCGGAAGCGGCCGCCAAGCCGTCTTTGTTGGCCCAGTTGCGCGCTCGTCTGAACGGACAAACCCAAGGCGGGAGCGAAGAAGACGCCGCCGTTCGCCGTATGGATCAACAGGGATTCGCAGTATTGGGGCTGTTGGTGGTCGGTGTGGGCTATCTCTTATTTAATATGAGCAGTGATGCCCATAATAAATATAATAATCAAATCGCCGCTTTTGATCTTGCCATGGCCGACAATAGCCAACGTCATCAGGCTGTCTCCAGCGGTGGGATTCAGTATCATGCTGCCGATGATGTCGATAAAGTCTTATGGACCGAAAAAATTATTTCGTTATCAAATCATTTAACCAGTGAAATTTGGTTAACTGATCTTTATTTAACAACAGAAACCAGAACAATCGATAAAGTTGCGCTTAGTACTAAGAAGTTAGTTATGGAAGGGGCTGTATTACCCTCAACCGATGGCCATATCCAGAAAATTGCCGAGTATATTGATGCCTTACAAAATGATAAAAGCCAGTTTATGAGCGATTTCCGAGATATTACCTTTGAAGGACTATCGATTGATACCAGTGAATCTGATCAAGTGGTCCGTTTCACGATCGAGGCTTGGTATGATGAATCCAAACGGCAAGAGATTGTCAGCACCGCTGCCGCCGCCAATGGAACCGGCGGTATCGATGCCATGAAACAAGCGACAGAGCAACATAACCAGCAGCTCCAAAAAATTCCAGGCATGGCCCCGGCTGGAGCCCACTAAATCCGCGCGCTCTTGATCGGTTTTGAGGTGATTTATGGACGCTTTTATTCGCAAATACCAATCCTTCATTGTCTCTCTGATCTTTGCATTGGTGGGTATTGCCGCTCTGTTATATTCCGCCGTGATCAGCCCGGCAACGGTGGCACAAGCTGATACGATGGCGCTGACGGCCGTCATCAAACGAGACAGCCAAGTTTTGGCCTTGATCCAAGCCAAAATGGCCGAAGATGTCAAGAGCGGCGATGATCAGGTGATTCATAGTCTGCCGGCTTTCCTGAAACGGATCAATGCCATTGCTCATGAGACCAATGTTATTGTTAATGAATTGGTCCCGTCAAAAGATCAAAATATTAAATTTACTATTAAGATTACCACAGATTTCTATACTTTCTTAAAATTTATCATGCGCCTGGAGTCCTTGGATGTGGCTATTAACGATATGCAAATCCATCCCTTTGATAGCACCAAGAAAACGCCAATTCATGCAATCGAATTCACAATTACGCCTCGCCATGATGGCAAAGAGCTTGAAAGTTCCCGTATCGCAGCGTTGCGTGAAGCCGCCGAAGCGCCAGACCGGCGCAATCCGTTCCAACGCTTCACATATATCAATAAGGCGGTGACGACCGAAATCGATCTGACATGGATTTATAAAATGTCAGGCATTGGGCGAATTGGTGACGAGCAAATCGCGACCATCGATAACAAAGATTATCGCAAAGGAGATTTGCTCGAGAATATGACAATCACAGCGGTTCTCAATGATCGTGTTCAGCTTGAACGGAAAACAGATCATGGAACAGATCGCTATGTCCTCCGATTCCGTAATTCTGGAATCAAAAAACCTTGAAAATAAGATCATTTGGGGTGCGTGGCATGAACATAAGCAAGACACTTCTGACCATTCCGGCAGCTTTAGCCCTGTGGGTGTGCTTTTCGGTGCCGGCTAAAGCCGATTACTATGATGATGCTTTACTTACGTATCAGCATGGTGAATATCTTGATGCCTTTGTCATGTTCGAAAAGCTGGCCACGCAAGGTGATCCGCGTGCCCAGTTCTGGATCGGCACCATGTGGTACGAAGGCAAGGGCAAGCCACAAAATTACCGGGAAGCTTATCGTTGGTATCTGCGTTCTGCCTATTTAGGGAATGCCAACAGTCAAAATAATCTTGGCCTGATTTATGAAAAAGGCCAAATTCAGCCAGCCAATCCGGTGGTTGCTTATGCTTGGTTTTCTCTGGCGGCAGCCCATAACGACGACGAAACCAACACGGTTGCGCACGATAACCTGAATCGTCTGACCGATAGCCTTAAGGCAGAACACGAAAATGAAATCATTGAAGGCCAAGCTTTAGCCCAGGAATACGCCGCGCGCATCAATACTGAAAAGCAGGCCCAAAGAAAGATCGATCTGGCCGCAGTCTCGGCGCCACGTCTGCCGCCCACCCCGTCCCCCGGTGTTGCCGAAGCCGGAAGACATCCGGTAACATTAACCCCGGTTCTGCGGCGAGGTTTCGGCGAAATCTACAAGGTACAGATCGGATTGTTTGGGCAGGCCCAGAATATCAAGGGCATGCGCGCCGATCTGGCCAAGAAGGGCTATCGATTTGAAGACAAGGTGATTGATGTTCAGGGGAACAGCTACCATCGTTTCCGTATTGGCCCTTATACTTCGCTTCAGAGTGCGCAAGCAGCCAAGCAAAAAGTTGATCGCCTGTTTAAGCTCCAGAGTGCTGTGATTCCATTGCTGAGGTAGAGTGATTTGTGGACATACCCGCAAGAAGGTCTCGCCTTCTTGCGGGTTTTTCGAGGTGTAATGTAGTCTATTGAGTCGGTACGCTCTACTCTTCTTTCGCCACCAATCTCAAGTGGCGCAGCGGAACCCCCAAAGTTCGGGTGTCGTTCGGAGCGAGGAAGGTATCGCTTTCGATCCGTATGGTCAGTTGGCGGGCCGACGCCACCGAATCCAAGGGCAAGCTGGCCGACCAATCCTCCGATGGAGCCGTGCCGTCAAACAGGACGACGCCGTTGACCAGCACGCGAAGATGAGTTCCGCCCGGCGGCCTCATGGCTCCGAGGGCAATCTCTAATCGAGATGCGGGATGCTCTGGGTTGTAGGCTGTCGTCAATTCGGCCTCGCCATTGGTCCAACGCAAAGGACCATCCGGCATGGTTTCAACCGACCATAACCCGTGGCTGTTGATCGTCGGACCGGCGGGCAGCAAATCCAGCGTTGGTGTCACTCCACGATAGAAATCCCACGCGCTCCGATCTCGACCCAACCAGATCACGGTTTGCCAGGGTTGAACATGCTCAAGGCTGGTGGTGACCAAACAATCCGGGGCTACTTTCTGTGGCTGTAGCCCTAATGGAAAACCAGTTCCAAAATAAGAATCAAGAGGGTGGACTGATGACCAATCAAGGCCAAGTTCCGATAACGTGACCTGAAGATAACGTTCTAAAAATGGATTCTCTACATCCAAATGAGTTCGCCGGCAAGTGACCAATACCGCTTTCCAAGGCCGCAAATCCCACGATAAATCAGCCTTGAAACTAGCATCTTGTGCGTCTGGATATGGTGGATAGGGATAGGGAATGCCATTCGGAGCTTGTGCCACCGCGACCGGGCGGTAAAAGCCGAAACCGAGATGCCCCAAAACGAATAGCCATGCCACGACATGCCACCAGCGATGCCCTTTTCCTCCCAGTACAGGCGCGGCTAGTAGGATGAACAGTAGCGGTGCGGCCATGGCCAGGGCCTTGCCGGCAGCCCAGTATTTGCCATAAAGCAAGATCAAAATCGGCATCGCCAAAGCAAGGAGAGCCCCTATAAAGAATTGGCTACTGCGTGCTGTGATCTGATCACGCCAAACCGCTCGGACAATGCCAATCGTAGCTGCAAAAAATAGAACAAGTAGGACCAGTAATCCTACTTTCCAGCCGATGGCGGTCCATAATGACAATCCAACAGGCGGCAAAAGAAAGTAAAACCCTATGGCCGAGGTTATGAACTCGATTGGAAATGAAAATAGAGCATATAATGTTCGTTTCGATAGCTCGAAGTGGCCGAATATAGTAGCATAATCCAGGTCTTGTTGGAATAAATAGCGCTGAAAATACTGATTCCAATCAGCCGAGGCCGTGGTCACCACAGAAATCTGATCTACCACATGGCCCATTGTGCCTGCCCATAAAGGCAAACATGCTGCCACCGCCAAACCCGCAGCGACCACCAGAACCGCCGATCGCGCCACGGTAAAGCGTGAAAAGCGGGAGGTCACCAGCATCACAACGCACAAAAGCCCACAGGGTAGGCCATATTCAAACAAAATCTCTGGATAATAGTAGAGAACCGATATGGATAAAATTGTTATTAGCATTAAAAACGACAGACTTTCTAACAGATGTCGACGGATTGGAATTGAGGAGGGTTTCTCCATGGCCAGTACCAGGGTTGAAAAAAGCAACATCATTAACGGCATTGTTGCAAGTTGGCTCCAGGCATCAATATCGAGAACATATTGCATAAAAAAGCCAAGAGTAAGCCCTGCTGCCAGTATCGCACAGACAATGATCCGGGCTCTGACGAGATTAATCAAAACAAAGCTGGCGGAAAAAAACATCAAAGATTGCATCATCACCATATAAGCATAGCTACTATCAGCCGATAGGCTTCTGAACAATGTTGCCAATGCCGCATAGGCCAAACCAACCGTTGGGCGGGCATCAAGTTGTGACTGTGCAAATAGAAGATAGTTATTATCACGAGCTGTTTCGGGTGTGAGTGCCTGAAGTGCGGCGAAACTATGAGCCCGCATCGCCGAACTATAGGCAATGTAATTGATCTGATCCCACTGGTTCCCTTGAAAAACCGTGAATTGTGGGCCGCCAATCCAGGCTGGCAGGAGCACTGCCCCCACAACCACGGCCAGAATTAGGCCAATCCCCACCAGCCGCCGTTCCGGTAAGCCGGTGCAACCGCCCCGGCGCCACCAGGGCCAAACCAAGCACAGTAAAAAAGCCGCTCCGGCCAATCCCAGCGCCACCAGCAATCCCCAGCGCGGGGCCACGCCATAGCGGTACAGTAAGGTGATGAGAACGCCAAACAGTCCGTATCCCAGGACTGGCGCCGCCAAGCCCCGCCAACGCACCCTGTCGCCCGGCAACAGCCGAGACAGCGGATAACCGAGACAGAAAAGGAGCGCCAGCGAACCGCCGACGAAAAGAGCGTCCAGCATTGAAACTCCTACGGTTAGCGAGACATCGCCCCAAGCCCGATTCGGGTTACTTGTGCCAGGCTTTCTGGGGTGCCGATATCGACAAATCCTCCCCGCGCAACCTCGGTTCGGATGGTCCCAGAAGGGAGACGTTGAAACAGATCTCGTTCCAATGACGGGCCAGGAAAATTGACCAATTGATCCAGAAAAGCCGCAGAAAATAGGTAAAATCCGGCACTAATCAGGCCCAACCCTCGATGATTAGAGTCTTTTTCGACAAAGCCGCTGACAAATCCTTGCGTATCTCGTTCAATCCGACCATATCGTGCAGCATCGTCAACTTCAACGCATAACAAAGAAAGACTTGCGCCCGATTCGCGATGGCGATCTGCAAAACCAGCTAAGTCCGCATCCACAAAAGTATCACCATTCAATACCAGCACCGGGTCTGTGTGCAAGTGCGGTCGAGCGAACCGCAAAGCTCCGGCGGTGCCAAGGGGTTCCGGTTCGATCACTGGACACAACATCACCGGCCCCGACGGTCGGCTTGCCAGATGTGCCACCACCAAATCCGCGCGATATCCTAGGCATAGCACTAGGCGGTGACTTCCGAAATCGGCTAAGAAGTCAATTAAATGATCTAGAAAAGGGCGATTATCTACAGTGGCTAATATCTTTGGCTGATTACCAATAACGCCTCTCAATCGAGTTCCCAAGCCACCGGCCAAGACCGCTGCGTCAACACCGTTCAAACCACGGAGTGGGGCCGAATGGGCCGGCATCGTTCACCTTCTTTCAACGAGGTCTGGGCAATGGGAGTCAAGGCTAGCAAAAGCATCGCCGCAGCCATCTTGACCACGGCGATGTTAGTGTAGTTTATCCCTATCACCAAACGCTTCCGCGTGCGGCATGATCATGATATTTCTGACTCGATCGCTCTTCACAGCCTGAGGAGTGGGGACGGTCTTGGGGGATGAGGGGACAAGGTGATCGATTCCGAGAACCAAGATGCAGACCAGGGTGCAAAGGGAACCCTGGATGCAAAAACGGATGCTCTCAAGGCTCAAGGTCATAGAAGAAAAATTCGTTATATTCTACAGAAGAAAATTAATGGGCAATGGGAGAATCATTTCCTGACCGCTGATCTGAGCGCGGCTGCCAATATGATTAAATATACGTTAATCAATCATTTTACAGATGGACTCAGACTTTATCAATATGATGAAAATTCATTATCTCAAGATAAAGATGCTAAAGGATTGTTTCATAATATTGTAACGAATGAATCTGATTTATTTAATGTTAGCCATGACTCTGAAAATTTGCAGCCATCTGGCCATCTTGATGATGCAGAACGAAAGGATTTTTCAGATCGAGACTTGAGCGGTTTAGATTTTTCTGGACAAGACTTTTCAGGAGCAAATTTTAATCGTTCAAGACTGGTTGGTGCTCTTTTGAAAGGGTGTCTTCTTAGAAACGCGACGTTCATTGATGCCAATCTCAGCCATGCCGACCTGACGGATTCCGATGCCACCGGAGCCGATTTCTCGTGCGCCAACCTTAGCAACGCCAAATTGGTCAAGGCCGACCTCACAGCCGCCTGTTTGATGCGAGCCGAGGTCTACAGCGCCGATATGACCGGCGCGGTGACGAAAGGCGGACATCTGGGGGTTCGCCATATTATACCAGCGGCGGCCTCCCTAGTTGGCCTGATCGATCCCGGCGGCTACTCGTAAAGGTGGCTTATCAGGCGTATTTAGACTGTTCCATATCGAACTGAATAGCCAGCATCCGACGCAACAACAAGGCGGATCGTTCCACCGGCTCGGCCTCAAAAGAGGTAACGGGCAAAGGCTCGCCGACCAAAGCCGCTGCTAGGCAGTGGTTCAAATAGGCCTCGAAAGATGGTGGCAGGTCTCCTAGTTCGGGATCAGGGTCGACATCATAGAAAATAGGACCGTCGGGGTTATGGATCGCCAAAGCCACGGCCCAGCGCAATCCCAGGGCTGTGGCAGCGTTACCGACCGTTTCAAGAACCGATGGCGGCAGATCCGTGACAGGAAACAGGCTTTCCAATCGCTCGATCCCTTCGCGATTGGGCGGCGCCGTGGCCAAAACCAGCACCACATGGCCATCCAGCACATAAAACCGCAGCAGTGGCCCCGGACACACCGCCGCCAACACAACCGGCGGCTTATCTGGTCCAACCAAGTGCTGCCGTTGCCGCTCTTGGAACCACTGCCAAGCGGCCCGGCCTGTCATCGGTCGCCAAACCACGCCTTGATGCTGCTGCTGAAAAGCCGCCACCGTCCGGTCATCATTGCCGATCAACATCGGCGGTACGGCAAAACCAGTTTGGCCTAACCGATCCAGTTGGCCGGGCCGATCAAAGGCGGCCAGCTCGGACGATACCGGGTTATAAAGTCGGGGGCCGCCGCGCTGCTCCAGCCAGGAGAACACGCTGTATAAAAAGCTGTGAGACTGCTGCCGGATGACGGCTCCCGCTTGCCACAACGACCAATCGCAAATGGGATCTGCCGGCGGCAACACAGGGTCTTCATAACGAAAGCCGTGGATATACAAGGCGTCGAGCCGTTCCAAACGGACCTTGTTCCAAGAGACCCCCTCGGAGTCCAGAACCACCGGCTGTCCTGGCTCTAACCACACCGCATCCCGCACCGGCAGATGTCGGGCTCCAAAAATTCCCACAGTCACGATCGCCCCCCATATCTGCCAAAGCGGGATGCCTTTTTGCGGGTGCAGGGCAAAAGCTCCGCAAAACCACCCCTCTGGAGCGCTGCCGTCCCGCCCCCGTCGGCCTTACTTCGCCTTCCCGACCTGCTCCGCTCCAAAATACTTCAGATGGCCGGCATCGGCCAGCAACATCAAGCGGCGCTGGTCAAGGGCTGAGACGGCCAGTTGGCTGGGTAACACATTCGCGATGGTGCCCTGAGCATAAAGAAGGGTCGTTTCCGCTTCACGACTGTTGATCCGGGCCCCGATCCAGGTCTGTTCGGCGCTAATCCGGTTGCGTAGGGCTTGAATAATCTGATCATTGCCCACCAGACCGGCCTCTAACTGACGAACCAAACTATCATAGGCCGATACCAATAGTTTGGTCTCTTGGGCGGCGTGCGTTTCCTGGGCTCGTGCGCCTTGAAGTACTGCCAGATCGGTGGCGAGTTCTTGACGTACTTGGCCATCGGTCTGACGAATGACTATCTCCTGATCTTCGGCAGACAACCGGGCAATATCAACCGCAGCATTGGCGGCCCGATTCTTCCAAGGATAGGTATAGGTCAGGGTATAGCTTTGATTGACAGTATCCGGGTTGACCAAATTGGCTTGGCTCTGCCCCGGATCGGCGTAACCATAGGTCGAACCATTTTCCCCCAAGGTTCCGCTGGCGCTGAATTGAATGTCGGGGCGCGCTTGGTTCTGGGCCAATTTCAACGCCACATCGGCACTTTGACGGCCAAGATCGGCAATGAAAAAAGCCGGGCGATTGAGACGGGCGGTACTCAAGGCCACATCAAAGGTCGCAACCCGCGTCGCTTCCAGGTCGTGGCCATATCCGTAGGGAAGATAAATAGCGGAGCCGGTGCGAGCGTCTGGATCCCCAATCAATTGCGCCAAGGCCACTGAAGCCGAGAGATAGACTTGCAATTGTTGTTCGACCGCGATTTCAGCTCGTGATACTTCTGCCTTGACCTGGGCCTCTTCATAGCGTGTGACCAAGCCAGGGTCTTGTTTGATGATCCGCGCCTGGCGATCCCGAAGGTCGATCGCCATTTTCTGATTTTCAACCGTCGAGCCAAGAATTTCCAATTGGCGCACCAATTCGAAATAGGCCAGATCGATGCTTTCCAAAACCTGATTGTTCAGATCCTTGACATTCCAATCGGCTTGATGACGGGCAATGGCCGCGTTCCGAATCGCCGCATGATCGGCATTGTCTTCACCGAATCCTTTGCCGAATGGCACCGGTGTATTGAGAGTTACGGTCAGATTGGACGAAAATTCGCCATCTTTCCAATAGTGATTGGCATCATAATAAATGCGTTGCTGGATCGTCTGATCCGTTACCTGCACCGAACCGCCCCACGGAAGCTCCTGGGTTAGCCCCAACTGCATTGTCACTTGTTGAATGGGATGGCCATTGTTGATCGTGTTATTTGCCACGATCTCGGCCTGAGTTGGGTTGGTGTTGCCATTTTCATAGAATTCAATCGCCCGAACTGCGGGCTTGCCCAAATCGGTGCAACTGGCGAAGGGGATGGCACAGAAATCATCCCGCCGATGAACACCATAAGGCCCGAAATTGGCCTGTAACGGATCGATGTAATTGGTGGATCCCGCTGGATCGGCATCGAAAGGCGTCACGCCGCCACTGGGAACACTGTTCCCGATATACTGACCCCCCGCTGCCGCCGGCATATCAATGCTGACCGACTTGGGCTTGACGGTCCCGAGCCGTTCGCGCAGATAGCTGGCTTGGCGGTCATACCCCAGCGACAGATCAAGCACCGGGTCAAACACCGCCTCGGCCTCGCGGACCAGAGCTTGCGCCAAGTCTGACTGTTGCCGACCGATGGCCAGTGGCAGGTTGGTTGCTAGCCCTTTGACCACGGCATCACGGCGGTTGATCGGTAAGATTGCCCGCGAAGCCACGTCGCCGCGACCCATCTTCCGTGCCGTCAACAGGCTTTCAACCAAGGCCCGCGATCGCTTCTGATCCTCCAGCACCGGGGCCGGGGTCAATTGGGCCTCGACCACCGCCGCCACAGCGACGGCATGGTGCTGGACGGCATCAGAGCCAAGTTCGGCTCCGGCGGCAAGCGATGGCAGCGACGCCGCCAACGACAGGCTTGCCGCAACCGAAGCTGTACGCAGCAGGGCTTTGCGGTCGGCAGTCATCACAGCGGACCTCCGAAGTGTTTGAGAGCGCCGGACTCGCGCAACAGGGCGAGCCGCTCGCGATCGATGCCGGTTTGCGCGGTCAGATCGCCGTAACGCTCGGCAAGAGCGCCCACCGAGGCCAACAGGGTTGATTCGGCAATCCGTTGCTGAACTTCGGCTTGAACCAACGCTGTTTTGGCTGAAAACAGCGTCGAGAGGCGCGAGATCGTCTCGTAAGCCGCGACCAAGCCCTGGTCCTGTTGCTCCAGCGCCAAGTCATAGACCGTCTGGGCATTCTTGACATTTTGTTTGGCGATCCGCACCTGTTCCCGCGCCGAGGCCAGCGCCCCTCGTGCGGTCTCAAAGCTTTCCCGCGCCTTCAACTCGACCTCGTGCAACAAAATGGCCTGTTGATTGAGGTTATGTTCGGCCTGAGTCAGAGCCGCCTCGGCGGCGCGGTTGCCGATGGGGAGCTGATAGAGCAAGCCTAAGGTCGCGGTGAACTGATCCTGGGTCAGGAAACCATTGTAAAGGGATTCCCCGATCGAGCTATAGCCGTAGGTGCAGCATTCCGCAGCGGAAACATTGGCTGTGACCGACAGGTCAGGGCGAGTTTGGGCTTCGCTCTGAGTCCGCCGCAAACTGGCAATCCGCACCGCCACCGCTTGGCGCTGATAATCGGGGTTTTCCAGGATGCGGTCAGGTTCTGTGATGTCCGTCGTCTGCCGTCTGAGCAAGGACTCGTCACCAATCGGCAGCAGCAATGCGTTATTTTTACTGTCCAGTAACTTCTGCATGGACTCGGATATGCTGATATAATTGGCGAACAGTTGCTGCCGGGTCGCCCGAATGCTGGAAATCTGAGCGTCGGCCTGACCTCGATCACTTTCGGTGACGAAGCCTTGGGTAAACAGCCGCTGAATCCGGTCCCGTTTCTCTTCAGCCGCCCGAAGTGACTGGTTGGCAATCTCCAGGCTCCTGACCGCCCCAACGAGCTGCCAATACAGCGTATCCACACTCAGAAGCGTGCTGTTGATCACGCTGCGCACGCCGAATTCGGCGGCATCGATGTTATGACGGGCAATATCAGCGTTAACATCGCCGGCCGCTGTCGGGCCAAAATTCTTGGTGTAGGGCAATGGCAACGACGCCCCCACCGCAATGGTGGTGAAGTACGGCATGTGATAGTTGCCGTAAGTCTGAGGCAGACCGTTGAACTGGTTCAGCGGATAATAACTGGACTGGCGCTTCGTGGACAGACTAAGATTCAGGCTTGGTCCCCACGGCAATTGCTGAAGAATTTCAGCCGTCCCCGTGTAGGTCTGTTGATTCAGCGGCGCAAAGGGCGAGGGTGCGTTGGCCTGAATGCCCTCTCCGGCCCCCAATTGATAATATCCTGCCGGTCGATCATGATTGTACTGAATCGCCAGGATCGTCGTGCGTGTGGGGAATGTGATGACGTAGCAGCCATTGACCCCCGGCGTCTGAGTCAGAGCCGCCGCTGCTGGTGTACAACGGAACACACCATTGGAGTCCACACCGCCCAACGGCACAAACTGGGTATCGGGCTTGAATTTCTGAGGGTATTCAGTGCGAGTCGACTGATTGAGCAAGGCCGCGTTTGCAGTCGCGACAAACACCGGATCGAAGACCGCTTGAGCCTCGATCAACGCCCGCTCGGCGCTGGCTTTGGCGAGGCCGCTGCGTTTGATGTCTAAATTCTTGCGCAAAGCATCCAGTGCCGCCTCGCGGAGCGCCAACTCGGTGGTGGCGGTCGGCGCGTAAAGCGAGGTGGCGCCAAGGGATGCGCGGGTGATTTCCACCACCTTGTTGCGAACCCGCTCTTGCGTCAGGCTTGGAACATCAAGCACAAAGAGCTGTGGCGGCAGTTCGTAGCCGAACGGTTGGCCCGGCCCAGCCTGATGGACCGGCAGGGGCGCAGCCTGGGCTGGAACAGGCACCGCCGCCGGGTCGGCCTGCCCAACGCCGCTCCCCAGCAACAGCATGGTCCCTGCCAACGCACTGGTCAGCCCGACCGTCGAGACAAGTCGCCGATGGCGGCAGCGATGGCGATCAAAGAGGGAAGCCTTCTCACCATGACGCTGGGTCGTGGGTGTGTTCATCGCCCTTCCCTCACTGGACGCCTGCACGGAGCCGGCCGTGCGCCGATCACAATCAGCGAACATAGTCCCGCTCCAGGATCCCTTGGGCCGCCAACAGGTTGACTTGCGCCTTGTGGAGGTTCACTTCGGCGGTGATCAGGCCCAAACGGGCCGACACCAAGTCCTGGTACTTATTCAGCACCTCGAACTCTGCCACAAAGCCCAATTCGCGCTGTTCCCGAGCCCGGTCGTAAGCGCATTGAGCCAGTTTGAGATCATCCCGGCTTTGGCCAACCACCAATTCCGCCGAACGGGCAACCCCCAACGCCTGATCAACCGAATTGACCACCGTCTGCCGTGCGAGGCGCGTGCTGTCATAGGCTTGGCGTTCCACAATCCGCGCATGATCCAGCGCGGCCCCGGTGGCGTTCATGCCGATCGGCAGGTGATATTGCAGCCCGACGAACAGATTAGACGTATCCGGCTTGTACAGATGCGCCAGGGACTCTTGCAGACTGACATAGCCGAAAACAGAGTTATTCTCACCCAAGCTATAACTGGCAGACAGGCTAATATCTGGCAAGTCCTGATTCGCACTATAGTCTAAATTCAGCTTACTCGCCGTATAATTCTCTTCAGCGACCTTGATATCGGGATGCGTCGTCAGGGCGCGGTCATAAACTCCATCCCCATTGATCACCACCGGCTGCCGTAACAAGGCATCTCCATCGGCCGGCAGCAACAGGGCGCGCTGATCTCCGGTGGTTACGGTTCCCAAATGACTAGAGGTGGCTAGCAATTGGTTCCACGTTGTCTCCTCTTGGGAATCGAGAGAGGCCAACTGAATCTCAAGCTGGGTTAGGTCGTAGCGGGTCGCTAAACCGGCGTCGAACAGCCGCTTCTGGCTGGCTTGACGCTCGACCAGCGTCGCTCGCAAGTCAAAAAGCGCACGAAGCGTCTGGACCGACTGCACCAAGTCCCAATAGCTGTTGAGGGCTTGTGCTAAGGTGCTGTTCCGGGTCGACAGGCTGGACCAAGCCGCATTGCGCTGCCCGGACCGAGCAATTTGATAATTGTAGAAGTCCGGTGACCCTTCATAGCCCGCATTTTTGGTGAAGGGGAGCGGTAAGGTTAAAGAGAGATTGGCGGAACTGGTCCAAAACAGCGTATTGCTCCACCCATAAGGGTTGTAAACGCTGTTGTCTGGATAAGCCGGGCTGGTATTAAACGGAGCCCCATTGGCAAGCGCGACGGGGCGATACCAAGTCGAAGACAGGCTTGCCGATAGGGTACCGTTGAGCGCAAAGGGAGGCGTCGGCGACGGCGCCGCTGGCAGCTCATCACCAGTCCAACCGGCAATCGGCTGATCATTGACCGCTCCACCGATGATGAAGTTCCAACTGATCCCGAGCGTTCCCACCGCCGTTTGGTTGGAGTCCGACGCAATCGAGGCGTATTCCGTCTGTACCGAGTAAGCCGGTGGTAATTGACAGCCGGGATCGGGCGGTAGGATCGTTTGACCATCAACATTGACCGACGGCTGGCACTCGGTCGGAACCCCGGAACTGGGAATCCCCCGTGCCGCCGCTTCCGCCGCCGCCACCGACTGCTTGTCCTGATCGCGCATCCGGCCAATTAGGCTATGACGGTCGTTGGTGTAACTGTTGGTGTAGGTCAAAGATGTGAAAAAGGTCGGATCGAACGCCGCATCATCCTGGATGACCAGGGCACGAGCAATCTCGATGCTCTCGGTCGCCGAGCGCACGTCAAGATTCTGACGCAGCACCATATCGGCCAACGCATTTTGCGTGATGTCACGAACGGGCAATTCACGAAGGCGTGCCCGTGCCCCATCGTTTCCAGCCCGCAACTGGTCGCGTAGAGCCTCGGGCTTGGATATTGGCAACAGTTGGGCTTCAGGCACCACCGGACAGGCTGCCGCAACCGCTGCAACCGGGAACAGCCCGGCGGGCGCTCCTTTGACGGGAGCCTTCTGAACCGAAGCGGCCTTGGCGGGAGCCGCTTTAGGCGAAGGCGGCGGCGAGGCGGCTGCCGATCCGGGCTTGGCCAGCGCCGGTTTAGCTGCTGCGGGCGCCGGCGTGGCTGCCGAAACAGGCGCTGGCGGGGGCGCCGGGTTCGTCACCGCTGGCGGAACCGGAACGTCCCCGGCAATAGCCGTAGCGTCCATACCGAACGACAACAGAGTGCCTGCGCAAACCGATGCCAAGGCCAGCCGACAGCCTGCATCCCGTGGTCGGCCTTCAGCCGGCGAGGGGGCCGCTCGAGAGATAGTCTGATGCGTCATCGCGTGCTTCGTCACCCCTCGTGCCCCCAGCCGCAGATTTCTAACTGTCTTCAATTCGTGCCAGCCCGATATGGAAACAACAACCTTTTCCAGCGGCGGATGAAACGGGCCCGCCCGAAAACGGGCGTTTTCCTATTCTATTGTGTCTGTTTTGCAACGTGATCGGTAACGGTTGCCCGTGCTCGCGTCCTCCGGCATAGTGACGAACGATGAGAAGAGGGCGACGCCTGACCGAGAAATGGGGCCCGAACCTTGCCTCAATGAGTTCTCGATGTGGCGACTGGCCATACCAAATTAGACCATGGCACGAATCGGTAGGACGACCATGACCAATTTCAACGAAGACCGTACTGTTGCCTTCAATGATCATGGCGCGGACAGGGACCATGGCGGCCCCAAGGCCGGCTTGGTCGAGGCTCCTCGGGCGCGCTTGGTCTGCACGGACCCATCCCAGGTTGAAAGCGCCTTGCCCGGAGGCGGCATCATCAATCTGGTTCCAGGAACCGAACAAACCGTTGGTCGAGGCGAAACCTGCACCTATCCGATTGGTTCGCGCAAGTTATCGCGGCAGCATGCTCGCATCTTTGTCGGTATGGGTGCCTGGGGGGTTGAAGACCTTAACAGCACAAATGGCGTGCGTGTGAATGATGAAAAGGTTCAAACTGCTTGGCTAAAGCAAGGTGATGAAGTTCGCTTTGGCCCAATCCCGTTTCGTTTTGAGATCGAGCGCCCTGATGGCCTTCGCCCAATTCCTTTGCCTTCGGCACCCGAGGGTAGTGAGGGTGAGCACACTATGATCTTCGGTGGTGACAGCGGCGTTCAAGCCGCCGCTGCCATGATCAAAGCCGTGCGTGAGTCAGAACAGATCGAAGATGAGCAACCACTGGTTATCGTGCCGACCGCTCCCCCGAAAAAAACTGCGGCTGTTGCAACTCCAAATAAAAAGAACGGCACTTGGATTCTGGCGACGGCCATCGCAACAGCGGTTGTCATGGTGATCGGTGGCGTGATCTATCTCTACCCCTCCGTCATGCGCAGCCAGAAGATCGCCGCCATCACCACACCCGACACAGCAATTATTACGCGAGTCATTGATCGTGCCCGCGAAACGACCGGCACCCCCACCGATACCAGCCGGCTGGATGACATCAACCTGTTGCAGCCTGTGATTCGGGATACTGGAAATGCCGTCGATGGCGAGTATGCTGATAGCCGAGAACTCGCTAATCTTTATGCTCGTAGCCGTTTCTTGGTGTTTGAACGGGAATTCCTTCCTCTATTCACACATCCAGATGCCACGGGCGAGGCTTTAAAAGAGGCCGGCCGCAAGGCTTATGAGTTGCGCAGCCGCCTCGATAAAATCAGCCACACGCTGGCACCACTACCGATCGGCATCGATCAGGATCCATTGAAGGCCGCCGCTGATCTTGCCGATCTTGCCCGCATTCTGGTGGACTACCGCAGCTTCTCTCGTCAGTTCCCCTTGGTGGGTAAAACCGCCACTCAACCAACTTTGCCACAAATCAAGGCGGTCGAGGCCCGGAAAGACGAGTTGATCAAGTATCGTCACTTGTACAATGAAGTTTTGGGCAGCGATTATCGCCTATTTAACGCTCAAGTCCAAGATGTCGAAAACAATGACATGGGCTTGTTGGGCCGTTGGCATGACTTCTTGGTTTCTGGACAGTAAGCCGGTCAACCTTGATGAGAACGCCGAACGCCTTGGTGGGGACTCTGCCCTTGCCCCATCAAGGTCGGCGGGTTTTGTGGTCCCGGCGGCGTACAAGGACCGCGTTCCTATGGCTCCCGCTGTTGTTGGTCTTGTGGATCACCGCCTGCACCCATGATCTCGCGGCCCGGCGGGAAACGGCGGCGGCTTTGGCGGCCCACGCCGGAATGCAGCCGGTCACGTTCGACGGTGGGCGTTTTGTGTTGGCGGGAGAGATCAGGATGATCGGTCCTCGCCAGCCGATCCTCAGGGTCTACATCGAAGGGGATGGGTTCGGCTATGTCTCGCCCACTCAATTGTCGTCTAACCCGACACCTTACAATCCGGTCGGCCTGGAGTTAGCCGCCGCTGATCCGTCCCCGGCAGTGCTGTATCTGGGTCGCCCCTGTCAATATGTCACGCCGCCCGAAGCCCGGAGCTGCGAGCCGCGTTATTGGTCCACGCATCGTTTTGCGCCCGAAGTGATCGACGCAACCAACCAAGCCATTGCCCAGGCTCTGGCCTGGACCGGCACCGACCGAGTGGTGCTGATCGGCTATTCCGGCGGCGGTGCCGTCGCAGCCCTGGTCGCGGCGCGGCGATCTGACGTTGTTGCTTGGGTCACGGTGGCGGCTCCGCTGGATCATGACGCCTGGACCCGCCGGCACGCAGTCGCTCCGCTTAATGGCTCCCTTAACCCCATCGACGATGCCCAACGTCTGGCCGGGTTGCCGCAGATGCACTTCGTCGGCGCCAAAGACGAGGTGGTTCCACCCGAAATTCCGCGTCGCTTTCTGGAGCGTGAGGGAGCGGAGGCCGAAAACCGGCTGGTTGTGGTCCCCGGCTTCGATCACGTTTGCTGCTGGGTCGCCCGTTGGCCGGAACTGCGGACCTTGATTCCTGCACTTGGCCCGCCCTGAGTCCCGGACGGTGATCCAGACGCAGAGGCTGGCGCTGACGGTATTGACGATGTTGGGGGTGTTGGGGTTGCTCCGCCGTTGGCGTCTTTTACGTTGGACCCCATCGGTTTTTGGGATGGCGCCGCGTTTTTAACTGATTGCACTCCGGCCTCCGGTCGCGCCGATGTGCGATGATCGCTCAACATGGTCCGTTGCAAGCCAACGCCGCCCATTTGTAACCGTTGCCAGGGCACAAAGCGGTCTTCGGGTAGCTCTGCCTGCTGCCGGAAGGCGGCCATCGGCTGATAGGTTCCCGAATAATTGCTCCACCAATCGAGTCGTCCGCCATCGAAGCGAACGGTTCCGGCATACAGAACCGGATGGCCATTGGCCAAACTGGCATGACCGCTCCGGGCCGAAAGGAAGGTTCGCTTGTCGCTTGGTCGATCCCCTACCGTGCGCACAAAATTGTAAAGCCCATCGGGCTTGACCTGTAATCCTCGGGCGGCGGTTTTCACGAGAAAGGTCTCTCCCTGAACCCGCACCAGTTCATCTCCGGGGGGCGCCCGGTCCGCCCGCCCGACCCGCAAGGGCGCAAAGGTCGCATGGCATTGAACCGCCCCAACTCTCGCTCCACCACCAACGCTCTGCCCTCCTCCGGGCGGACGGCCAGACCAGGACACCGGCGGCGGTGCAAAATACCGAGAGGGCGGCATCAGGCGCATCCTTTCAACACTTCAATCCATGGTCTGAAACTGACCTGGAAGTGTAATACTGATAATCCCGGCCCAACTGCACATACATTTCGAGCCGTTGTTTAAAGCGGGCATATTCCCGATCAACACTGTCGGCGCTCCCGGAACCCAA
Organism: uncultured Rhodospirillales bacterium; assembly: GCA_903920145.1. Lineage (GTDB taxonomy): Bacteria > Pseudomonadota > Alphaproteobacteria > Azospirillales > Azospirillaceae > BOG-933. The sequence goes on from CAIXKV010000069.1 coordinate 59,343, forward strand.
GGGGCCGCCGTAACAGGTATACAGGGCATAGGTGTTAGAACCCCCAACGCCGCCGCCGTCGCCGCAATAACCGTGGGGTTGGCCGGGCTGGAACACATGCCAAAGGGCATGATGTTAACCATCGGCTTATTGTCCATGATGTTGGCGGCGGCTGGACCGCCGGCCATGACCAGATTCAGCGGCAACACATTGAGCGTGCTTGGGGCCATGCCAAAACTGCACTGAAGCATGGCCCCGGAAACAACCTGAATCCCCATGGTCCCCCACCTAAGCGCGACAGGTCCGGGCCGCAGCGGCATAATCGATCAGCACCGCGATTCGCTTGAGAGCGCCGGCCAAATGAACATGATCGAGGGCGTATTGCTGGCCTTGCCGACCGATGCGCTCGGCTAGATGTGGGTGCCGGGCGAGATGAGCAATCACTTCAAACAACCCCTGACCATCGGGAGCAATCGGCACATAATGAACCCACGGCATCAGCCCTTCGGCCCAATACTCGTTGTATTCACCATCCACCACCAGAACCGGACGACCGGAATGGAGAAGAAACTTCCGCCGCCCGCTATATCCGGCACCACGGATGTCCAAGAGCATGGCATAGGCGCAGTGATCGGGCAAGGAGACATAATCGGAAGCGGCCAAACGGCCCTCTTCGCTGATTGCGTCTCGCCAGCGCATGGACCGGAAATCGGCGAGATCCGGGTGAGCCTGAGCGTTGGTATAAATCACTTCACGCAACGGATGCGTTGCCGTGTTGCCGATCCAAAAGCACCGGGGCTCGGAAGGGGCGGTGGCCGAGGCCATCAGGATGGTGTGAACACTGTCCTGATAATTCCGAATCCCGGCTTCAACCCAGGCATGGAACGAAAAACACGGAAAACTATGGACACCAGGAACCCGCTTGGATCGGGCGAAGGCAAAGACCGGAAAGCCTAAATTGGGCAAGACATCGGCAATCCGAAAGATGTCGTCGCCGGTAAAGACGCCGAACGCCCAATCGCCTTCTGGCATTATCCGTCGATGAACCGCAAAGGCCGTCTGGGTCAATTGGATGACGCTGGCATTTCGGCTTTGAAAACCGCCATGGTCTTCGACATCAAGACGGTCAGCAGCTCGACGAAAGACCACAAGACTTCTCATGGGACGATTCCGGCCAACAGAGTGAATTCAGGGATGACCCCCGGTTTGAGATCCAGCGCAGAGCCCTGCAAACTAGGGCGCATTCACCACGGCCTCAATGCTCTGCCGGGTCGGCCCGCTGTCCCAATTGGTGCCTCCCAACATCCGTCCAACTTCTCGCCCCGCGCGGTCAATCAGAATGCTGGTCGGTAAACCTTGGCCCTTGAGGGCTCCCAAGGCGGTGCCAGGCGTATCCAGATAGGGCGCAAGAGCCTGAATCTGCCTTTGTGCGAAAAAGGGTAGAACTGTTGCTGCGCCACCGCGATCTTCAGATAAGGCAACAACTTGAAATTTATACCCCCCCAAAGAGGCTTGCAAACGATCAAGGGACGGCAACTCACGAACGCATGGACCGCACCATGTCGCCCAAACATTGAGTAAAACCACCCGACCCGCAAAATCGCCCAGCGTCATCGGTCGGCCTTGCCCGTCGACGAAATGAAGCGGCGGAAGCGGCGTCGGTGTCGTCAGAACCAAATGGCCCAAGGGCGATGAGCTGAGTTGAGACCGTTGAAGACTCATCACCACCAGCGTCGCTCCAAAACACAAGGCGGCCCCGACAGCAATCCATCGTCTGACATTGGTGAGCATAATGATAATGACCCATAAGACGATAAAGAGGCGCCCGTCCGGCGTCTGAAGGCCAGCCTTAATGAGTCAACATCAAGGCTGGCTGGCATTAAACCGTATTAAATTGCAACGCGGCTAATCGGGCATAGAGCCCATCTTCCCGGATCAGATCGGCATGAGGTCCGCAGGCGACCACTCGTCCCTGATCCATCACGACAATCCGATCGGCATTCAAGACGGTGGCTAGACGGTGTGCAATGATCAAGGTGGTGCGGTGTTTTTTCAGGTCATCGAGGGCCTGTTGCACCGACCGCTCACTTTCGGCATCAAGCGCGCTGGTGGCTTCGTCCAGCAGCAAAACCGATGGGTTGCGTAAGATAGCGCGGGCAATGGCGATCCGCTGACGCTGGCCGCCCGACAGGCGCACGCCCTTCTCGCCCAGATAGGTCTCCAATCCTTGGGGCAGACGCTCCAGGAACTCCAGAGCATGGGCGGCCTCGGCGGCGGCTCGCACTTCGGCATCGCTGGCCTCGGGGCGACCGTAACGGATATTCTCCCAGGCATTGCCCGAGAAGATCACAGCATCCTGGGGGACCAATCCCAGCCGCATCCGAACGTCGGCGGGGTCTGCGGTTCGGATATCGACCCCGTCCAGTCGCACCGCTCCGCTCTGGGGGTCGTAGAAGCGAAGCAACATCTGGAACACCGTGGTTTTGCCGGCGCCGCTGGGGCCGACCAAAGCCACGGTTTCTCCCGGTTGGACCTTCAACGAAAAAGCGTCAAGGGCGGCATGCTCGGGACGGGCCGGGTAGTGGAATGTCACGCCATCGAACTGGACCCGACCGGCGGCAGGAACGGGCAGCGCCACGGGATGAGCCGGGGGCAAAATCGCGGGTTCGGTGGTCAGCAACTCGAATAACCGCTCGGTTGCTCCGGCGGCGCGTTGAAGATCGCCGTAGACTTCACTGATGGATCCCGCCGCTCCCGCCACCAATGCGGCATAGATAACAAAGGCTGACAATTCGCCGCCCGTGATCCGCCCCGCCACCACATCATGACCGCCCATCCACAGTACAATGCCGATGGCGCCGAACATCAATACGATCACGGTCATCGCTGTAACCGAGCGAATACGGACGCGTCGCATGGCCGTTGAAAAGGCGTCTTCCACCCGTTCGCCAAAGCGGCGGCGATCGATGGCCTCGTGACCAAAAGCCTGAACCACCCGGATTCCCGACAGGGTTTCCTCCAGATGCGAGCCGACATCGCCCACCCGTTCTTGGGACAGGCGCGCCAGCCGTCGCTCCCAACGCCCCAGAATGATGATTGGAACCACAACCAAAGGGATCGCCAAAAACACGAGGCCGGTGAGTTTGGCACTGGTGATCACCAGCATCACCGTTCCGCCGATCAGCACCAGCCCGTTCCGTAAGGCGATGGACACCGACGAGCCGATTACCACCTGAAGCAAGGTGGTATCGGTGGTGAGGACCGAAAGGATATCCCCGGTGCGAGTGTGTTCAAAGTAACCGGGACTGAGCCGTAACACATGCTGATAGGCGGCTTGGCGCAGATCTGCCACCACCCGCTCACCGACCCATGAGACCAGGAAAAAGCGCCCAAACGCCGCCGCCCCCAGCAACAATGTTACCACCAGTAACACAAGCAACATTTGGTCCAACATTCCGGGGTCATTGGCGGCAAAGCCCCGATCGATCAACAGCCGCAAGCCCTGTCCCATAGCCAGCATGGTCATGGCGGCAACGCTCAAGGACAGCACCGCCCCGGCAATCTGCCACCCGTAGGGCCGCAAATAGGGCGCCAACTGTCGCAAGGGCCGCAAATCGCGTCGCCGCACGGCGTCGGCGGCAGCCGCCGCCGCCGCTGGCTTCAGCGTCGATTCAGCGTAAGACGGCTTGCGAAACATCAGACCTCCAGAGGCATGAATGAACGGGCATCAGTGAAGAGCGGTCTCGAACCCCTCTGTTACCGAACGCTCTGATCCAATCGAGGCGCCGTGAACGGGAAGATCGGTAATGGCAACGCCCGTTTGGTCTTGCCATCGGCGCTTGCGGCCAACGCCGAAACCCGCACAAAGACGTTGGTTTGCCCGGTTAACTGGGATTGATTGGGCTCTGGCGCGTCCGTCACCGGCACATTCCCGGTGCTGGCGCTGAATTTCAAGGTCTGGGGTTGACGATCGATCAAGCCGGGCAAATCGACAGAGGGCGCCCGGTTGTTCTGGAGTAGCCGGATCAAGCCCCACTGGCCAGCATACGAGACCACCAAGGCTCGATCTGCGTTGATGGTGCCATTTTTCCCGGCAGCACCAAGAGCGGCGATGGGAGCCACCGGAGCATCTTTGGCCCACCGAAGTTTGATCGTTACAGGCTCGCCTGGGCGCCATCGGGCGGTTTTAGCATCATCCCCGCGTGACACTTGTTGATCCCCTAGCCCCAAGCTCCATTCAATGATCTGATTGCCGCCGGTCTCGCGGTCGCGATTGACCCGGAACTCGGCTTCAACCTCAAACGCACTGGGCGGAGTGGCGGCGGCAGGAATCAGGGGGGCCATGAAGCTGCGGACCTGGGCCAAACGGTCGAGGAACTGCAAGGCTGCCGCCTCTTGACTGCCGGGGATGGGTGTGCCCAATCCCCGGCGAACGGCGGCCTCAAAGTCCGGGCTAAACCGCTCGAGGAAGGCCCCCACGGCGTCGGGGCTGGCTTCGGGCGTGTCAGCGGCGGTACCGTCAGCAAAGGGATAGCGTCCGGCCAACGTGCTGTTGAAATCCGTGGCGAGGCGAGTGAAGTCGACCTTAATCGCGTCGCCAGCAATGCGATGACACTGAGTCAGGGCATAGCGACGCACGATTTGCAGTCGCTGAGAAAAGAAATCGACGCCCGCCGCTGTGGCCGCCGCGTCGCTGCTGTCAGGGCAAACACCGGGCTTGACTGCTGCCAAGTCGACGCGGATGAACCGTTCCAACCCGGCCAAGCTGCTGGCTGGGTTGCTGGCTTTGTACCGCCCGAGGTCTTCGATAATGCGCAACCAGCGGACCACCCGCGAGTTCCGTCGCAAGGGGGCCGGGACCGCGTCTCCTTGAAGGGCCCCGACAACAGGTTGAGCGACCTCTGTGGCCAACCAGTCAATGCGGGCGGCGCTGGTCTTCAGATATTGATCAAGCTCACCATCACTGAGAACCTGATATCCTTCAAAATTCATGGGCAGGGTGCCATCCCAGCTTCGGAACTGGTCCACGGGCAGCCAAACGCCGCTGGCTTCAACCAAGCCATCGATCTGTTCGAGCATCGCCAGGGCGTGTTGGCCAATAATGCCCGAAACAGTGCTGTAAGCTTGATCGAACCCGCGTTTTTGGAGCGCCTCCAGCACTTTGCCCAACGGAACCGCAGCCCGGCCAAACTGCTTGGCCTCGCGCAACAGGGCATCCTCTTCGCCAAACTGGCGGAAGTCGTCGCCGCGCCGCTCGAGCACTTCGGCGTCGGCCACGGCACTCAGCATGGCTCCCTGAAGCGACTGGGTGGCCACGGCCATGATCATCGGGCGGAGCGTCTCCGGGACATGAGCCAGCGGACCCGCTTCCATCTCCTTGAAACTGTTTTCATAGGCCAACGCCCGCTCCAGCGGCTCAGGCGCCCACATCACTAGGTTGGTTCTCGGGAATGGCTCTGCCGGTTGGCGGGCCGGGTTTGACAAGAAGTCATAGGCCAACAGCGGCGGCAAGGCTTGAGACAAGGCTTCCAGTGTGGGGGCCAGCTGCAACCGACCATCCGCCTGGGAATCGGCCACCAGCAGCGGTCCAACCTCGGGCACGGTGACCGCCAACAAAGCGGCGCGCAAAGCCGACACTTTGCCGGTCAAGAGGGTCTGCATAGCGTTGGCGGCAGCCTCTCCCAACAACGGGTTGCGGCGGACGCTGTCCAATTGCCGGGTCCAATAGGAATCTTGTTCTGGATGAAGAACAAAGCGCCAAGCCAGATTGGACGCTTCAAGGGTCTGCTTGATCTGTTGCAGCTTTAGCGCCAGCGTTTTGAGCTGGCCAGCGGCGGCCAGCGGCGGGGCAAAACGCGCTTCGGCGGTGTGCAAAACCGCCAAAGATAAGTCTTGGACTTGCCGGACCAATAGGCCATCGGATTCAATGGTTTGCGACGCCGCGCGGACCATGCGGTCAAGGGTGGCATTGGCGGGGGCCACCCGTGTCTCCATATCGAATCGCTCGACCGTCACGCGCGCCATAACATCGGCGTAGAGCTTTAAATCCTCGTGTAAAACTTCGCCGATATTGACGTGAATCAAGGTTTGAACCAGCCATGTCAACTCATCGGCATTCAACCGATTGCCCCGATTATAAAGCACCGCCAGCCGGGCTAGCTTGTCAAACGCGGCAATCATCGAGTCCAAAGCATCAAACGCCGCCGATTGGTTATCGGCAGACAGCACCGGGGGATCGCGTGCCAACAAGGCGTTCATTCGAGCCGTCAATTCCCGGGTTACCGGCTTGAACACCACCAGTTCGAAGCCGTTGGCCAGGGCGTTTTCGACCTTGCTGTCCAGAGCACTGAGCCAGGATGCGGGCATGAAGGGTTGGGTCAAGCTGTGTTGACTGATGGTGCGGTAGGCTTCCAGCACCGGCCCGCCCAGTCGGATTGGCACCTGCTCGGAGGTTTCGTAAAAGGCGATCCGATGAGTCAGGGGAATGACCTTTTGCGCCGAGGCCTGAAGCGTCCGATAGGATGACCACAGCCCCCCCACCAGGACAAAAGCCACGACCACCAGCCCAACCCAACGCAGGCGCGAAGCCCGCCCCCGCGCCACCCACTCGCGCCGGGCCGGTTGAATCATCCGGGTTTCACGGAACACCTTTTCCGCAAACAGATCGGTGACAAACAGAGGGTGCGGCGCTGCCTGATCAATTACAACTTCGGTGCTGCCCGGTCGAGCCGTCAGCGGGGCCGCCACCATCTTTTGGGGTTCGCCCACCGCCGGAGCGTCCCCGGTAAAGTGGATGCCGCGAAAGAAATGCGGATCCTGGTACACGTCCACATGGAACAGCCGATCAACGAAACGGCCTAGCGGTTCGGCTAGTTTTTGAAACTCGGCAGGAAACAGGAAGGCCAGATCAGCAATACCGTCCCCATGCACCGCCTGCCCCAACAGAATACGATGCAGACTCCGCCCGATTTCGTCAAAAGCGCGGGCGATCAGGTGCGGACCATAACTGGTTTCGGGCGTTTCGTCATTGGACCAGCCGAACATCTGGTGCCCATAGTCTGCCACCAAAGGCCGCCAGAACACCGAAAAGCCCGTGACCAGATCGCACTTTGTCACCAGCACATACACGGGCACCCGAAGCCCAAGATATTGCTGCAACTCCCGCAAATGTTCGCGCAGGGTGCCGGCTCGTTCGATCAACGCCGCCGGGTCCGGCCCCAGCAGCTCGGCACACGAAACCGTAATGACCACGCCATCGATGCCGCGCTCGCGCCGATAGCGCAGCAACAAATTCATCAGCCGCCGCCACCCGGCGGTGTTTCGCTCGTGACCGTTCTTCCCCCACAGCACCGCCTCGGCAGGCTCCAAGAGCAAGCCGGGTTCGAACATATGCCAAGTACAGCCATACTCGGCTTGGTGGGCATCGAAAGGCGAGGTGAAAGGCCGGTGCAGGTTGATGGCGGTGGCCAGGGTGCTACGTCCCGAACGCCCCCCGCCCAACAGCAGAACCCACGGCACGGCATAGCGCCAGCCCGGCCCGCGTGACACCGTGCGAAGCCGCCCCATCGCGCTGGCAAAACTAGCCGCCAAAGCCCGCCATTCTGGGGCCCGCATGGAGGCAACCAAGGCCGACACGCCCAGGGGGGAGGATCCCTCGCGCCCAGCCGCCCGGCCCAGCCGCCAAGCCATTACCAGCAGGACCAGGGCGACCAGCACCACGGCGATGCCGGCCAGGACCGGCCAAAAAAGCGTGTCGTCGCCGGCCATCGCGTCCGCCTTCAAAGATGCGCTGGGATGGGGCGCTCGATCTCGGTGATCGTGCGCTCGAGATCGGCAATGGCGACGCGCCACAGCCCATAGCTGCTAACCAGGAAGAGAATGGTTATGGCCGCTGCCGTCATCAGCCATGGCCTGAGTCCGGGCAAACGCAACGACCGCCCCTCGACGACCGTGGAGTCGTAGGCTTGAGCGAACAGACGCGGCCCGGTTTCGCCGGCATCGGGTATAGCGCGGGTGATGATGCGGGCTAAGGCCGCCCGGTAGTGGCGTAACTGTCCTTGGTCTTCGTCGCGCCAATAGCGCCCGCGAAAGCCGAGCGCCAGGGCAATTAAATAGAGGGTGGCCAGACTGGGGTGGGCGCGGGCCGGGTCAGCCAACAAGGCATCAAGCCGCTCGAACACCCGCTCCCCAGCCAGACTGGTCCCGAACAAGGCGGTTTCCAGCAAACGATGCCGCCAACTTTCACGACCGCCCCATTCGACCCGTAACAGCAATGTTTCATCGGCCAAGGCAGCCATGACATATTCGGCTTCGGCGTAAAGGGCTTGGCCGTAGGCGCCACCCCATTGCCGGGCGCGGGCCGCTTGACGTTCCAACAGCAACCGCAGATGTCGATGCATGGCTTCCGAAACATCGGCCACGTCGAGCCCCTCGGCCCGGCCGACCCGACGTCCGCCCACATCCAATGCCGACTTGATGCGCAGCAACTCGGTGTAAAATTCACCGAATTGGGCTAACAGCGGGTCGCCGCCATGGGCGGCCACGGCCAAGGCGGCGGCTGCCGTCGTCGGTCTGGAAGACAGGGGGCGCGAAACCGGCGGGCTCACGGGGGCGATCCTGCGCGTCCGGTTGGTGAGGCGATATAGAGGGTGATTTCAGCAGGACGAGCAACCCCCGAACGCGGAACGGGGCCGATGATTTCCAAAGAACGATCGCGGTCAACCTCGGGGAACCCATAGAGGACGCGGTAAAGCAGCATCCCCCGATCTGGCAGGACACCAAGCCGATCGTCACGTTCCACCCGGCTGCGAGGAAACCCCCGCAAGCGACGCAAGCGCAGCGTTTCGATGTGGCTGGTCGGCGTAATAACGCTTTCCTGCATCCAGGCATGAACCTCGGCTTCGGATTGACCGGGTGCCAGACGAACGCCGATCAGCAGAGCTTGGCCGCTGCTCCGGGCTTTCTCATCCAACCATTCCGGCTGGAGCATCAACCGGAAGCCTTCATCATGGCTAGTAAAGCGGATCGCCATGCTGGTTTCGGCCATGGTATCGATCATGCGCTCGATGAATTCGAGCACAGGCCGCGCCGACCCCAAAATATCGCGGTGATCGTAAGCCTCGAACAGGGGGGGCAGCAATCCGGGCCCCAGCGCCGCCACTTCGCCGGCAATGCTGGCTAAGGCCAGATACAGGTCAAAGGGATGGACGGTCCCCACCCCAAGCATGGCTTCCAGTTGGGGCAAGCCCGCAACCAGGCATTGTACGGCGTGGCGCGTCTCGGCCAAGACCGGCGCTTGCACGGCGCCTTCTGGAGCGCGCAGACGGCCCGCCAGAAAGGCTGCTTTTTCGCGCAACCGCTTGCCGATGCCGCGACAGCGTTCGGCGAGGGGCGAATCGGAGGTTGTGGTTACCATCGGCGGCATATACTCGGCCAACCGGAAGGCTTCGGCACTATGAACGACTCGCGCTAACGGGATCGACACATATTTGCCGGGAATCTCGTCTCCCACCAGCAGCGACAGCCGGGGCCGCAGCCGAGGCATGGTCTGTTCATTATCGCCGGTGTTTTCGTCCACCACGCCGGGAACTTCGACGGAGCGATACCGCGCCAATTCGCCACCTGCCGCCGCACCGGGCTTGTAGACCGGAACCACGGCGTGAACCGTCATCGGCCCCTGTTTCAGCCGGTCAGCATGGGGTTGGAGCGTAATTTGCAGATCTTCTCCGCCCCCCAACGGATGCATCACCACCAATCCATCGGGCAACACGGCTTCCAGAGCCAGGACGCGGAACACACCGACCACGAGCATGGCTCGATCGATTTCAATCCGCGTCACGCCGTAAGGAAAAGGGGACAGTCGCGATGTGTGGTAATGCAGCAACGCATCCTGGCGCAGCCACCATTGCTGGAAATGCTGGGGCGTCAGAAGCATTCCCTCGTACCACTGGATGGGGTCGGGAAGCGGGGTCATCGGCAGCCGACTCATGCGGGAATAAAGCCGTCAGGAGGGAGGGACCGCGACGGCAAAATCCTTGCCACCGAAGCGGAGAAGAACCGACCGCAGACCGTCAACGCGGGCCCGGTGCGGCCCCGGACTGGTATAGCTGGCGAACACAAAGGCGGCGATGGCGTCACGACTGTCCCCGGTGATATCGACATGAGCGCCCGGCTGACCGGGTATGACCTCGAACGACCGCACCTCAAGGCCGGTGGGGTTGGCGAGCTTAACCTGATCGCGGGTCTGAAACCAAGTCGTTGCGGGCAACCCGGCGATTTGTCCGATCAGGGTTTGGTCAAAAACCAACACCAAATCCACCGCCAACGCCGTATCGTCGTTGGCTTTGGCCCCAATCTCAAAATCCAGAGTCCGCGTTTCGATCTCCGGTGGGCCCGACGAACAGCCGGCCAACAGCACGATCCCAAGCGCAAGCGCCGCAAAGGGAACAAAGCCCCTGCCGTTACGCCAATCACCCGTTTTGGACAGTTGGAAAGACAAGAGGGCTGACCCGAGTCAGATTATGAATCTTTCTGGATATAAAGAATTAGCTTTGCCGAAGTCAATCTAATTTTTGGAAATTTCCGAAATACCGTTGTATGGTGAGTGTTCAAGGCTGTTGCCGACCCGGATACGGGATCGGCACCACCAAAACCACCCTCCCCCCTGCCCCGACCGCTTGGGACGGCGGCCTTGCGTTGTTCCGGGCCTTTCCTTGATGCTACGGCGCCCGCCCAGCTTTAGCAGGGGCCGGAGAGACGTCAACGAAAAGGGGCCGTTATGTCCGTTCTGTCATCGCCGAACCCTCGCTCGCCTTCATCTCCGTGGCGGGCATCTCCGTGGCGGGTTTGCATTGTGACGGGGTCGCGTTCGGAATATGGCCTGATGCGGTGGGTTCTGGAGGGTCTGCGAGATGACCCGGCGTTTCAGGTCCAGTTGATTGCCACCGGCTCTCATTTCTCCGTGGAACATGGCGAGACGTGGCGCGAGATCGTGGCAGACGGTTTTGTCCTTGATGCGACGATTCCTCTGTCGTTGGCGACGGGCACGCCGACGGCGTTGGCGGCGGCGGTGGGCGACCTGACCGGGCGCCTGACGGCCGTGCTGGAACGGTTGCAGCCGGATTTGGTGATGGTGATGGGAGATCGGTACGAACTGTTGGGCGTGATCACCGCCTGCATCTTGTTGACCCTTCCCATTGCCCATGTCTCTGGCGGCGAACTGACCGAAGGGGTGATTGATGAACAGGTGCGCCATGCTGTGACCAAGGCCGCTCATCTCCATTGTGTCGCCCATCCGGTGTTCGGCGCTCGTGTGGCGCAGATGGGGGAGGAGGCGTGGCGGATTTGCGTGTGCGGGGAACCGGGATTGGATGGCCTTCATCGCCTTGAGTTGCCCACCCCCGAGGCTTTTGCGGCGGATCTCGGTTTTCCGCCCGGCGCGCCGGTAGCGTTGGTGACGTTTCATCCGGTCACTCTGGAGCGCGAAACCCTGGATGATCAGGTTTCGGCGCTGATCGCCGCTCTGGACGAGGGAACCCGGCGGTATGGGATGCAGTATTTGCTGACGGCTCCCAATTCCGACGCTGGGGCGGATCGGATTCTGGCCGCCTTCGAAGCGTTCGCGGCGGGTCGTTCGGATCGACGCCTAGTCCTGAGCTTGGGGCGGGTACGGTATCTGGCGGCCTTGCGCGACTGCCGGGTGATGATCGGCAACTCGTCTAGCGGTCTGTACGAAGCCCCCTGTTTCCATTTGCCGGTAGTCAATATCGGCAGCCGGCAGGGGGGACGGATGCGCGGTGGTAATGTCATCGATGTGGTGCCGGAAACGACCGCGATCCTGGATGGATTGGCGCAAGCCATGGACTGGGACCGCACCGCCCCCTGCCCCAATCCTTACGGCGACGGGCGGGCGGTTCCCCGGATGCTGGCATTTTTGCGGGCGGTTTTGACGGAACGAAATCGGGATGACTTGTTGCGGAAACGATTTCAGGATATCAACGAAGCTTCGGCGATCAAGGGGCGTGGCCTCTCGACCCTGTTTGGGAGCGAGGGGCCTTGGGCCTTGTGACGTTGGTCAGACCCCTTCTGTAACGGCTTAAGGAGTGATCCCCGTGGCTCCGCCGCGTATCACCATCATCACACCGGTTCTCAACCGGGCCGACATGATCGCCGACGCCCTCGCCAGCGTTTCCAAGCAGGGCTATCCCGAGGTTGAGCACATCGTCGTGGACGGCGGCTCTACCGACGGAACCTTGGATGTCCTGCGCCGGACTCCCGGAATCCAGTGGTTCAGCGAGCCCGATCGGGGGCTGTATGATGCCATCAACAAGGGAATCCGCCGCGCCTCGGGCGATATCATCGGCCATGTCAACAGCGATGACCTGTTGCTGCCGGGAGCCCTGGCGGCGGTGGCCGATGGCTTCACCCAGGACCGCACCGCCGTTTCGGTGTGTGGCGGCGCGCAGGTGGTCCGCCTCTTGCCCGACGGGTCAACAACGCGGGTTAAGACCTACCGCAGCGAACGGATCAAGCGGCTGGATTGGCATGACGTGACCTTGGGCGTTCCGATCACCAACGCCCGCTTTTTCCGGCGCAACTGGTACCGCCACGCCGGTCTTTATGACCTGCGTTATCGATTGGCCGCCGACCGGGATTTTTTGATTCGGGCCATGATGCTCGGCATGCGGACGGTGCCGCTGGAGCGGACGATTTATCAGTATCGCCTGCATCCCGGTTCACTGACGTTGAACGCCAATGTTCGCCATAACCGTCGTCTGCATGACGAGTATCGGGCGATGGCGCGTGGCTATATGACCCGTCCCGACAGCCCCGAGCCCTTACGCCTCATGGCTCGGCGGTGGTTTGCCGTGGAAACGGTGCGTCGTTTGACTCAGCAAGCGTCCAAGAAGAACTGGCCGGAATTCCGCGAAACCTTCTGGGATGCTCGGGATTTTGTGCCAAGTTGGCCGGCCTTGTGTGTTCGGGAGGGCCTTCACCGCCTGACCGGGGGATTGTGGTAACGCTTTTTAAGGGGTGGACTCTGCGCGTCCGTGCGCGTGGAGCCAAGGGCGCGGATGCGCCCGCCCGGCGTCTGAGGGCAGCCTTGATAAGTCAACATCAAGGCTCGCTGGTATTCATTGTCTGATCGGTCTCATAACAGCATGCAGGCACCGCATCAGAGCCTGTTCCGAGCACAAGCTGGCGGTGGAAGGCACGACTTCGCACAGGTCGCCGCCAATCACCTCGCAGGTTTCACCCAGCCACGCGCACACCGCGAACAATTCGGCTACCGACAAACCAAAGGGTTCTGGACAACAGACATTGGGAGCGGCAGAGGGGTCCAGAACGTCGGCATCGATGCTGACATACAGGCGGGTTCCGGCCAACCAGGATAGCTGCTCGATCAGGAAAGCCGCCGAAGGTTGCGGCGGTCCTCCTGGAATGCAGATGAAGTTTGGAACCGTTTGATAAACTGGGGCGAAACGCGACCAACAGCGCGCCCCGACATTGACCACTTGGCCGACCTGTCCGGTTTGGCGCAGCATTTCCACAAAGTTGCCGTTGTGTAGAGCCGGACCGCTGGTTGGGGTCGTATGGGGGTCGTGAAGCCCCAGGTCTAAATGAGCATCGAAATACAGGTAGGTCGGAATGGTTCCGCCCCCGGTGGCGGTGCCGACCACGCCAGCCAGACTGGCGGTGTGATCGCAGCCGATCAGCGCCGGTCGACGGCCCGTCCTGGCGAGATGGGTAGCAATGGCCGTGGTTTCGCGCATAGCCACGCCCGGATCGGCGGCGGTGATAATGCCGATGTCGTGGCAACCGGGAGCCGCCACTTGAGTCCAGGGCATCATGGCGACGGTTTGCTGGCGCACAAAAGTAGCCGCACCGGGGTTGCCTTGGCCGAAACGGCGGCCCAGCTCGGCATCAACGCCAAAGAACACCACATCGCCCGGCTGGCTGACTGCGGATAAATGGTCCCATGCCACCACCGGAGCCCCGCCAAAGCCATATCCGGCAGGATTTCCAGCGTCTTGCCCCGCTGGCGTGCCTGTGATGCGGTTATGAGCCATGATATTTTTATCCCTTCCTCACAACCAATTGCAAACCGGGGATCGGCTGGCCAACCTCCCATCGCTGAGTCTCAGAGACCAATTGGCGGACATCCAGGCCGGCTTCCGCTGCCATCTCCCGAAGATAGGCGCTGGTGTGCCTGTAACGCCCGGCATGGGAGAGCACAAAACCCGTGGCCGCCGCAGGCTCATCGTCGCCATTTTCCATGGAACAGGCGAACAGCCCACCGGGACGCAACGCCGTTCGCACGGCGGCAAACAACGGCTGAAGAGCCCCGAAATAAATCAACACGTCGGCAGCAAACACCATGTCAAACTGTTCGGGGTGAGCCTGTAGGAATGCGACCAATTCGGTCTCGACCAGCCGGTCATAATGGCCGGTGGCTTGGGCCCGATCGAGCATCCGGGGTGACAGATCGCAGCCGGTCAAGGTTCCGGCCAGAGGGCGCAAAAAGCCCGCTGCCAGGCCGGTTCCGCAGCCAGCATCCAGAATATCAGGCGGTGGAGCTTCCGGGGGCCATTCCTCGGCCAGCCGGGTTGCCAGGGTGCGCGGGCTGTAGCTCAACCGCTCTAAGGCGCTATCGAAGCTTCCGGCGAAAAAGTCAAACATCGCGGTGATATAGCCGACTTCGGCCCGCTCTGGCGTGACTTCGCCGATCAGCCCGGCGACGCCATGGCGGATCACCGGGCTTTCGGGATGCTCGGCCAGAACCGAGCGCGCCAACCGGCTGGCCGCTTCGGGATCGGCCATCGACAGCCCATAGAGCGCCTTGCTGATACACACTTCGGCATCCCGATGGCCGGGTGTCACCACCAACACGCGGGTCCAGACGCCTATCGCGGCCTCGAACTGATTTTGGGCGAAAAACCCCATGGCCAAATTGTTGAGAGCGTCGAGATAAGCCGGGCTGGCCGCAACCGCCTGCTCGAACTGGGCCATGGCCTGATCCTGCCGCCCCTGGGCCTGAAGCACCGCGCCCAAGTTATTGTGGGCCTCGGCATAGGCCGGATTCAGGGCCAACGCCCGCTCGAAATGCCGAGTGGCCGGTTCAAGCTGCCCTTGGGCCTGAAGCAAAACCCCCAGATTGTTGTGAGCCTCGGCAAACTCCGGCCAGACCTCCACGGCGCGTTCTAACAGCGCGATGGCCGCAGCCGAGCGCCCCTGCCGGTACGCAGACACGCCTTCGTGGTGAAGGCGGGTGGCCGTGGCGATAGGCTCGGCGAGCGGGGCGTACAACACGATCTCTCCATCCTCTGGCCGCCTTGATCCCGATCAGGATACCGGAGTCCGGAAGGCAAAGTACAGGCAGGGACTACAGATATCCGCTCGGAGCCTGGGGATGTCCAGAGGCCCTGCTTATTCTTTGGTCCACAATCGCGGCATCATACCATCGAGCCTTGATGGTAACTCATCAAGGCTGCCCTCAGACGCCGGGCCGCCGTCGCCGCCCGATACCGGCGATCTGTCAGTATTAGGGCTCGCCGGCATCACATGCCTGCGTCACGCCCTTGCCCGCCCGCTGGTTTGGCCGTATCTGTGGTTTTGGAATCGGGGCCTCGGGGAGGGGCGGGACGTGATGTTGCGGCTTTGCACGATTTGCGCGCGAGGAGGCTCTCGGGGGCTGCCGGATAAAAACATTCGGACGCTGGCGGGCAAGCCACTGATTGCTCACAGTATTCTTCAAGCCAAGGCCAGCGGCCTGTTTGACCGAGTGGCGGTGAGCAGTGACTCTGCGGTGATTTTGGAGACGGCGCGGACGTGGGGTGCCGATGTGGTGGTGGAGCGTCCGGCGGTGCTGGCGTCGGACACGGCGGGAAAGTTGCCGGCGATCCGCCACGCCTGGTTGGCGGTCGAGGCGGCAACCGGCCTGTCGTTCGATCTGTTGGCGGATTTGGACTGCACCTCCCCTTTGCGCCGGCCCGACGACATCGTGGGAGCCGTGCGGTTGCTGGAAGACAGTGGAGCCCATAACGTCATTACGGGCGTTCCGGCCCATCGCTCGCCTTACTTTAATCTGGTAGAAGTCACCGACGGCATTGCTCACCTGTCTAAGCCGCTCCCCACGGCTATTCTCCGACGCCAGGACTCTCCCTGTTGTTACGATCAAAATGCCTCTATTTATGTCTGGAGCCGCGAGCCCTTTCTGACCGAGCCCTTTGATTTCGATGCCACCACCCGGCTTTACGAAATGCCTCGGGTCGGCATTCTCGATATCGATACCGAAGTGGATTTTGCCATCATGGAGTTGCTGTGGCAGCGCCAACAGGACCAACACACGGAGACCGCGCCATGAGCCCTTCGGATTTCGAAATTCCCGATTATCGCGGC
Organism: uncultured Rhodospirillales bacterium; assembly: GCA_903920145.1. Taxonomy (GTDB): domain Bacteria; phylum Pseudomonadota; class Alphaproteobacteria; order Azospirillales; family Azospirillaceae; genus BOG-933. The sequence continues at coordinate 75,720 of CAIXKV010000069.1, forward strand.
CTGTTCGACCTGACCGGCAAGATCGCCGTGGTGACTGGCGGTTGCGGCATTCTGGGCCGCCATTTTTGCTCGGCTTTGGCCACCTATGGCGCCCATGTGGTTGTGACGGACTTGGACTTAGAGGTCTGCGAAGCCCTGGCCAAACGTCTGACCGAACGGTTCGGCGTTTCGTGCCTAGGGGCGGCCTGTGACGTCAGTCGGCCCGAAGATGTCACCGCCCTAACTGCGCTGGTGCTCGAGCGTTATGGCCGGGTTGATGTTCTGCTGAACAACGCCGCCAACAATTCCTCGGACCTCAACCGCTATTTCGCGGCCATCGAAGACTATGATTTGGATACGTGGCGCCAAGTGATGGCGGTCAATGTCGATGGCCTGTTCTTAATGGCCCAAGCCATTGGCGGCCAGATGGCCCGTCAGGGCGGCGGCAGCATTATTCAAACCGCCTCGATTTACGGCGTGGTCGCCCCGGATCAACGTATTTACGAAGGATCGTGCTACGAAGGCCGAGCCATCAACAATCCCGCCGTCTATTCCATGTCGAAAGCCGCCGTGATCGGCCTGACCCGTCATCTGGCCACCACATGGCCCGATCGCGGCGTTCGGGTCAATACCCTTACCCCCGGCGGCGTCGAAAGTGGTCAGAACGAGACCTTTCAGCGCCGTTACGGCAACCGAGTTCCCTTAGGGCGTATGGCCCAGGTTGGCGAGTTGATGGGCGCCGTGATCTGGCTGGCTTCGGATGCTTCCAGTTATGTCACAGGGCAAAATCTTATCGTCGATGGCGGATTAACGGTTTGGTGAGGGACCATCGGTGGCATCGCGTCCGCTCCCAATGTCGTTGACTGCCGGGGACTCTTAGTCTACTTATCTTATGGTCTAGTGATCTTTTACAGGACCAGAGATCGTGATTGAATCAAGCTCTTCTCGGCAAACGCCAGTCTCCGGCTCCTTGGGCGAACGCAGGATTGGGATTGTTGGCGCGGGGTTTACCGGAGCCCTGTTGGCGGTCCATCTGGTTCGGCAGGCCCGAACCCCGACTCATATTCTATTGTTTGATCGAAGCGGTCGGTTTGGCCCAGGATTGGCCTATCAGACAGACGACCAAAGTCATCTGCTGAATGTCCGAGCCGCAAACATGAGTGCTTTTCCAGATCAACCGGACCATTTTGTCCGTTGGCTTGATCCATTGGACGTGAGCGCAAGTGGGATCGGGGCTTCTGGTCAGGCTTTTGCCACCCGTGGTCAGTATGGCCGCTATCTTCAGGACGTTTTGGAAACGGCTCGGCAGTCAGCGCCGTCCTGTGTTCGTTTCGAGACGGTGGCCGCCGAGATCACCCGTCTTGAGCCCACCGCCACTGGCCATCAACTGGTGGATGGCGATGGAACCCAGTATTCGGTTGATGACGTGGTGTTATGCCTAGGTAATTTTCCGCCTCGGCCTCCGGCTCTGACAAACCCAACCGCTTTTGACGATCCTGGTTCCGTTATCAATAATCCCTGGGACACAGCCGCGATCCAGGCGATTAGGCCCGATCAATCCGTGCTAATTCTTGGCAGTGGCCTGACCATGGTCGATGTCGTGGTGACTTTGGCTCGTCAGGGTCATCACGCTCCGTTGACCGTCCTGTCGCGCCACGGCTTGCTGCCGGCTATCCATCGGGCCTGTCCACCCTGGCCTGGTTTCGTGGGCAAGACAGCGTTACCCGAGACGATTTCAGCCCGTTTGGCGCTGGTTCGCGCCGAAGTGCGGCGGGCAGCGGCTCAAGGGGTTGACTGGCGAAGCGTCGTCGACTCCCTAAGGCCTTATCTGCCCGATTTGTGGCGCAGCCTGTCTTTGGCCGAAAAACGGCGCTTCTTGCGGCATCTTCGGCCCTATTGGGACGTACATCGCCACCGCATGGCTCCTGAAATCGCTGAGATTTTGGGCCGTCTTTTGGTTCAGGAACGATTAACCTTGACCGTTGGCCGTCTGGTCGAGCTGCAACAGGCCCAGGAGGGGGTGGTTGCAACCCTGCGGCCACGCGGCACAGACACAACCACCACACTGACCGTCGATTGGGTGATCAACGCCACCGGGCTGGCCTCTGATATTCGCCAGATTCCCGATGTGCTGGTGCGCAGCCTGTTGCGTGATGGCACGGTTCGGCCCGATCCGCTGGCCATCGGCCTGGATGTGTCTGACGAAGGGCATTTGATCGACCAAAACGGGCAAAAGATTCCAGGTCTTTACGCTTTGGGGCCATTGACTCGGAGTTCTTGGTGGGAAATAACGGCTGTTCCTGAGCTGCGCAACCAGGCCGCGCAATTTGCTCGGTTGTTCACAGGCTCCGCCCACACCCGCAAAGAGCCCGTCGGCCCTTTGAAGCCGTAACGGCTACACCCATCGGGCCTTGATGGTGACACATCAAGGCTGCCCTCAGACGCCGGGCCGCCGTCGCGGCCCGATACCGGCGATGTGTCAGTATCAGGGCTCGCCGGTCTCAAGCCGTCAAGCGTTAGCCAAAATCCATGTGCTAGCCGCCAACAGAGACTCTAGAACCGCATCCGGGGCTTCCGGGCGCGGTTCTGCATAGTTGTAATCGATGAAAACCGTCCGACAGCCGGCGGCGCGACCAGCTTCAATATCCCGCCAACGGTCGCCGACCATGACGCTCGCCGAGAGGTCAATGTGCCAGTGCTCGGCAGCCTCCAACAGCATGCCTGGCAACGGCTTGCGGCACAGGCAACGATCGGCGTCCACATGGAAGCAAACCCGGATCTCGTCCACAGCCAGCTCGCGCCGCAAGCGATCATGCATGGCATCGACCACCTCCCGGCTTTGCTTGCCGGTGGCCACGTCCGGTTGGTTTGTGGTGACGATGATCAGATACCCCGCCGCGCGCAACGCCGCCACCGCTTCGACCACGCCTGGCAGGAACTCGAACGCCTCCAGCGAGGCCGGCGGATAGGGCTTACCGTTGCGGACCACCGCTCGGTTGATCACCCCATCCCGATCTAAAAAGACCGCCGGTACCATTCACCGGGCTTCCAGCACGGTTTCCCACTTAGTGCCTTTGACCTGAAGGATCGGATTGGACACTAGGCAATGCCAAACCACCGCTTGGAAGGCTTCGGAATGCGGCGTGACCCGAGCCGGATCGGCAACCGGCACCACCACCACGGCGTCACCCACTTGGGCGGTGTAGCCGGTAGCACGGCCAACCACGCCAAACACCTTGGCGCCAACGGACTTGGCCTCTTTGATGGCCAGAACCAGATTGGCGCTGACATTCCGCTCGGCATCACCGCCACCAACCGACAGGACGAACAGGGCGTCTTTGTCATTGATCCGGCTGCCGCGCAGCCACGCTGCGAAGACCGTTTCCCAACCTTCGTCATTGGTCCGGGCCGTCAGTTCCGAAACATTGTCGATGGGAGAATAGGTCTCGATGCCGCACAGCTTGCGGAAGTCGTTAACCGCATGGCTGCAATTGCCGGCGCTGCCGCCGACTCCTAGAAAGAACAGACGCCCGCCCCGCTCGCGCAACGCTGCCAGTTCCCCGGCGATCCGATCGACCACGGCATAGTCGAGTTGCCGGGCGATGCCGGCGGCTTCCTGGAAGAACTGCTGTGAATGGCTCACGGGAGACCTCGAACAGGGGATAAAGTGGATCGAAATGTATCGACCGTCGCCAACGCCGTCAATCTTAGAGCAAGGCTGAGACTTAGAGCGAGGCTAGGGTCGGGGATATCGGGTCAGCTATTGACCGCATCCTTCAGCCGCTTTCCGGCCTTGAAGGTGGGCGCCCGGCTGGCCGCGATTTCGATGGTTGCGCCGGTCTGGGGATTGCGTCCTTGCCGGGCGGCCCGCTCGGTAACGGAGAAGCCCCCGAACCCAAGCACGCTGACTTCCTCGCCGCGCCCTAGGGCTGCGGTGATGGCATCGAAAACGGCACTGACCGCCTTATCGGCGACGGTTTTGGTCAGACTGGCGGTGTCGGCAACGTGGTTCACCAAATCGGCGCGGTTCATGGCAAGGGCTCGGCAGTTCGATGGCGGATAGGGCCCCTGGCTTACATCGGACGCCGGCTCATGCCAATAACCAAAACAACGAAAAGGGCGGATATCGGTGTCTTTGGGGCGATAAGGTTACAATCCGAGCCAGCGTTGCCACGTCGGTTTGGCGGGCGGTGCGAGCGGAGCCGCAATTTTATGCGGGCCTTCGATCACTCGCCCGGCGGCGTAGAGGGTGCGCTCGACGGGTTGGCCAGCGGGATCGAACTCCAGACTCTCGCCCTCCAGCAAGTCGGCCTTGTACCGCGCCCGCCGTCGGATCGAGCCATCCGGGCGGAATTCGCTCCAGGCACCATCCAGACGATCATTGCGATATTCGGCGGTCAGGACTGGGCGGCCTTCGGACGAAAAGCATTCCATCAGGCCATGGCGCCGACCCGAGACATAGCGCACCACCGACACCGTCCGTCCGGCGGCATCGAAGCTTCGCATCTCGCCGTTTAGTTGTCCCGCAACAAAGCCCAATTGCACCTCGGGGCGGCCATCGCGGTAAAGGGTGGCAGGACCGTCGGGCTGGCCAGCGCGGCAGGCGAGGCGCATCTGCGGACGGCCAGCCTCGTCATAAGCAACAAACGGCCCGTCCAGTTGATGGGCTTGATTCAGACTGACGGTGGCCAGTAAACGGCCATTTTCGGTGCGGCGCTCGACGATGGTTGGTTCGATGGCCATGTGTTTTACCCCATGGGCGCTAGGATAGGGTTTTTCGTGGGCTGTGACCGCAGCCCCGCCCGGTTCCTAATTTAATTTGATCAAGCCGCCTTTAACCGTGGTCATGCCGCCACCATCCAGGGTTGCCTGAGCACTGCCTTTGAGACTGAGCGTTGCTCCGCCCTGGACGGTGGCACCGACATCGGCTTTGACGGTGGCGTTCATGCCCTGAAGCGTGGCGTCGGAGGTGGCCTTGGCGGTCAGGCCGGCGCCCGACGTCAATGACATGGCCTGGGATGATTTCAAGGTTAAACCCTTACCGGCGGTGATGGTGACGGCACCGCTGGCCTCGATACTGATATCACCGTCCACCTTCAGCGTGTAATCTTTAGTCACGCTCTGGCTGAAAGCGTCTTTATTGGTGCGAGTCTCGGCACCTTCTACCGTGACATCACGGGTTCCTTTGACCGAATGGGTTTCATTGCCTTTGGTCAAAGTGATTGTGCGATTGCCTTCATTTAAGGTCAGAGTGTCATCGGATTTATCAATCGTTACTGCGCGCTTATTATTGACCAGAATGGTCATATCTTTTTGGGCCTGGATATAGAGTTCTTCGCTATCGGTTTTATCCTCAAAGCGTATCTCATTATAGCCAGTCCCGTTCTTTGAACTGTTGGTCTTGATGGTGCTGCGGGTTTGATTGGCATCCAGGGTATATGGAACTGGATTGGTGCCATTATAGACGCAGCCGGTGACGATCGGTTGATCCGGATTGCCTTCCAGGAAGCTGACCAGAACTTCCATTCCGATTCGCGGCAGAAAGAAAGCACCCCAGTTTTTGCCGGCCCAACCCTGAGCCACCCGAACCCAGCATGAGCTGTTTTCGTCATTGGTTCCGACCTGATCCCACGGAAACTGAACTTTGATGCGTCCGTATTGGTCGGTGTAGGTCTCTTCCCCGGATTTACCGACCACGGTAGCGGTCTGGCTGCCCGCGATGCGCGGCGCCAAAGTTCGGCGCGAGGGCCGGAAGACGGTATCGGCGGGCAGAGCGGTAAAGCGGTTGTCATACTCGCGCGCCACAGCCCGATGACTGACGCTGTGGAGAATCCAGGCGGCGTTCAGGTCGCTGCGAGGATGCCCTTTTAGGGTGAATTGACTGCCGGCGGTGAAGGCACGGACGAGGCTAACCCCGGATAGGCGCTTGGCCGGGGCTTGCAACTCGGCCACCCGCAGGGCGGCGCGGGCGTCTCCAGCGTCCTTGGCTTGGTGATTGCCCGGATATTCATAAACTTTCGGCCCTTTGGCGGTTCCGGTGGCGCTGGCCTTGAGGTCGACCGATGGGGTGGTGAAGTTATAATCGTCACTTTGATAAGACCCGCTGACCACTTCCTGTTCTAATGAGCATTCGATGATGTGATCTGCCACCACCCACTGTTTGTTGGGGGGCAAGACCACATAAGAGATGGTCGAGGTTCCAGAAATATTGCTACATGCGGAAGCATCATCAGCAAGAACCAACGTATGCTTGCCATCGGCATGGGTAAAATAATAAAATATTCCTTCATCTTCCATCAGACGAAGGACAAAATTAAGATTGCTTTCCCCATATTGAACGCAATAATCGCGCTGGGTATAAGTTGCCGTGGTAGAATCCTTGACGTCAGTATAACCAAGATCGCTGAAAACCGCCTTAATGATTTCAACCGCTGTCTTGGTCTGGAAGATTCGGCAATCTGAGGCCAACCCCAGTTTCCACAGCCAGGGCCGCAACTCCGCAACGTAAGAGGTGGCGGTTTGAATGGCTCGGGTGCAAATTCCGTTGATGATCCGCTTGGCGCCCTGATCACCCGTCAAGGTGACAGTGATGGATTGATCAACCAATTGACTCAAATCAAGATCAAGAGCACCCGTGGCCGAACGCATGACCAGCGTAAAGCTGAACAAATCCGAAACAAACTCGGTGCCGGTGAGTTCCTGTAAAATCAGAGCATCTTTACCAAGCGGTGTCGTGACCGCAAGAGAAATATAATCTTGGGTTGTAGCTTGGTCGCTCATCTGTGATTGTCCTACAGGGCCAAGGGCCGAACCGCTGCCGCGCCGCAGGTGCGGCGTCTCGCTGATGGTCTCATCACCGAGATCAGTTAATGCAGGTCAAAGCGATAGCATAACGTGCCGGCGCTCGGGTCGACCTTGATATGAACCGCCTCAATGGGCAGGCCTTCGGCTAGTCGGTCGAGCACCGCCGCCGACAGGTCCGGCAAAAGCGTGTTGGTCAGCAAATGGTCGACGGCGCGGGCGCCGGCATCGGTGGTGCGGCAGCGTGCGGTCAGAAAGGCCGCAACATCTTCATCCCAAGTCAGTTCGGCTTGCCGTTGATCGGCGAAGCGGGCCTGAAGTCGGGCCAATTTCAACCGGACGATGGCGGACAACTGGGCCTCGCCCAACGGCAAATAGGGCACCACCACCATTCGCCCGAGCAGAGCCGGCTTGAAGCTACGCAACAGGTCAGGCCGGATCGCGTCGATTAAGCGTTCGGCGGTTAAGGGCGCCCGTCCAGGCCAAGCGATTTGTGCCGCCAATTGGGTAATGGTCTCGGCACCCAGATTCGATGTTAACAAAATGACTGTATTCTTGAAGTCAACGATCACTCCTTCGCTGTCTTCTAGAACCCCCTTGTCGAACACCTGATAAAAAAGCTCAAGAACATCGGGATGGGCCTTTTCCACTTCATCCAGAAGAACAACGCAATAGGGGGTCCGGCGAACCGCTTCAGTCAAGACACCGCCCCGGCCATGGCCAATATAGCCGGGCGGGGCACCCTTGAGACCTGAAACCGAGTGGGCTTCTTGGTACTCGGACATATTGATCGTGACCAGACTCCGCTCGCCGCCAAACAGCAAATCGGCCAACGTCAGCGCCGTTTCGGTCTTTCCCACCCCCGATGGTCCGGCCAATAGGAACACCCCGGTGGGTTTTCCCGGTTCGCCGAGGCCAGCAAACCCGGTCTGCATGCGTCGGGCGATGCTGTCCAGGGCCGCCTCCTGGCCAACGATCCGCTCGGCTAACCGACTGTGCAGATCGCGCACGGCGGCCAGCGTATTGGTTAGCATCCGACCCACCGGAATTCCGGTCCAGGCCGAAACCACGGCCGCCACGGCGCGATGATCCACATGAACCGGCACCAGCGGGTCATCATCCTGGAGTTGTTCCAACTCCAGCCGCAAGCCTTCCAGTTCCGAGCGGGTTCGGGCCTGAACGTCACCGGCCAGCCCTGGCAGCATAACCTCCAGCGCCCGGACCCGTTTGACGATCTCGGCTTCCTGGCGCCACTGGGAGTCAAGACGGTGGTGGTTGTCTTCGGCGCGGGCGTGCTCGTCGGCCAGTTGATCCAGGCGTTCAGCGTGATCGCGGCCTGTGTCCTCTTCCCGAGCCAACATGGCGATTTCGGTGGCCAGAGTGTCTGCCAGCCGCGCCGCTGCCTGGAGCGCCGTCGGAGCGCCCGACCAAGCCAGGGCCACGCGGGCACAGGCGGTATCCAGCACTCCGACCGCTTTATCGGGCAGCAACCGCCCGCTGATGTAGCGATGGGACAGGCGCACGGCATCGGTCACGGCATCGTCGAGAATCCGAACACCGTGATGGGCCTCCAACCCCGGAACCAAGGCGCGCACCATGGCGGTGGCGGTAGGCTCGTCGGGCTCCTCGATCTTGACCACCTGAAAGCGGCGAGCCAAGGCCGGGTCTTTTTCAAAATAGCGCTTATATTCGGCCCAAGTGGTGGCGGCGATCGTGCGCAACTCGCCTCGGGCCAAGGCGGGCTTCAACAGATTGGCAGCGTCTCCCTGTCCTGCGGCACCGCCGGCGCCCACCAAAGCATGCGCTTCGTCGATGAACAGAATCACCGGGTGAGACGCGGCCGCCACCTCTTCGATCACCTGCTTGAGCCGGTTTTCGAACTCGCCCTTGATGCCGGCTCCGGCCTGGAGCAACCCCAGGTCCAGAATACGAACCGAGACGCCCTTCAGGGCCGCCGGAACCGCGTCCTGGGCCACCAATTGAGCGAAGCCTTCCACCACTGCCGTTTTCCCAACCCCAGGATCGCCGGTCAAAATTGGGTTGTTTTGGCGCCGCCGCATCAAGATATCGATGACCTGACGAATCTCGGCATCTCGTCCGATGATCGGATCGATTTTGCCAGCCCGCGCCTGAGCGGTGAGATCGATGGTATAGGCGTCCAGAGACGGATGCTTCGAGGGCAGAGCCGGGACACCCGAGGCAGTGGCTGGGGCCGTCGTCGAAGCCGAAGCTCCATTGTCTTCGATCCCGCCCCGGATCAGGGCCGGCAATTCTTCCAGCAGTCGGGCGGCTGGCAATCGGGCCAATTGCGGCGCGGCTTCCAGCGCCAGCCCGCGCAGGCTGCCGTCGTCCAGCAGGGCCGCCAACACCGCCCCCGAGCGGATCCGATCCTCTCCCAGGCGCAGAGAAGCCACCATCCAGGCGCGTTCCAACAGCCGCACCAGATGCTCGGAAAAGGCCGGCGTTTGGACATTGCCGCGCGGTAGTCGATCCAGTGACCGGGTCAGTTCACCGGCAATGGCCCCAGCATCTCCACCAAAATGCTGCAAGAGCATCGCCACGTCGCCATTCCCGGCATCACAAAGGCGGATCAACAGATGTTGCAGTTCCACCGCATAATGGGTTCGGGTCAGGCACAACTGCGCCGCCGTTTCGAGGGCGCGGCGACACAGGGGGGTCAGTTTGGCGATCAGCGGCTTGAGTGGTGACATGGATAAAAAAAGCGATACACCAAGTTTCACTCTATTGGGTAGCATGGCCTGGAATAGCGATAAAGAGCGAAAAACAGGTTGATCCTTTTTTTCCAATATGCGACCAGAAACAGTGTAAGCGTTTCGGAACGTCTTGACCTCAAGGGGCGCTCGGATCGGGCCTTTCGGGTCGCGTTGTCGTCCCGGAAACGCGGGCATCCCGCCCGCTTTCTCTTGGCACGGAATACAAAAGAGCGGCACCGACAGCCAGGCCCCGAAGGCAGGCAAGACGCCCGCGCTCCCAGAATGTTTACAGAGCCGCCCGTTTCCACGGCCATCGGTGTTTTGTCATGACGATAAGAGTTAGATTAGCCATCGGTACGATTATTTGGTGGCTGACAGCCATTCCCGGCGTGGGCATGGCCATGATGGCCCCGATGATGTTCGATGCGCCCGGCAGCCAAAACAACCTGTTGGTTGTGGCCCTTGCGTCGTCGGTCTTTACCTATCCGGTGGCGGCAATCCTGGCACCGATACTGGCATGGGCGGCTTATGGCCTGTCATGGCCACGCATCGCCTGGATCCTGATCTTGGCGCCATTGCTGCCGATGGCTGCCGTGTTTATCAGCTTTGCGGTGTTGGAGTTCGGGTGTGGTGGCATGCTGAGTTGCCACGGATAGACCAAGAGGCTCGCCGGTTCAGAGCTTGCGGTAAAACTCTCGAGGCAGGCCAGCGCGGCCATCGGGGGCCAGATCGACGCCGGCAGCGCGGGCGACATCGGCGGCAAATGTGGTGCATTGCGCGCGGGACAGGCTGAAGGACTGCCGGCCCGAGCGGTACTCGGCCACCTTGGCCAGGGCGGTTCGGGCCTGTTCGGCGCTGATCGGAATGCTGCGGGTCCGGACGCCGGGCTTGGCGAAGGCGCCGTCATCCCGATGAACCTCGCCCCGCACACCGCCAGCGAGGCGACCCAGATCCCGGCGTGGATCCATATGGGCCCGTTCGGCGGGGGAAAAACCCCAGGTCTGGCGTTGACCGCCCGGTCCTTCCACGGCGACGAAACCGTGACCGGCGACGGCATCGGGTAAGCCGCGTTCCTGGTGCAGATAGGCGCCGACGATCAGGCGATGCCCACCGCCAGGAGTCGGCCCGGTCTTGGCCTGAAGCCCCGAAGTCGGCGCCATCCGTGCCGAGGCGGCAGGGGTCGGTGCGCTTTTGGCCTGAAGAGTTGGGGCGACAACATGGCTGGCGGCGCGCATGCCCAAACGGTCGGCTTCGGCTTCCAAAGCCGGATCCTGAACCACCGCCACACCTGAGCCGAATGGATTGCGCACCCGGCCCGCCCGCTGCTGGACCACATGGGCCAGTTCATGGCCGAGAAGATGCTGGCCGTGGTGTGACTCGGGATTATAGAGCCCCGGTGCAAAGTGAATGTCCGAGCCCAAGGTGAAGGCCAACGCGCCAATGGCCCCGGCCTGCGGCCCCACATGAATGCGAACATCCGAGAAATCGGCTCCAAAAGCCGATTCCATCTTGTGCCGCACCGAATCGGGCAAAGGCCGACCGCCACTACCGCTGGGGCGGATCAGTCCGGGAGGCAAGGCTTGGGCGTTGCTGACGGTTTGAGGCTGCGCCACGCTGGGCTGGGTCAGGCGCGGCCCGACGGGAAAACGACCTTGGATCACACAGGCACGTTGAGTCATGACATCGTTCCTCGTACCGTCACCACTCCGTCTTCGGTTCGTGGCCGGGTTGTCAACCATGTGGTCCAACCCAAACGCGGCGCCATCGGCCCCGCGTGGGTGAGCAACCGGGCTTCCGAGCCCAGCCTCGCCGCGTTGGCACGCGGACGCTGACTCAGGCCACGCAGGCTATATGACGACACGCGGTTGGTGCCAGCCAACCGGGTCTCACCGACGTCCTTGGCGCGGACCCGCAGCCGGACATCGACGATCACATCACCCCGCATATAAAACTCTATCATGGCGCGCAATTGAGGCCAAGCCGAACCATCGGGCAGAAGAGTGCGAAACGTGTCGCCGTCGAGCGGCCCCAATTCCACCAGCACCGCCGCCTGTTGATCCCACACCCGTTGCCCCAGCACGGCCCCGGTCCCCAAACCCGAATTGCGGCGTCCCAACCGGGTGATTTGAGTCTCGTCCAAGGGCAGCCAGCGCCCTTGAAGCGGGTGAACTTGGACCGGAACATGAAAATGGCACTCAAGCAGACGTTCCAGGCCGTGAAGACTGCGCGGCTCCAGGGCCAGCAGGCCGGTATGGTTGAGCAACGCCCGATCTGGCACGGCCATACGTCCGCGCACCCCCTCGGTTCGAAGGCCGATCAGGGCATAAAGAGCCTTGGCAAAGGAGCCCTGGTCGGGGCTACGTCGGGTCAGTTCGGGGCGATGTTGGCAACGAGCCCGATGGAACAGCGAAACCAATCGATGATTGAAAATATCTAGGAAATCACGACCGGCAGTATCGCCGGCGCGGGCATGCCGAACGATGGATTCGGTGAAGGGCGTTGGCAAAGGGCCGAAGCCCCCGGCTAGACCCATGAAGTTGACCTCCAGTTCCCAACGGGGCTCTCCTGGTCGCGGCGGGTGGGCGCTGGTCAGATCGCTGGCCGGGAAGGCTGAGGTCAGACTCGAGCGGAATCGCACCGCCTCATGTTCGGTACTGCCGCCTTCGCCAACGCTCCGGGCGTCTGGGCGCATACGCTCGATCAACGACACCGCCTGATGGAAATCAAAGCGATGGGCCTCGGCGGCCAATTGCTCGATCACAGAACGGCGCGATCTCCAGCCAGAGGCTCCCATGTTTTCCAAACCCCGTGACGCTGGCGACTGGTCAATACCAGTTGCGTGAAGGAATTAACGGCGGCGTATAATCCAAAAAAACGATTCAGGACCGAAGCCAATAGGAAAGGGTGGCCACCGACAAACCCATCCTCGTCCAACTCCAGGCGGACTTCGGTCCCTCGGCAAAAGCCCCGCCAGGCATCGCTGCCGATCCGTCGGACCACATGACGGCAGGCAAGGCCGGTCAGGCCGGCCAATTGGCTGCGCACGGTGGCGTCGTCATAGGCGGCATAAAGGCACAGGATTTCCCGCAGAGCCGCCAACCCCGCTTCGTCTCCGGCCAATGACAGCCGATTGAGCGACAAATGCGACACCAGCCGCCACAGGGTTTCACCGCCAAAGGGGGGTTCCAACTGGCGGGTGGGTTTGGACAGACACACAATCGCCGAAAGCGGCGCGTCAACCTCGATATTGAGGCGGGTTCCCACAGGAATCTGAGCGGCAACCCCGCGATTGGTACACAGGGTATGGGCAAACACCACACGGGTCGGCGGGCGCGTCGGTTTGAAGTCCAAATCAAGGAACGACAGAATCATGTCGCTGCCGGGCAGGTCGGCCCGTCCGGTTGGCTGGCGCCGTGCCATCCAGAACGACCGGCCATTGGGGGCGGCGCCTTGGCTGTTGCCATGTTCGAACGAGTAGAACGGCTGAAACACTGTGCTGTCGTCTTCAAAAGACGAGCTGGCCGAAACCTTGAGGATCGAATGAATCTCCGTCGATCGCTCCCGATGGCTGTCCGGTGACAACCGATAATCGACCTGGGTTTGATCAAGCCGGATCGGCTCACTGGTGCGGCGAAACAGGTTGATAATCGGCGTGCAGTTCAACCGGAACAGGCCGGCATCAATGGTCAAAGGCCGGCGGGGGGGCTCGGCCAGCAAAAACAGCAGATCAACCTCGGTGCCGTCGCCGAAATCTCCTAAGCCGTCAACGTCTAGGAACAGGAATTTTTCGGGGAAGACAAAATATTCCTGAATCAGACGATAGGCGGCATGGGCATGACGCGGCCAAGGCAGGACATCCTCGGCGGGCAGAAAACCCACCGGACGAATATGGCTCGCCGGGAGAGTCCGGGCCGGTAGTGGGCGACCGGCTGGACGGATGGCCACTTCGCGAACCTGATTGAGCAGCAGTTCGTAGAGTGTTCCTCCGGCGATCGGGTCGGCGTTCAGATGCAGGCGCAAACAACCGGGAGTCAGATCGGCAAAGGTCAGGCGCCCCATGCCGCGCAAGGTCAGGCGCAACACCGCCGCCACGTCGCTGCGCCGGTCCAGGAACGGAAAATCCGCTGCTGGCCGAATGGCTGCCGCCGCCACCTCGATTGGCCACAGTGTGACCGGGTAGCAGGTGCGAAACCGGCAAGGCAAGCCGTCGATGGCTTCGGCATGAAGCTGGGTATTGTCGGGAATGGTGAAGCCGGTTGCGGCGCGGGCTTGGCCGGGGTCCACCTGAATTTGGGCAATGGCCATGCTGGGAACCGGGGCCGTCAAATGGGGATACAGCACCCCCAATAAGGCCGCCGGAATCTCGGGGAATTCGGAATCGAGCCGCCGCTGGATGCGCGCGGTCAAAAAGGCGAAACTCTCCAACACCCGCTCCACATGGGGATCGGGAGAGTCCGTGCCGGACAGATCCAGCCGCGCCGCCACACGCGGATAATGCTGGGCAAACTCGGCGCCCTGGTGGCGCAGATAGCTCAATTCGCGTTGATAATAATCAAGCAGGTCGTCGCACCCGTCAGTCATGGAGGAGCGGCCCCATCATGGTCATACCGATAAGCCTTGATGTGACATATCAAGGCTGCCCTCAAGAGACCACTCTACCTTATCCACCGCCGGCCCGTGACAACAGTTTTGAGGGGGCCGCCGCCGAAGCATCATAGGGATGTCGACTCGAGGGATAATGGCTGAGGATGCGGCGGACATAGGTCCGGGTTTCCGAGAAGGGCGGCACACCGCCATAATTTTCGACGGCCCCCTCACCGGCATTGTAGCCCGCCAAGGCCAACTCGACATTGCCCTCAAACCGGGCCATCAGCCAACGCAGGTAGCTCATGCCACCGCGTAGATTATCCTCGGGATCAAAAAGATCGGTCACCCCGAACCGTGCGGCGGTCTCGGGAATCATCTGCATCAAGCCACAGGCGCCCCGGTTGGACACTGAACCGGCTTGGAACCCGGACTCGGCTTCGATCACCGCCAACACCAGATCTGGATCCAGATGGTAACGCGGCGCCATGACGCGCACCAAAGATACGATCCGCTCGGGCGGTGGCGATGCGAAGTCGGACGGAGGCCGAGGTACCACCCCCGGACGGTAAGGCAGCGGATGGTAAGAGACCGACGCGAAAGACTGCCGGCGCGGTGTACAAGACGGTGCCTGACCACTGGTGCTTTTCCCCATGGCCTGGGCCATGGCTTGAGCATAGGAATGACCGTTTTTGGCCGCCAGCCGCACCCAATCCTGACTGTTGCGGATATCAACCGGCACGCCCCAGCCCATCAGGAAAATTTGGCCGAGCCGCCAAGCCGCTTCCGGGTTGCCATGCTCGGCTGCCGCGCAATACCACTCCCGAGCCTTGCGCAAATCCGGCGGTACCGCTTGGCCCTGGTCGTAAATCCGGGCCAATTCAAACTGAGCGGAAACATCATTATGGGCGGCTTCAGTCTCAAGCGCTGCCACCTCAGGGGGAAGAGCTTCAGCCCGAGCCAACGGAGCGACCGCTCCGGCCAGCCCCGCCATCACCAAGCCTAAACGACCGATGGTCTTCCATCGGTCCAAACAGAAAAACACCGGCTGCGTGACCGCTGGGGTCATACCATCGGGCCTTGATGGTGACTCATCAAGGCTGCCCTCAGATGCCGGGCGGGCGCATCCGCGCCTTCCTAGAGTCGCACGGAGGCTTCGCGCACACGGGCGCGCAGGGCCGCTGTCGCGGCCCGATACCGGCACTGTGTCAGTGTTATGGCTCGCCGGTATCACACACCGAAACCCGGTTCCAAGCTGCCTCATCGCGGCCAGGCCCTGGCCGCGATGACTCGCCTTCAACACTTAGCCGTTGCTCGCCGAGGCTGCCGTTCCATCGCCATTGCACGCACCGCCTGCAACCAGAGCGGTTCCTGACACGTAGTTGCCAGTGAAGGTGTTGCCGGTCCAATTGGTTACGGCCGAAGGAACGGAGGAGAAATAGACCTTACCTGTTCCGGCTGTCGCCCATGCGCCGCTGGAAACGGTTCCGGCTTCGGCCGTTACGCACACAAACACCGGCGGCGATGCTCCGGCGGTCGCATTGGCGGTCACGTGGACTGTGTATTCCCAGGTGGTACCGGACGATAGGGACCACGCCATGGATGATAGCGCCTTAGAGATATTGTGAACCCCAGCGGTGGCTTCGGTCGGATCTTCGACCTTGCTGTTCACTGCGGTGACGACCTGGGCCTGAGTCATCCCCACGCCCAGCAAACCCGCCACCGACGCCGCGATGGAGGCGGCATTCTGGATGGGATCCGTGGTCTGTGCCTGCTTCACGAAATTCATGAAGACCGGAATACCGATACTGGCCAGAATGCCGATGATCGCAACCACGACCATCAACTCAATCAGGGTGAAACCGCGTTGCTTTCTCAGCTTTCTCTGGTTGATGACGAACTCGATTCGATCAACCATAGCAGCTTGGCTGCTCTCAACACACCTGTTTTCCATGTTCCCTGTCCTTTGCGTTCTCGATCACGTCGAGCCTTCTTTACGATCCCTCACCCTGCATTGTTCTTGCCACAATCTCATGCAAAATATGGCGGTTTTTTGTGCACTGACGGGCTTGAGTTGCCAAACATCATGCCAGAGCGAGAAACGGCAGAGCTGGATCATCGCTCAACGGGTCGATTGTTTCCAGAGTCATGTCACAACGCTGTGATGGTCGTCACGTTTTTTTTTGATGACGACGGCGGCAAGACCCAAGCCAAGGCCGACATGTACAGTCATGTTTTGAGTGTCATTCTGTGCGATCTTTGAAGAACAGGGCGCTTGCTTTAGGACGTTCGGAGGCCACGCCAAAGGCTGTTTTCCCCTGGAGCCCATGATTTTATTGCGGTTAGACGAGCCAAGGAGACCAAGATGAGGAAACTGAGCGACCAAACGAGATGGCCATAGCGTCCCCCCGAGTTGTAAAATAACAGCACGGCATGCTGGGCTAGGACAATAAGGGCAAGCGTTCTCAAAGAAAGAGGGATAGATCGGCCAAAAACCGCCAGAACAGCGGCGATGACCGCAATCTGTCGCCAAATCTCATAGGGAGCAACCCAGGCTGCAATTTTATGGCCAACCCGGATCAGGACGGGGTTTTGCCATTCTAAAGTTAATAACGGTAAGATCGCATTTCGGTAATCCGAGGGCGTAGCCACCAGATTTTCGCTGATATCAGCCGCCGTGGTGAAAGGCACAAAGACTCCACCATAAATCCAATTATGTAAAGGCAGGAGCAAGATCGGTGCAAATCCTATAGACAAGGTTGCGGCAGTGCCGAGCCGGCGATAATAGAGCAACCATCCGGCGGCTATTGTTAAAAGAACGGCGGTCCCCGGTGCCAAATTAGGTCGAACTGCCACGGCACCGGCCAAGGCCAAGCCGGCCAGGAACCAGGGGGTCAAGTCGTCCTGTTTATCGGCAGGCTTCGGGCTGCCCGCCTCGGGAGGGGGCGAGAGCGAGAGCCGAGACAGGATCAAGGCTAAAGCAGCCAAGAAAAATCCATACCCAAAAGGCTCGCCGAACCCTCTCAGGGCTAGGCGAACATAGTAAAAATTCCAAAATCCATAGGTTTCGAGAAAAGGCGTTATTAAGAAGATTAGAAAAAGCCCCACCGCCCAGCGTTCCGGCAGCAAAACCCGCATCACCGCCAGCAGCAGCAACGGAAACAGGCCGGTGAACAGCAAAACGCCGTAGATAGTTTCACCGAATAGGACCAATTGGAGGGCGTCCAGGTAGCGCTTGCCCGGCATGAAGTAGAAGGCATCTTCATGGCCGCGCAGGGCTTCGCCCCAATTGCCGTGAAGAGCCGCCTGCACCATGTCATGGGCAAAGGAGGCGTAGGTCAGTCCATCATTGCCGCCTTCCAGGATGCTGAAGCCCGATCGAATGTCCCACAGAAAGCCGGAACGGTGCTCACCTGATATGACAAAAGCAGTGACCAGGGTTGCAATCATCGCAAGGGTTGGGAGCGGCAGGTTATGCCGGTTGACCCGAACCAGGAGCCCACCAACCACCAGTACCGCCGCTAGTCCCAGGACCAGGGCCAACCCTGTCACCGCTGTCACCGAGACGGGTGGCTCCAGGGTCATGGCCAAAGGCCGGCGGGGGTCGATATCTATGGCGAACAGCGAGACCGGCATGGTCGCCTCGAGCGTCCGGCATCCGGTCTGATCATGACTGATCCGTTCGAAACCATCGCCCGGTGTTGGCCAGAACAGATCACCCCGCCAACAAAGCCGTCCGCCCACCAAAGTTGTCGGTAGGTCCAGACGAATAAAGTAAGGGAGATCGGTTCGGATCAAGCCATGTTCGGGACGATATACATTGTAATTCCAGCTATTGACCGCTCCCAGACGCAACGCCGCAACCGATGTAAAGGATAAGCCGTGGAGAATCCGGGAATAACGGGGAGTCTGAAACACGCTGTCGCCTGAAAAGGCATAGGCGGTGTCAGCGGCCTGGGCCGCAACGCCATGGGGGTAGCGCGCCACAAACCCATCCCGCAAAGCTCCGAACACCTCACGCGGCAAGGCACGCTCGAACGCGCCGCCGGGGCCGGAATAAACAAAGACGTTTTCGCCTTCCTCAATCATGGGTAACGGTAACGCCATTCGTGCGCCCGTCAGCACCACCGCCGCCACCAGGGCCAGCCCCCAGCGCCGCCGCCCGGCTCGAACGGTCCCTGCGGCCAGCGCCACCACCAGCATCGCCAGGGCGGCTCCATCGACAGGGGTATTTACCGGAATGCCCAATCCCACCAGCGCCAAGGCCAACACACCAAGAACTCTCAGAACGCCAAGGACGGTCACGGGAAGGGTCTTTCCGGCAGGGGACGGTTCGAGGGTGAGATGGGCAGAATGCGGAAGGGAAATCAACAGCGACGGCAGGCCAGAGGGCGGCAGGCGCGAACGGCTTCAGCCTTCGTATCCCCCTCGAGCCTTGAGGTTGCCCCGTCAAGGCTCGAGGGGGTTTTTAACAGAGTGCATTGACATTGCGTAAACATGCTCATACATTACCGAAATGAGCAGATTAGTGACGATAGGTGAGGCGGCGGACGCCCTTGGAGTCTCGGTGCAGACGTTGCGCCGCTGGGAAGCCGAGGGGC
>CAIXKV010000070.1 GCA_903920145.1 uncultured Rhodospirillales bacterium
CTATAACGATGACACACTGCCGGTATCGGGCCGCGACGACGGCCCCGCGCGCCCATGCGCGCGAAGCCAAGGGCGCGGATGCGCCCGCCCGGCGTCTGAGGGCAGCCTTGATGAGTCAACATCAAGGCTCGAGGGTATAAGTCGCTGTGACGTTCACGAACCGCGCAAATGTAGGGGGAGCCGATGCTGGAACAGGATGCCACCGCTGAATTGGCGGCGTTAGGAGCGGCGTTGGCGGCAGGGCGAAAGGGGGCGCTGGCGGCAGCGCTGGCACGGCTGGAGCGCGACCCGGATGGTGTCGCTGTTTTGGCCTTGTTGGAGGCGGCATGGCGGGCCCCGATGGCCCAAGTGATCGGATTGACCGGGCCGCCTGGAGTTGGGAAGTCGACCTTGACAGGCGCCCTGATTGCAGCCCTGCGTCGCCAAGGGCAGACGGTGGCGGTGATCGCCGTCGACCCGTCGTCCCGACGGAGCGGTGGTGCGTTGCTGGGGGATCGAGTGCGGTTGGACACCGACCCCGAGGATATCGGCGTTTTTGTGCGCTCGATGGCTGCTCGCGACCGTTTGGGTGGACTGGCCGGGCTGACCGTTTCGGCCATGGTGCTGATGCGAGCCCTTTATGATGTGGTGGTGTTGGAAACAGTTGGGGTTGGCCAATCTGAAACCGATGTGGCGTCCGCTGCCGATACCGTGGTGTTTTGCGTTCAACCGGGGTCCGGCGACAGTTTGCAGTTCATGAAGGCCGGCATTGTTGAAATTCCCCATATCGTGGTGGTTACCAAGGCCGATTTAGGCGTAACCGCCGAGCGGGCGCGTGGGGATGTGGCCGGGGCCCTGGGGTTAACCGAGGAGCCCGGCACTTGGCGGGTTCCGGTATTGGCCCTGTCGGCTCAACGGCGCGAGGGGGTGCCGGCTTTGCTCGAAGCCCTTGCCGATCGCCAGCGGTTCTTGGCTGAAGAGGGGCGACTCGGGCGGTTGCGCCAGACCCAGGCCGAAGATTGGTTGGTGGATGCCGTGCGCGAACGGTTCGGTCGTGAGGGGCTGAAACGGGTTGGGCAGTTGACTCTGGGGCTGGGTGAGTCGCCATTCAGTCGACTGGCAGAGGTGATGCCGCGTTTGGCGCTGTTGTAGGGGCTCTGTTCCCGACGCTCTGATACCGGCAAGCCTTGATACTGACACATCGCCGGTCCTCGGGCCGCGACGGCGGCCCCGCGTCCTCGTGGACGCGAAGCCCCCATGTGTGGACCCTAGGGGGCGCGGAGGCGCCCGCCGGCCTTTTCTTTTCTTGCGGCAAGATCGAAAAGCCCTCTGGTCAATGAGGCGGAACCAAAGAGCGGGGAGAGCCGCGCTTCCAGGACGATTCGGGCACCTTTAGATATAACACTAAAATAGTGCTATATATTATTGAATCATACTTGCATCATGTAAAATTTCTTGCGACTGCGAAAGGATTTGTTTACCATGGTAATTCGATGGATTGAGTATCGCAAGGAACCGCCATGACGTTGGCCCTCCTGAATTGTCCATTTTGACTCTTATTGTTGAGTCTTATGGAAATCAAATCTAGCAAAATAGGCTCATAATCGCTGTTAAAAATAGCGATTGTTAGAGGGAAAAGGGTCATGAAAACGACCATACGCTTGCGCTTAAGCCTAAGTCTGGCAATTTTTATTATCGCATTTGTTGCCAGTGGATTTTTTTCAATCAATCGTCTGAGTTCTACCAATGCCATTGCAACCGATATTGCCACCAATGGCTTTGAAAGGCTTCGATTGATTGAAAATATTAATGTTCTGACCTCTGATTATCGTGCTGTTGAAGCATCTTATGTTTCAACAATAGATGATGCCGGCGTTTCTAAATTAGATAAGGAAATTAATGATAAAAGAGATACTATCAAAACTCTCGAAGATCGATATATTTCGATGCTAGATGGCCATTATGAGCGTAAAAATTATGATTTATTTTTAGAAAATTGGCAAAAATATATTAAAAATAGTGACAATTTAATTGCTGCTGTGAAAAAAAGTCAGAATTTTAAAGCTTCATTTACATATATTGGCTCGCAAAAATTATTCAATACAATTAAAGAAAATATTTCGTCGGTTGAGTTTTCAACAAATCAACAAGTTGGAGAAATGATTAAAGTTGCTCAACGAAATTACAATGTGTCTCTTTGGGCATTGGTGGTGACATCTGGGATTATTATTCTTTTGGTTGTGCTTATTGGGTATTCATTAGATCAGAAAGTTTCCCGTTCTATTATTCGGATTACCAAGGCAATGCATCGTTTGGCGGAAGGCGACAAAGCGGTGGCCATTCCCGAGGTCGGACGGCAGGATGAAATTGGAGCCATGGCGGCGGCGTTGGAGGTGTTCAAGCATGCCGCCCTGGACAATGAGCGGCGGGTCGAGGCGCAGCGGGCCGATGATCGAAAGAAGATCGCGCGGGCCGAACTCATCGAGCATCTGACGGCGGCCTTTGAAGTCAAAGTCCGATCTGCCCTTGGGGTGTTTCAGGTCAATTCAGACCAGATCGTCGACACCGCATCCCGGATGGGGCGGCGCGTTGGCGATTCGGCGACTCGATCCATGGGGGCCACAGCGGCTTCCCGGCGCACAGCGACCAACGTGTCGGAACTCACCCATGCCGCCGCAACACTGTCCCAGTCGGTCTCCGATGTCAGGGGGCGGGTCTCCCAATCCTCAAAGATCACCCACGACATTGTGCTGCACGCCGAGAAAACCAACGATGCCATGGGCGGCCTGATTGCCGCTGCGGATCGTATCGGCGAGGTGATTCGCTTGATCACCGGCATTGCCGCTCAGACCAATTTATTGGCGCTGAACGCAACCATCGAAGCCGCTCGAGCCGGGGCCGCAGGCAAAGGATTCGCTGTGGTTGCAAATGAAGTTAAGGTTCTGGCTAATCAAACAGCCAGGGCAACCAACGATATTTCAGCTCAGATCGCCAATGTTCAGCGAGTGACGCACGATGTGGTCGGAGCCATCACGCTGATTACGGAAACAATTGAGCAGATTAAAGAGATTACCGGCTTAGTCTCAGGATCGATTCAGCAACAGGATGAAGCTACCCAAAATATTTTATCGGTCATTGACCAAGTTTCAAATGATGTCGATCTCTTTAACGAGCAGTTTAGTGACGTTGCCGCCACCGGAGCCGCTTCTTATGCATCGGCGATTCGTGTGATTTGGGCCGCTAAAGACTTATCAAAGCCGACGGCTGTCCTCACGGGAGAGGTCGAGGCGCTCTTATCGGAACTCAGAACCGGGTAATACCGGCGAGCCCTGATACTGACACATCGCCGGTCCTCGGGCCGCGACGGCGGCCCCGCGTCCTCGTGGACGCGAAGCCCCACTGTGTGGACTCTAGGGGGCGCGGATGCGCCCGCCCGGCGTCTGAGGGCAGCCTTGATGAGTCACCATCAAGGCCCGATTATGATACCGGCGAGCCCTGATAC
>CAIXKV010000071.1 GCA_903920145.1 uncultured Rhodospirillales bacterium
GACCGAGGCAGAAGTGGCGGCAGCCCTGGGGCGTGGCCAATCAACGGCTAAAATTGCCGAATGCCGAGGCGTCCAGGTTAATACAATTCATGCGCATATTAAGAGTATTCTCAGAAAAACTGGATGTACGGGACAAATTGATATTGCGCGTCGCGTTGTCGATATTGCCCGTGTTTTTGGAAAATAAAAGTTTATTGGTATAGAATATCAGATTAAATATATAGATATTATAATCTTTACGATCTTAAAAAGGGAATGCCATCATGATAACTACGGCTATAGGAAACCTGTTGGATCGTGCTGAACGTATTGGCGCTGCTCTAGTTATATGTGATGAAAAGAATCATATTATTAAAATTAATCACACGCATGCTCAGATTTATAATTTTATTGATTTTAATATAAATTTAAAATTTGATCAATTTTTATGGCGGTGTATTGAGACTTCCAAGTTGGCGAACCCTATTGTTTATCAAGACCCCCATAAGTGGGTGGAGATGTCGAATCAATATCGAAAGATGTCTAATTATTCACAATTTGTTACAAATCACTCAAACGGCAACGTATTTTTAGTTTGCCATGAGAAGGTTAATAATACGAACAGTTGGTGGTATCAAATCAGAATTGACATTACGCAGGAGATAAAGAGAAAATTTAGTAAAGATAATGAATTGCTTGGACCCGCAAGCTGGGACGGAACCTTTGCGCCATTGACTCGCAATACGACCGTTCCCATTGTCAATGTTTTGGATGCAATGCCGGCAGCGGCTGGTTTGATTGTTGCCCGTGGGAAGCTCTTGGATGCGAATTTGGCGCTATCGAATCTTTTGCGAGAAAGGGATGGTCTCCAAATTATAGGAGATCGAGTGATTATACAAAATAACTCGGAACAGGCTGAATTTTTGAGACGTCTTGAACGGTTTTTTGAGCCTGGAGGGCAGCAAAAACCTATTAATATGAGAATTTCTCGCCAAGAATC
Organism: uncultured Rhodospirillales bacterium; assembly: GCA_903920145.1. Classification (GTDB taxonomy): domain Bacteria; phylum Pseudomonadota; class Alphaproteobacteria; order Azospirillales; family Azospirillaceae; genus BOG-933. Next base: position 980 of record CAIXKV010000071.1, read on the forward strand.
CGAAGAAGCGTATTTTCTCAATGTATCGCCCTTGCTGAATAGAGGCCGGGAGACTTGGGACAATGGTCATATCGGTGTTTTGACAGTGGCAGACCCATCTTTAACCCTGACGATTGACCCCGGAACTCTCGTATCCTTTTTTGGGATTACCTTGGCGGAAGCAGAAGTCGCAGCGGCTCTTGGGGCAGGCTACACGGTAGCGGCTATTGCAGAAAAACGATGTGTTCAAGTGAACACAATTCACGCACAGATTAAGAAAATTGTTGAGAAAACCGGATATAAAGGACAAGGTGATATTGCCCGGCGGGTATCTGATCTTGCGCGTATTTTCGGAAATCGATGCTAGCCGGGTGAAGATGTAATCTTTTCTAGGAGATAACTATGGACATGGTTCAGTTGGATGTGGAACGCGCAAAACGAAAGATTCAGGATATGGATCTCTCCTTTGTCGAGCGTCGTCTTGTGAATGTTGAAGGATGCAGCCCCGAAGCCGCCCGCGAAGCGGTGGCTTCCTATCGTCGTCTCTTGTCGCTCCAAGTGGATTATCCGCAGCACCGCTTGGCACCGCCAATGACTGCGGATCGTGCGTTACACGCGCATATTTTGCACACGCAACGGTATGCCAACGATATGCAGGCGATCTTTGGTCGTTTCCTGCACCATGATCCCGAGGAGTCAAACGAAGAGGCTCGTGAACTGACGCAAGGTCTGTTTGTAAAACATTATGGAATCAGCATTGATAGCTTCGCAATCTGTGCAATTAGTATCGAAAACAGAGAAAAATTGGCGGCTTAAAACCGAGGTTTTAAGCCGCCAAGGGCCAAAAGACGGACCTGCTCCTTGCCCATAGAGTAGACTGAACGGGTCTTATCTTTTGGTGAAGCCTTGCTAGGCCTTTCGCCCGCTAGGAACGAGCGAAAGGACTTCTGGGGCTTTGGTATGCTGTGATGCAAAGGAGGGTCAGGGGCGAAAGCCTCTGGCCCTTTTTGGCTAATGTTTCTGACGTCTTAATGCTGCCAAGGCTTCCGACATTTGTAGCAAATGCCGTTTCAGGTCTTTTTGATCCAGGAATGATACTGTTTCCATAATATCGGATAGTTCTCGACGACCTTTGGCGTTTTCCGATTCGATCGACTCATTGAAATGAGAGAGCCCAGCATCCTTGGCTTGTGCTAGAGACTGAAGATGAGGGGCCGCATTTTTCGACCATGATAAGATCGTGTCCGTTCCAATACCCCAAAGCATTTCAACAATGTTGCATAATCTAATATCGACATCTTGGCCTTTGATCAAACCATCTTGATATAGACCGATAGCGTGGCTAACCAAAAGGTCTCTCAAGAGAGTTGTCTCTCTAATTAAATCGACTTTTGGTAGGTTTAGGCTATTTATAACAGCCCATTGGAGCCATTGCCCGACAAAAGGATTCGATAATACTTTATCAACTGTCATTCTGTTTTTAAGCAAGGCCGTCGTAATATCGACCAGCATGATGCCATCTTCGGCCGCCAACAGGGCATCTCGCCGGAGAGCTTTGGAAATAGCGATTCGCAGCCAATCGGATATCGGTAGGCCGAAAGCGTTGTCATCCGAGTCGGTGCCGGAAAGGGCATTGGCCTCGTGTCCCGAGTCGTGTCCCGAGTCGCAATCCGAAGGGCTCTCTGGGCTGTTGCCCGAGTCGGGATTTTGAAACCTGTCAAACGGGCTAGCCACCATCGTTCTGCTGCCTACTCTGAAGCGGACCTCTTGCCGCGAGTGTCCGGCATTTCATGAGTGTCAACAAGGGCGCCAGAGGCGACGGTATTGCCAGATTTGGCAATGATTCTGCGCTTTAGTCTGGGTAGCATTACAAATGTATGCCACCAAGAGATCCAAGCCATGGACAGTCCTAAGCCAGAGGCACAGGAGGAGGGGCCGTTGATGGGACGATATGGGCTCGAGTCGGCGATCAGCGATCTGGGTCGCAAGACAGTGGAGCAAAAAGGGGCCGATGGCGTGCCCCTGACGGCAGCGACTCGGATTTCCGCCATGCGCGCCTTTCGTCAGTTGGCGCTCGGAGACCCCTATGCTTTCGAGTTAGACCCGCGATTCTCCTCCTCACGGAAGGCGTAAGCGCGTCGTTGCTATTGGATTTGGCTCTTTAGGGTCAGCAAATCTCGGGACATGGCCAAAAGCCGCTCTCTCGATTCGGTTTCGCTGAGTTCCCCCATTTGCTCAAGAATCTCGGCCATCTCGTCATGGCCACTGGCCGACTCGGCTTCGGCGCAGACCTGGAACCCCGATAATCCACCGTCTACCGATTCGGCCTGCTGTCGCAACTGCGCCGATGCGGTGCGCGACCAGTGCGCCATGGCTACATGACCAACGTCTGATGTCATACTGATGACGTTGCACACGCGGATTTCATTATCAGCTCCAGTGATAAAGCCATCCTGATAATGCCTTAATAGGGCCACCACCAATAAATCCCGTAGAGCCTTCGTATCCTGAAGCGCGTCATCCAGGGGGCGCGCCAAATTGGCGGTGACGGCTCGCTTCAACCAACCGCCGACCATGGGATTGGATAGAACTCGCGCTGGAGTCATGGTGGCGCGGGACACGGCGGTGAGGATATCGACCAGCATGATGGCATCTTCAGCCGCCAACAGCGGCTCTCGCCGGACGGCCTCGAGGACCGCTGTTCGCAGCCAGCCAGACCAGGGAGCCGATCCCGAGTCGCTGCCATTTTGATTGTCTGAGGTCTTCTGAGCCCTGGTTTCAGCGCCTGTCATAGGCTGGACCTTCTTGTCAGGGGGGAGGAGGGCTTGTCGGGGAGAGGGCTCGAGTCGTCCTTCCAAGACCGACCGGACGCCGCCGCTCTCTGGATAGCCCTCGTTACCAAATTTGGCAATGCGACCCTCGTCGGCCATTCGTAAGAATATCCACATATGGCGCACGGCCGCTCCGGGCGCTTAATGATGGAGAAAGCCATGGAACGCGATCATCTGTTAGCCAATATTCAGCCTCGCCGACTGAAGTGCATGAATATCGTCATTGACGGGCGGCGCACCAGTTTGCGGATGGAAATGGATATTTGGGAGGCTCTTCAGGATATCGGTGATCGTGAGCGGCTTACGACCAATGAAATATGCACTTTTATTTCCCACCATATCGGTGAATGGCGGCGGCAGCGTGATGTTGAAGAGGGCCAGGATTCGTCCGGCGACTCGGATACCGGCCAAAAAGGCAAAGGCGGGGAGACCATCACATTGACCGCCGCGATTCGGGTGTTCATAATGAACTACTTCCGTCGATTGGCTCAGGGTGTGTTCCAGGCCCATGAAGGAGAAAGTCATATTCATTTCGGTTTGGAAGGCAATTTGCCGTGATCTGACGCTGCTTCCGGGGGGCTTTTCTGTTTGGATGAAAAGCCTACGGGGGGCATTTGTTGTTTTTAGTTCACCCTTTCGTTGCATTGCTATCGCGCTACTGGCTCTTTTGGGGTCGGCGTTGCCGGTTGTAGGTTTCGCAGCGGATGGAGAGAAGATATTTCGAACCAATCTCAATGATGATTTGCAGACGATCGATCCTTTTTCGTTCACGGGATTGATCACTTACAATCTTCTTTCGCAGGTTTATCAAGGCTTTACGGCTTTGTCCCCGGACGGGCGGGTTGTGCCTGCGCTGGCAACGTCGTGGCATACCCCGGATGGTGGGTGGACGTGGCGGATCGTGTTGCGTTCGGGGGTGCGTTTTCACAGCGGCCGGGAATTCACCGCCGAGGATGTTCGCTGGACCTTTGTTCAACTGCTTAAGAAGCGGCCACAACCGAGTCTTGGTGCCTTCGAGTTGCGGCAGGTGGTTGGTGCCCAGGATGTCGAGGATGGGCGAACCGAGGCCCTCGCCGGGGTGACCGTGATTGATCGCTACACGGTTGATGTCCATTTCACCGCGCCCGATGCCGTCTTTCCCTTGGTTCCGTTCTTTTTCGTGGATTCCGGAATCGTGGCCCAGTATGGCCCTGATTGGGTGGGCCATGGTTCCGCTGGCACCGGCCCCTTTCGTTTGGTGAGCTGGCGGCGGAATCAGGATGTGGTTTTGGCGGCCCATCGCGACTACTGGGGGGGCGCTCCATCGGTGGATGGGGTGCGCTTTTCGGTGATCCCCCATGCCGAGACGCTCCTGGCTCGTTACAACTCCGGGGCTCTCGATTTTGTCGTGATTCCCGAGTTGGTGGCCCGTTCGATTTTGAACGATCACCGCTATGACGCGCAAAGATTGACTTTTCCGCGCAGCCAGATTCGCTATATCGGCATGAATCAGGCGCTCTATCCCCCCTTTCGCGATATTCGGGTACGGGAAGCAGTCGGTTTGGCTCTGGATCGCGATTCCATCGTTACGGGGCTGTATCGTGGGGCCGCGACTCGGATGGATGGCGTGATTCCTTCCGACCTGGGCGGGTATCGCGCCGGCAATGTGGCGCCAGTGCCCTATGATCCAGCACAGGCCAAACGGCTGCTTGCCGAAGCAGGCTATGGAGAAGGACATCCTCCGCCCCCCCTGGAACTGGTTGGGACCGACAATGTCCGCGACGAAGTGACGGTCTATGCTGGTCAGTTAAGTGCGGTCTTGGGGATTTCGGTCGGGGTGCTCATCCTCGAGCGGGGCGCCCAGATCACGGCGGCCAATCAGGGGCAATTGCCGTTCTTCGTGTCGGGCTGGACGGCGGATTACCCCGATGCTCTGACGGTGTTGCGGCCTGTGTGGTACGGGGCCAGCCCGTTTAATCGATCTCGTTGGCACAACCCAGGATTTGATCGGCTGATCGATGAAGCCGAAACCGTTTCGGACCCTAACCAGCGTCATCTGTTGTGCCAAGAGGCCGAGCGCGTTTTGATCTCTGATCGCGCTGTCGTGCCATTGCCGGTGCCAATGAGCGTCGCTTTGGCTCGGCCTGGGGTGACTGGGGTCCATGTTTTACCCATGGGGATGCTTGACCTTCGGGACAGCGTGTTGCCGTGACTCCAAACCGGGGAGGGTGGGAATTTTGGGGAGCGGTGGCAGGCCGCATCGCCGAGGCCACCCTGATGCTGGCGATGGCGGTGCTCTTTTCTTTTGTGGTCAGCCGACTGATTCCGGGAGATCCGGTGGCGCTGATGGCCGACGGACAGGGAGGGGATCCCGAATTCGTTCGGCGATTGCGGCAGGCCGCGGGGGTGGATTTGCCAGTATGGCAACAGTTCTTCACCTACGGGATGGACGTGTTGCACGGAAATTTAGGGATGTCGTGGCGCTATGGCGGCGTTCCGGTGGCAACGTTGATCTTGGATGCCGCACCGATTACGTTTCCTTTGGTGATCGTGACCATGATTGTGGCGATTCCGCTCGGAATTGGGGTTGGTGCTCTTTCGGCGCATCGGGCCAGGGCGGGCTTTGATATTGCAGCCACCATTGGGGCGATGGTGGTTCTTTCGATTCCGCCGGTGGTGCTGGCCACCTGGCTGATGCTGGGGGCTACGGCTTTCTTTGGTCAATCCGCGAGCGGTGAGTTGGCCAGTTTTGTGGATTGGGTGGTTCCCATTACCGCGTTGGTCATGGCGCCGGCGGCCCTGATTGCGCGGACCACCAGGGCGCAAGTTCTGGACGTTATGGGACAGGATTATGTGCGCTATGCACGGGCTAAGGGTTTGACTGAGACGGCGATTTTCTTTCACCATGTCCTACCGAATGTCATGGTGGCGGTGTGGGCCATCGTGGGTATCTTGGCTGGTGCCGTTCTGACCTCGACGGCGGTTGTTGAGATCGTCTTTGATTTACCTGGATTAGGTCAGCTTGCTATTTTTTCAGTTTTATCCAGAGATTATTCGTTGGCCGGGGTGATTATTTTAATTTTTGTTGTATTCCAGGTTGTCATCAGTTTGATCTGCGACTTAGCCATTATTAGTCTTGATCCTCGTACCCGTCATCCTCAGGACAGGCCATGACCAGCCCGAGCCGGGGCCCGGTGTCCTGGTCGTTTCGAACGCTTTTTTGCTTGGTTCTGGTGATTCTGCTGGTTCTGATCGTCATTGCGGGACGGGTTTTGCCTTTGGACCCATTTGCTGTGGATTTGGCGCATATTTGGGAAGGGCCAACGGTGGCGCATCCTTGCGGGCGCGACGGCCTTGGTCGGGATTTACTCGCCCGTTTGCTGATTGGAACCGGAACATCCTTTGAGATTGTCGCCTCGGCTCTGGTTCTGGCCCTTGTTCTTGGGGTTGTCTTTGGTGGAATTTCCGGTTGGTATGGGGGCTGGATTGATGCCTTAATTATGCGTATAATTGATTTTTCGATGGGAATTCGGGAGCTTGTTCTAGCGATTATTGTCTCCATTATCATGGGCCCCAGTAAAGCTACTCTTGTTGTAATCTTGGGTCTGGGATGCTCGCCTCCCTTAATTCGGTTTGTGCGATCTCTCGCTTTGGTTCAACGGGGGCAGACCCACGTTTTGGCGGCCATGGCGTTGGGAGCATCGCCGTTCCGCATCGTGATCACGCATATCTTACCCAATATTGGAGGGAGCATTGCGGTTCGAGCGGCCTCGATCGTTGGCCCCTTGGTTCAGACTGAAGTGGCGCTAAGTTTTTTGGGAATCGGCGTGCAAGACCCGGCACCGAGTCTGGGAACCTTGGTTCGGGACGCTTTGTTTGGGTTGCAGAGCGGGTTTCATTTGATTGTGGCAATCACGGTGACAATTTTCCTGATTGCTTTTACGTCTACTTTGATGGCTGACGAGGCGCGGGATATCACAGATCCGCGATGGGGTGGCCGGAGCTTCGGGGAGTCCCCAAAGATTTAGGGATTGGCTCGTGTGTGGGAAGGCGAGGGGCCCATGAGCACGTATGTTTGCGAACGATGCGATGGTAAAGGAACGCGGGTGGTGGCGAGGGATCAGGATCTCGACAAGGCATGCCCGACGTGCCGAGGGCGTGGGTTTTTGACCGAGCCCGAGATGGAGCTGTTGCTGGGCGGGGGGCCGCGTCCGAATGTTTTGGATTGGCGGCTGTTTGCGCGCCGGCATTCGATGGGTCCGACCTGACAGTTCGGCTTTCAAGGCTCCATGGGCGGGGGGCAGGGGGGCTTTCTTAAATGCCGTCGGGCGGCGAGCAGGCGGTCGCCCAGAGTTGACCCCCGCATTTTTGCCCACCGTGATGTTCCTGCCCATTTCAGGCATGTCGTTTGCACAGCGGCCTTGGCGCGGGCCAAGGCTTCGCGAACGCCCAGGCTGTTGACGATCCGGTGCGCCCAATTCTTGAATTGGATCACCTTATTGTAAACCAAGACGAACGTTTCAAAGGTCATCAGCTTGGGCTTGGCAATCATGAACAGGCGCGCCGAAATCGCCGTACCAATCAGTTTAGCTGCAATAATCACCAGAATGCCAAGGGTGACATGGCCGGAAACGATCAGATAAACCGCGATTAATTTGATGGGAATTAACGCTGAAATCGGGATGGCGAACAGGGCGAGGGTGGTGGTTCGGTCGCGGGTCAACACCCAGCGTTCCAACCGCGCCACCAACCGCCAACGAGAGACGAGCCCAACCAGCAGGGTGATTTTATTCCAAACAAAGTCTTCGAAGAGAATCAGGCCTGCGGCCAACACCATCAATGGCAGGGTTAAGGTTTTTCTCATCCAGGTCTTTGCGCTCAAGAAAGCTCCTCCCATCGGACGCGATCGTCTGGTGAATTCTGATATCTCAGCGAGGCGGCTTTTGTATGGCGAGTCTTAATATAGTTGGCGCTCCTCATCGGCCCAGTCGGTTGGCTTGATTCACGAAAAGTTGAAAAATCCTTGACAGGGGCTGGTTTATCCTTCAGAGATGATCGAAGAATTCTCTCGCGATCGCGCGACGCTCCGCTGTTCTCTCGCACGGCAGGGCCTAATCCTGGGATGATTCCCTGAAATCCGCAGTGGCCGAAGCGCGTGGAGCCGCCGCACCCGATCATCAAGGCGCCGTCGACCATGGCCGGTTGATATCGCGACCTGTCGATGTCTGCGCGCCGAAGGACTATAACTTCCGTGACCACATCAGATTTTGCTACCCTCGGTGTTGCCGAGCCTTTGTTGCGTGCCCTTGCGGCGGAAAGCTACCATACGCCAACCCCGATTCAGGCCCAAGCGATTCCCTCCTTGCTTGCTGGTCGGGATGTGGTTGGTATTGCTCAAACCGGAACCGGAAAGACGGCGGCTTTTTCCCTGCCGATTCTTCAGCGGTTGGCTGAAGTCCGGATTCCATTATCTCCTGGATCGGCTCGTGCGCTGATTCTGGCCCCGACTCGCGAACTGGCGATCCAGATCGGTGAGGCGATTGCCACATATGGCCGCCATCTAAGCCTGCGTCATACGGTGATCTTTGGCGGTGTCGGCCAAGATCCCCAGGTGAAAGCCATGGCGCGAGGTGTTGATATTCTGGTGGCGACGCCGGGGCGGCTGTTGGACCTGATTAACCAACGTCATATCCGGTTGGATCGAACCGGCGTTCTGGTGTTGGACGAAGCCGACCGGATGCTGGACATGGGCTTTATCCGGGACGTTCGCAAGATCATTGCGACCTTGCCGAAACAGCGGCAATCCCTGCTGTTTTCGGCAACCATGCCCCCGGACATTACGCGCTTGGCCGCCGACATGCTGACCGACCCGGTCCGGGTCGAGGTGACACCGGCGGTTGTGACTGTGGAGGCTATCGAGCAGCGGGTGTTCTTTGTGGATGCCGCCAGCAAGCGCGCTCTGCTGAATGCGTTGTTGAACGACCGGGAGTTGGCGCGGGTAATCGTATTCACGCGCACCAAGCACGGAGCGAATCGGGTGGTCGAGCAGTTGGACAAGGCTGGTGTTGTCGCCGAGGCGCTGCACGGCAACAAGTCCCAAAGTGCTCGGCAGCGGGCTTTGGCTCGTTTCCGCTCGGGCGATGCGCGGGTGCTGGTGGCCACCGATATTGCCGCTCGGGGCATTGACGTGGATGATGTGACTCACGTCATCAATTACGAGTTGCCGAACATTCCAGAGAGTTATGTGCACCGGGTGGGCCGTACCGCTCGGGCTGGTGCTCGCGGGATCGCCTTATCGTTCTGTGATCCCTCCGAGCGCACGTATCTGCGCGACATCGAAAAACTGACCCGTCGCCCGTTGGCGGTGATGGCCGGTCATCCAGCAATGGCGGCAGCGGCGGCGGCTGTTGCATCGGCTCCGACATCGGCGCCCGTGGATCGCCGCACTCCTGGCGCTTCGGATCATCGCCGGGGGACCGGAGGAGGGCCAGCCGCCGGGGCGGGCCGGTCGGCTAATCCGGCCTCTCGATCCCGTTCAAAATCTCGATATGCCGGTTGATGGCTCTGGCGGCGCCTGACCACAGTTGCCGCCAAACCAGGATCACCACCACCAGATTGCTGGTCACCAGGAACAGCCATGGGTGGATGAACCAGGTGAGCACCGCCAGCGCAAAATAGTAAGCCCGAAGACCGCCATTCAGGGCGGTTATAGCGTGCGTCATCACCGTCGCCACGGTTTCGGCCAGGGCGTCGCGGTGATGGGGTGCGAGGGGAGCCGCCGGGGCAGATCCGATCATGGCGCAAATATAGTTGAACTGCCGGAGCGCCCATGTGAATTGGAAGAAGGCATAAATAAAAATTGCCACCAACATTAACAACTTGGTTTCAAACAGTTCGGGAGATGTCTTGGCCGTAAAGGTTAAGCGATCCGCGACCGCGTAGATGCGGTCAACATTGCCCAGTAAACCCAGCAATCCAGCCAGAATGAGCATGGTGGTCGAGGCAAAAAAGGTCACGCTGTTCATAGTGTGACCGACCAATTGGCTGTCCATCAGACGGATATCGCGTTCAAGGGTTCTGCGTATCCAAATGACGCGCATCCGTCGCAAATGATGGTTAATCCCTCCGGCCCAACTCCAGGGCCGATCCTGGCCAATGGTGTAGACCAGCCAGATCACGGCGAACCAAAGCAGGGCAACGAGATCAAAGGTGGTCATGTCGGGCGGCATGGCGGTGTCCTGGTGTAGGGGCGGGTGCGATGCTCCAGAGGCGCTAAGATGGCGCCCTTTCCCTGGCTTTCGCAGGGCGCCAACCCCGTATCCGCAAGGAGGCATGGCCTCCTTGACCTCAAAACGTCAAGGGTTCAAAGGGCCACGGCCCTTTGCGGGGGTGGGCGGAGCCCACGAAAAGTCTGACCCCGGTACCTATATACCGGCGAGCCCTGATACTGACACATCGCCGGTCCTCGGGCCGCGACGGCGGCCCCGCGCGCCCATGCGCGCGAAGCCAAGGGCGCGGATGCGCCCGCCCGGCGTCTGAGGGCAGCCTTGATGAGTCACCATCAAGGC
>CAIXKV010000072.1 GCA_903920145.1 uncultured Rhodospirillales bacterium
CGGCGTCTGAGGGCGCTGCGGACGTGTCAACGTCCAAGGCCATTGGATGATACCGGCGAGCCCTGATACTGACACATCGCCGGTATCGGCGGCGACCGCCGCCGCGCGCCCCATGGCGCGAAGCCAAGGGCGCGGATGCGCCCGCCCGGCGTCTGAGGGCGCTGCGGACGTGTCAACGTCCAAGGCCATTGGTATATGAGGTTAACAGGGCTCTTGTCGGTATGGCCAGAGCCCACAAAAGCACCCCCCGAACCACTTCTTTGAGGAGCTATCATCCTGATCAGTTGCCCGCGCCTCTTTTTTCTTTGAGGGCCGATCATATCTGGGCCCGTTCGATTGCCGGGACTCCGCCAAAGACCTACTTCAGTTGGTAGCTTGCTGTGAGAGCGGGGAGCGACGGTATCTTGCCGCTCTCAGGTCGCGACGTCGGGGTCCGTGTCTGAGGGAATGGCGAGGCGCCGATGGGTTTGTATGGACGCCGAGGATCAGATGAAACTTTCTGACCTGATACCTGCGCAGGAGTTGCAAGCCCTTTGTGAGAGTTTTTCAACCCTCACTGGTGCTGTGACGGCGGTGCTGGACCTGGAGGGTAATGTCCTGGTTGCTACCGGATGGCAGGATATTTGCACTCGATTCCATCGGGTCAACCCAGCAACGGCGAAGGGGTGTTGGGAAAGTGATACTGTTTTGGCCGGACAGTTAAGTCAGGGAAAGCCCTATAATGTCTATAAATGCAAGAACGGATTGGTTGATGTCGCCGTACCGATCGTGATCGGAGGTCAGCATGTTGGAAATTTTTTCACAGGTCAATTTTTCTTTGAAGAACCGGATCGTGAGTATTTTATTCATCAAGCAGAAGATCATGGTTTTAATACAGTACGCTATCTTGATGCTCTAAGTAAGATTCCAGTCTTTAGCGAATATCAAGTGCGTACAATGATGGAATTTTTCACAAGATTGGCACGCCTGATCGGAGATATGGGGTTGGCTAGGGCTAACCAAGAAAAAGCAAATCTTGAATTAAATGAATCAAAGCATTTATTGCAATCTATTATCGATACAATTCCTATCAGAGTTTTTTGGAAAGATCAATCATCTCATTATTTAGGCTGTAATCCAGTATTTGCGAATGACGCAGGGAAAAAAAATCCAGATGATGTCATTGGTCAAGATGATTACCATCTAACATGGGCAGATCGAGCGCATTTGTATCGTGATGATGACCAAAGCGTCATTGAGTCTGGTCAATCAAAGCTGTTTTATGAGGAACAAATTCGCCGATCCGATGGGCAAACGGCATGGGTTCGCACCTCTAAAGTTCCACTCCGCAACCAAAAAGGTGAAATTATTGGCGTTCTTGGGGTTTATGATGATATTACTGACCGTAAAGATGCCGAAAACCAAATCAGGGAGTTAGCGTATTTCGATCACCTCACGGGTCTGCCGAATCGGCGTCTTCTGAAAGACCGTTTAACACAAGCTCTAATTTCTAGTGTCCGCAATGACAGTGAAGGCGCCTTGTTGTTCGTTGATCTTGATAATTTTAAAATCGTTAATGATACTCAAGGGCATGACACGGGGGATTGTTTATTACAGGAAGTTGCTGCTCGTTTTAGAACAACAATCCGTGATGTTGATACTGTATCACGAGTTGGTGGCGATGAATTTGTCGTTGTTCTAATTGATCTCAATCAAAACCCTCAAAAAGCCGCTGCCCAGGCGAGACTTTTCGGTGAGCGGCTGTTGACCATTTTGGGTGAGCCATACCAGATTGGCGGAAAAGATTTTCGGTGCACACCCAGCATAGGAATTACTATGTTTGGTGAAAAACGTGATAGTATTGATGAACTAATGAAACAGGCCGATATTGCTATGTACAAAGCAAAAGCATCTGGCCGTAATACGCTGATGTTTTTTGATCCTGAACTGCAATCAATTATTAGGGTTCGGGCAGATTTGGAATCGGACTTGAGAGAGGGACTTGATAAACAACAATTTTTGCTTTTCTATCAGCCGCAAGTGGTAGAAAACGGCGTTCTAACCGGGGCCGAGGCTTTGGTGCGATGGCAACATCCTCAACGGGGCATGGTCTCTCCCGCCGACTTCATTCCTTTGGCTGAAGATACAGGTGTCATTCTGCCCTTGGGGGAATGGGTTCTTGAAACAGCTTGTACTCAATTGGCCAAGTGGGCTCAACATCCCGAATTGGCGCATTTGGCTATTGCCGTCAATGTCAGCGCCCGCCAATTTCATCAATCAGACTTTGTTGATCGGGTTATGGATGTCATCAACAGGACCGGAGCCCATCCGAAACAATTAAAACTTGAATTAACCGAAAGTTTGTTGATTGATAATATGGAAGAAATCATCAATAAAATGCATTTATTAAAGGATAAGGGGGTTGGATTTTCTCTAGATGATTTTGGTACTGGTTATTCGTCTCTGGCTTATCTCAAGCGCCTACCATTGAATCAATTAAAAATTGATCAATCTTTTGTGCGTGATATTCTTACGGACTCAAATGATGCGACCGTTGCCAAAACCATTGTGGCGCTTGCCAAAAGCTTTGGACTCGAAGTCATTGCAGAAGGTGTCGAAACCGTCGAACAGCGAGATTTTTTGCTGAATACAGGTTGTCGTGCCTTTCAGGGCTATTTTTTCAGTCGACCACTACCAGTGGAAAATTTTGAGCAATTAATCATTAAAAAGTCTTATGCCGGTGAGTCTATTGATTGATACCGGCGAACTCTAACCATGACACACTGCCGGTCTCGGGCCGTTAAAATATCATTGCTTTGTGATTTCGTTACGCCCGTAAGGGGAGGCGTACTGTGAAAATAGCACCGGCAACGCTGCCATCGGGAGCCGAGCGGTTCTGGGCGAAAATCCGGCCATGGTGAGCTTCTACGATCTGTTTGCTGATGCTGAGACCAAGGCCGGAGTGAGTGCCGAATTTTTCGGCGGGGGGGCGTTCGCTGTAGAAACGGTCGAAAATGGCTTCTAGTTTTCCTTCGGGAATCCCTGGCCCTTGGTCGGTAACGCTGATTTCGACGGCTTGGCCTTCGCGGCGGGCAGCCAACAACACGATTCCGTTTGGGGGCGAGAAGGAGAGAGCGTTGGCGATCAGATTTTGAAAAACCTGAACCAATCGACCTTCGAATCCTCGAACTGTTAAGTCGATCCCCTCGGGCAATTGGGCTGCTAGTCGCGGCAGTTGGGGCGCATCGGTGCTGGTGGCCGTGTGGATATCGGCCAACATCCGCAGAATGGCGCCGATATCCACTGTTTCGGTTTCGGCGCGGCTGAGTTCGGCGTCGATTCGGGAGGCGTGAGAAATGTCGGAGATCAGGCGATCCAGACGGCGCACATCGTCTTCGATGATGGCCATGAGCGGACGTTGGCGGTTGATGTCTTGAATCCGGGCGGCGGTTTCAACAGCGCTGCGTAAGGATGACAGCGGATTTTTGAGCTCATGGGATACGTCGGCAGCGAAATGCTCGATGGCGTCCATTCGGGCCCATAGCGCGGCGGTCATTTCGCGCAAGGCCAATGATAATTCGCCGATTTCGTCGTGACGATTGGTGAAGTCAGGAATTTCTTGGTGGCGGCCATGACCACGCCGCACCTGATCGGCGGCTTGGGCCAGTAAACGAATTGGTCGGACAATGGAGCTGGCTAAATACAGCGACAAGGCTACCGTTACAGTCAAGGTGACGGCGAAGACGTGGAGGATGTCGATTCGCACCGACTGGACCGCCGCTTCGATTCGATCGCCATTTTGAGTCAGTAAGAGGGCGCCCAGAATCGCGTCGTGCTTAACCGGCACTGTGGCGGTTAAGGTGAGGCCGCCTTCGGGAGTGGTCCAGGCAATGGCACTGACCTCTCCGGCCAAGGCTCGTTGAACATCGGCAGACAGGCTGGCTTGAAGCAACGGCCTTTCCTTGAAGACCGGCAGTTGGTCTCGGCTGGGGAAGGTGTGGGCGATGGTGTCGTAAAACCGGGCCAGCCGGTCCACCAACCAACCCGAAGACGGAGCCGGTGGGGATGGTGTGGTGGTGGCAGATTCCGGGATTTGGCTGTCGCCAATCAGGGTGCCGGTGGTATCGAATAGCCGGGTGCGGGTTTCGGTGGGCTCGGCCAAACCGCGCACCATCAAGCGCGCTAAATCCGGGGCCAGACGCAAGCCGCCGCCGGGCTGGGCCTCGACGGCACCCACGCCCAACGCGCCACCGAAAATGCGGGCCTCAGTGTTCAGCGCCTCCAGTTCGTCCTGAATCAGGCGATCCTGATAGCGCCCAAGATACATCACGCCGCCAACCAAGATGGCCAGCGCCAGTACATTGAGGGCCAGGATGCGGCGAGTCAGCGGCGACAGCCGCCGCCGCCGGGACTGGAAAGAATCAGGACTCTTTGTAGCGATAACCGACACCATAGAGCGTTTCTATCTGGTTAAATTCAGGGTCAACCGCACGGAACTTCTTGCGAACACGTTTGATGTGGCTGTCAATGGTCCGATCATCGACGTAGATGCACTCGCCATAGGCGGCATCCATCAATTGGTCACGATTTTTGACATGACCGGGGCGCACGGCCAGGGCTTTGACCAGTAGAAACTCGGTCACGGTTAGGTCGATGGCAGCGCCTTTCCAGGTGCAAGCGTGACGGCTGCTGTCCAGCAACAGCTCGCCTCGTGCCACCACCGCTCCCGGTTCGCTGACAAGGCGACCTCGCCCGATGGCCTCACGCCGCAATAGCGCCCGAATGCGTTCGATCAGCAGTCGTTGCGAGAAGGGTTTGCGGATATAATCGTCGGCTCCCATCCGCAGGCCCAACACCTCGTCCTGTTCGTCATCCTTAGAGGTCAAAAAAATGACCGGCAGGCTAGAGACCTGACGGAGCCGGGACAGCAGCTCCATGCCATCGAGGCGGGGCATTTTGATGTCCAGCACCGCGAGATCGGCTGGCTTTTGGGTGAGACCGCGCAGAGCTTCGGCACCATCGGTGTAGGTGCGCACCTCGAAGCCCTCGGCTTCCAGGGCGATGGAGACCGAGGCTAGGATGTTACGATCGTCATCGACTAGGGCGATGGTCTGAGGCATGGCTGAACCGCTTTCTTTGGCCGTGATCCCACCGGCCTATGAGTTTCCTTTATCCCAGATTTGTGATGAAATTTTGGCGGTGTTTCACCTTCTCTTTTTCGGGATGTCCGGCCAAAATACCCCGACGGAGGCCCCAGAACCGATGAGCCCGACCCATGCGTGTTGATCCAGGCTCGGAAACAGTCGTTAATGGCAGCCGTGCGGCGGGCGGCGAAGCTTCGGGTGATTCGCCGGGGCGGATGGCGCGCCGGGTGATGCGGCGGGTGGATCGGGCGGCACTGGCGACAGTTTGGCGTCACGAGTCCGGCTGGCCTTATCCAACCTTGACGCTGGTGGCCCTGGATTGGGATGGTAGCCCGCTGCTGCTGGTGTCGACTTTGGCCGAGCATACTCGGAATTTTTTGGCCGATGATCGGGTGGGCTTGTTATTTGACGGCACGGTCGGCCTGGCGGACCCTTTGGCCGGCGCCCGTGTCACGGTGTTGGGCCGGATGTGCCCGACCCAGGCGCCGCAGCATCGTGCCCGGTATTTGGCGCGTCACCCTGGGGCGGCGCTCTATGATGGTTTTGGAGATTTTGCTTATTATCGGGTGGAGGTCGAACAGGCGCATTGGGTCGGCGGTTTCGGGCGGAGCCATTGGATCGATCGGGCGGCGCTGATCTTAAACTCTGGTTCCGAAGCCGGGGCCCTGGGCGGTTGGGCCGGGGAGGACGCGTTGATTCGGCGGATCGATCCCGAAAATATCCGCGCTTTGGCTGATCGGGTTATCGTCCAGGCACTCCATCGCGGGTTGGGGTCGTTGGGCACCGACGATTGGGCCCTCACCGGAATCGACGCCGAGGGGTGCGATTTGCGGCGGAAAGGGGCGGTGTTTCGTCTTGATTTTGAAGATCCGATGGAGTCCATCGAGGCCGCCTGGGCGGCGATAGTCCAGCTCGCCACGCGCTGAGAAAAACAGGGGGCGCCGCCCAATATCTTTGCCAGGAAGGTGGGGGCGTTCCCGGATCGCAGCCGATCCCGATCCCGATCTCTGACAAAGGTTGCCGGGCGGCCTCGGAACCCAATCACTGGAAGATGACAGCCATGTACAGCAAGACAACGCGCGAGATTACGGTTACAGTGCGGCCGATGTATCTCCCGGTTCAATCGGTTCCCGATAAAAACCGTTTCATCTGGGCCTATCAGGTATTGATCGAAAACAATGGCCCGGAAACTGTCCAATTATTAAATCGTTCCTGGCGGATCACGGATGGGCTGGGCCAAGTTCGTGAAGTTAGCGGCCCTGGAGTTTTGGGCGAGCAGCCGGTCTTGGCTCCTGGAACCAAGTATGAGTACACCAGCGGGACTCCTTTGAATACGCCATCAGGGATCATGGTGGGTAGTTATCAAATGGAGACAACGACCGGAGAGCGATTTGATGTGGAAATCCCAGCTTTTTCTCTGGATAGTCCACACCAGCCGATTTCTTTACACTAATCCCTGCATTTCCCCTTGATATCGAGAGGGGCTTGCTCCACATACCTCTCGAACGCGAGCGGTTTAGCCTGAATTTCGGGACCACCAGTAGAGAAAGTCCGATCATGACGCATCCAAAAATTTCTCAGGTGGAGGCTGTTCCACGAGTTCCGGTGGTGTTGCGGGGCGCGGGCGCTCGACCAAGCCGGGCCGAAGCCGAAGATGCCGTGCGCACGCTGATCCGGTGGGCTGGTGATGATCCGGGTCGGGAAGGGCTCCGTGGGACTCCAGAGCGTGTGGTCAGGGCCTATGAGGAGTTCTTCGGCGGCTATCATATTGATCCGGTCGAACTGTTGAACCGGACGTTTGAGGAGACCGATGGTTACGATGAGATGGTGGTGCTCAAGGATATCCGTTTGGAATCCCATTGCGAGCATCACATGGTCCCGATTATCGGTAAGGCTCATGTCGCCTATCTGCCCAGCCGTCGGGTGGTTGGGATCAGTAAGCTAGCCCGCGTGGTCGAGGTTTATGCCCGTCGTCTCCAGATTCAAGAGAAAATGACCGCCCAAATCGCCAACACCATCGATCAGGTTTTGCAGCCTCAGGGGGTAGCGGTTGTGATCGAAGCTAGTCATCAGTGCATGACCAGCCGAGGGGTTCGAAAAACCGGAGTGGTCATGGTCACCAGTCGCATGCTGGGGGCTTTTCGCGAAGACCCTGCGACCCGTCGAGAGTTCCTGAGTATGATCGGGAATCCGGCTAGCAGCGGCGCTGAATAGCCCTGGTGGGGGGGAGCGGTTTGGATAGCTCCCCTACGTGGGTTCTGCTTGCAATGGCAGAGGGGCTATCTTCTGAGCTTGTGGCATTTGTTGCGGGGCTTGATCAAGGGCGGGCTCTCTCTGGTGGCTGCGCGGCATGAGTCGCGTGGCGAAGGCGTCCGCCAGCCGGATTGCGGGTTGGTCCACCCATTCGGTGAACAGGGTGGCCAGCGCAATGACCAGTGGCACCGAGATCAGAAATGCCAATGTGATGGCCATGGAATAGTTCATATGAGGAAAGAATAAAAGTGCCAAACCAGCCGAAATCGAGCACACCAACGGAAAATGAATCAAATATAGACTGTAAGAAATGCGGCCAAGGAAACGGCAAAGGGGATGTTTCAGGGCTTGGCGAACGCGACTGAAGTGATTAGCTGCCTGAATCAGCAAAGCCGCTCCTAAAATATGATAGAAAACCGGCTTATGAGCGCTGCCAATATCGGGCATAATGCTCCATAAGCCGTGTTCCGCGCCGTAATAGGGATAAGACCCAAAGGCAATTCCCAAGGCGACGGCTAGCAGCGTCATCAGAAGTGGGGCGTCGCGGTCGCTGGCCTGGAGCTGGTAGTCGGCGAGCACCACCCCGAGGATGAAGGCCAGATAGTAGCTGTTGTAGAAAATAGCGATGGCAGCGGCATAGACTGGCCAGCGCCAACCCATGCCTCCGAAGAGGGCCAACATCCCGAACACCAGAAACGAACCGTAAAGTTCTGTTTGCATGGTCCACAACACGGGGTCGAGTCGCCAACTGCCATTGAAGAAGGCACCGATGGCGCCGTCGCCGACGGCTCCCCAAAAAGGAATAAAGGTAGCGTAGGCGTCGGTCATGCCAGATCGCGTAATCGGTTTGATCTCGCCATAGCTGTAGCCGTCCATGGCTAGAATAGCCCAAGCCAGCAGAACCGCCGCCAGCACCGGCAAGGCCAATCTCAAATAGCGTTTAGCCGCTAGGCGCCGCAAACCCTCAATATCTCCCGAAGCCAGAAAGCGGTGGCTGAGGACATAACCGCTTAAAACGAAGAAAAGACAAACGGCAAAATTGCCATTAACAATAATATTAAATGGAGATGTGGCAAATTCATCTTCCCACAGGCCATGGCCACCTGTTTGGTCTAGATAATAGACATGGGGGAGAAAAACCTGGATAAAGTGACAGACAAACACCGCAAAAGCGGCAAGGCCACGGATGCCGTCTAAATGCTCCAACCGTCGCGCCACCATGCTCTTCCCCTTACCTTCAACCTGCGGCAGGCCATCGCGGTAGGCCATACAGGACAGTATCGGTCTGCGAGGTGTTATAGCATCCGATTGGTCAAGGATCCGCTCAATTTCGGTGGTCGGTTGTGGCTGTGGCTGTTGGCCGCCCGGCGTCTAGGCGTGGCAGGTTCGCCGCTCGATGATCGGCGGTGGAGTCCGGCGGTGGTCGCGGTGGAAACCAGGGACGACGATGCGGTTGTTCTTGAGCCAAGCACCGAACTGGCCGTCAACCCGCACCACATGGTCGAATAACCAACGACCGAGCAGGGCTCGAAGGCTGCGGGCAACATCCTGATTCATGGGGGCTTCTCGAGCCAACTCGGCAATGCGGCTGCAAAAGTCATTATGGCAATCTTTATGACGCTCCAAGTCTGGATAATTGAGGTTAGCCATTAATGATTCTTCAAATTCAAAGTGAGAATCGGCATAATGGTGCAAGGCTGTCAAGACAGGTTCGATCGCATCCCGGCTTTGATCTTCGGCCATATTGATGTGAAGCTGATTCAGTAAGCTAATCAGTGTTACATGATCAGCATCGAGGCGCGGAACGCCGATCGAGTATTTTTTGCTCCAGGCCAGCATCACATCTCCTCGAGGCTCTTACCGCCATCCGTTCGGGGGTTGTGCCCTTCCGGCGTCCGCACCGTCGTCGCTCTTATCCCTAGCAAGCTTTTGTGACGATTCCATGGTGTCCATGGTGTGCTCATGATATAATCACTCGATAGATATCGTGGAAATGAAGTAGCGATTCGGGGTGCTTCTGTCAATAGATTTTATGCTCTTATGCGGGGCATATGTCCTTATTTTGAGTGTGGAACTGCCTCCATCCAATAAAGTATAATATTATTCAATAGGTTAATTTTTATGTGAAACTGAAAAATCAAAGCCAAAGCCTGTCGGTGCAGCGCAGGGCCTTGACCTAGAGCAATTGTAAAATCTCATCAAGGATCTAAAAAAGGCTCAATGGCTCGTGAGCAATTTTAAGTAGTGATACCGGCGAGCCCTGATACTGACACATCGCCGGTCCTCGGGCCGCGACGGCGGCCCCGCGCGCCCATGCGCGCGAAGCCAAGGGCGCGGATGCGCCCGCCCGGCGTCTGAGGGCAGCCTTGATGAGTCACCATCAAG
>CAIXKV010000073.1 GCA_903920145.1 uncultured Rhodospirillales bacterium
AACGGCACCGATCATTGTCTAGGGCCGTTGGTCTCATACCCTCGAGCCTTGATGTTGACTCATCAAGGCTGCCCTCAGACGCCGGGCGGGCGCATCCGCGCCCTTGGCTTCGCGCGCACGGGCGCGCGGGGCCGTCGTCGCGGCCCGATACCGGCAGTGTGTCATTGTTATAGCTCGCCGGTCTCACGCCATCGCTGGGACGCTTAAAATTTCGAGTGATCAGAAACTCTTCTTGCGCTATGGCTGTTGTCTATGGGGGCTCGTGAGGCGCCGTTGACGGCGGAGCCACGATGCGCTTTAACCGTCGGGCCTTCTGGCCGCACAGCCTCGTTCCAACCCCTTACGGGAGCGCCCTTTGACCGAGATTCGGATGCCGACATTCCGCCACGCCTTCATTACCGGGGGCGCGGGTTTCATCGGCAGCACGCTCGCCGACCGCCTGTTGGCGTGTGGTGTGCGCGTCACCGTGTACGACAATCTGGTGACGGGCTTTGCCGAATTCCTGACCGAGGCTCGAGACCAGCCGGGATTCACCTTCGTTAAAGGCGATTTGCTCGACGAGGCGACATTAACCCAGGCCATGGCGGGCTGTGATTTTGTCTTTCATCTGGCGGCCAATGCCGATGTCCGTTTCGGCACCCATCATCCGCGCAAGGATTTAGAACAAAACACCATCGCCACCTACAATGTTCTGGAGGCGATGCGGGCAAACGAAATTCGGCGGATTGCTTTTTCGTCGACCGGCTCGGTCTATGGCGAGGCGGCGGTCATCCCCACGCCCGAAGACGCCCCGTTTCCCATCCAAACGTCCCTCTATGGCGCGTCCAAACTGGCCGGAGAAGGATTGATCGCTGCCTATTGCGAAGGTTTTGGCTTCCAAAGCTGGATTTTCCGTTTTGTCTCCATTCTCGGCGAACGCTATACCCATGGCCATATCTTCGATTTCCATCAAAAGCTATTGGAAGACCCAACCATTCTTCCCGTCTTGGGTAATGGTCGACAACGTAAATCCTATCTCTACGTTCAGGACTGCATTGATGCGATCTTAGTTGCCGTGGCCCAGTCTGACTGTAAAGTTAAT
Source organism: uncultured Rhodospirillales bacterium (assembly GCA_903920145.1). Taxonomy (GTDB): domain Bacteria; phylum Pseudomonadota; class Alphaproteobacteria; order Azospirillales; family Azospirillaceae; genus BOG-933. Next base: position 1,082 of record CAIXKV010000073.1, read on the forward strand.
CTTTTTAACCTTGGCACCGAAGAGTATGTTGAGGTTAATGATAGTATCGCTACGATTACCGCGCATTTAGGTGTTACGCCGAGCCTGGCCTATAGCGGCGGTGACCGGGGATGGATCGGCGATAATCCCTTTATTTTCCTTGAAACCCGAAAAATTCAAGCCCTCGGCTGGCGGCCTCGGCTCACCATCCGTCAGGGGATTATCCGCACCTTGGAATGGTTACGGGCCAACCGTTGGGTCTATGGGAAACGGCCATGAACACGTCCCTTGCTGGCCATCGCGCCCTGGTTACAGGCGCTTACGGAACCCTGGGAACCGCGATTTGCCGCCGTTTGCGGGCTGATGGCGCCAGTCTGCTGCTGGTGGGCCGGTCGGCGTCTCGGCTGGATGCCTTGGCGGCCACTCTGGCGGCGGAACCGTTCGCCGGTGGCGTCTCTCCGCCCGGCCTGGAAACGGTGGCGGTCGATTTGGCGGCAACCAACGCCGTCGAGACCCTGGCGGCTGTCGTTGCCGCTGCGGGTGGCCTGGATCTGCTGGTCAATAATGCCGCTATTCAGGGGCCCATCGGGCCGTTATGGGAGAATGATTGGGAAGCGTGGCAGGAAACCATCCGGCTTGATCTGCTGGTGCCGGTGGCCTTGTGTCGGGCTTTGGTTGGCCAGTTGGGGCGGGACGGTCGACGCGGTAAGATCGTGAATATCTCGGGCGGCGGAGCAACGGGACCGCGTCCGAATTTCAGCGCCTATGGTGTCGCCAAGGCGGCGCTGGTCCGCTTTACCGAAACCTTTGCTCACGAAGCCCGCGAACGAAACATCGACGTCAACGCCATTGCTCCCGGCGTCATCGCCAGCCAAATGACCCAGGCAATTCTGGCCGCCGGCCAGGATCGGGCTGGCAACACCGAAGCCGCTACCGCTCAAAAGGCCCTGTCCGGTGACGGTGGAGCCGAGACCAAGGCGGCGGCACTGGTCAGTTGGCTGGCTTCGGCAGCCAGTGACGGCGTGAGCGGTCGATTGCTGGCCGCGCTGTGGGATCCATGGTCCACTCTTGACCAGAGGGTCGAGGAGCTGGCGGCCTCAGATATTTACACCCTCCGCCGGATTGTTCCCGAGGATCGCGGTCGCCACTGGGAATCGTGAAGGCTCCGTTGGAGTCTTGGGCGTGTATATGAGGACTCGTGGGCCACGTTGGCCAAATTAAAGAGTGGAAGCAGGCGCGCGCGGGGCCGCCGTCGCAGCCCGAGGACCGGCGATGTCAGGGCTCGCCGGTATCAAAGAGCCTGACGCCATCCCCCAAAAGCGTCTCCTTGGTGGAGCCACAGTCATAGCCCGCTAGTATAATACCGGCGAGCTATAACGATGACACACTGCCGGTACCGGGCCGCGACGACGGCCCCGGCGCCCATGCGCGCGAAGCCAAGGGCGCGGATGCGCCCGCCCGGCGTCTGAGGGCAGCCTTGATGAGTCAACATCAAGGCTCGAGGGTATAAAAGGAGATTGGGTCTTCTGAACGAAGGGTCCGCAGCAGGCGGTTTTTTGACCGAGAAACGCCTTAAAGCGCCGCAGTCGTGCTTGCGCCATTATGTCCGATAATGTTTTATTATCGGACATAATCAGGCAGCGATCTTGCGCTTGGAATTCAGGGGACATAGTCCCTAACTCCCGGTAGGGTCGGTACCGTCGTTCGGGCACGGCTTGGGGCCGGGTTTCTGTCGTGCCAACGGGCGGCCCGTTAGGCCCCTGTCGCTTTTTTCTAGCAAATGTACCCAATGGAGCCAATTCCGTATTGTGTCCCTGAAATTCCAAAGACCAAGTGATCGACTGGCTAATGTTATACAACTGTAAGAGGATATATTCTGCCCTGGGATACAAAGCGCCCATGGAGTTCGAAGAAGTTTGGCGTCGCCAGTAGAAGCAAATGGCGGCATAATTCAGGCGCTATGGGGGCGCTGCACGGGGGCAAGGTCACATCGCAACAGCGGTGTGGCTGTACTACCGCTTCCTGCCGAGCCAGCTGACATACCAAAAGGGGCTCCACCATGCCTGCTAACCAAACCAGTCCAAACACCTTGACAGTGCCAGCCTGGTTACGGTGGGTTTTCCAGCTTTTTGAAACGAGCGAATTTTGGTTGTTGTTGGCGGGGCTGGTGGTGACGGTAGGACTCGTGTTCCGGGCGGGTCTGGTGGTGATGGAGCATCCGCTTGATCCCATCCAGATGGGACCGGGAGGGGGCCAACATTTTTGGGTTGATTATCGGGTTGATACGGCGCTTACCACTTCGGGTCTTTTCATTACCGAGTGCGATGATAATTCGGGCAATTTCCACGGAGCCTTGCGCTCTGGTCTGGTGCTGTACGAAGATGACGCCCCCCTGGGGCCACCCCATAGCGCCGAGCAGGTGATTCGGGACACGGGGCACGGGGCGTATTCTTACCAGTGCGTGGGAGCCGAGCACACCCTGGCCTTTTCCACCTCCGACAATAGCGATCCGCGCGTCAACGGCCACCACTATCGGGTGCGCTACCCAATCCGGATGCTGCCCGAGTTGTTTTGGGGAGGGCTTGCTTTGATGGCCGTGCTGGGCATGCGCCGGCTGCTGGCGTTACGGCCACGGCCACGGCTGGCAAATGGACTGGCGGGCCGCCTGGATGGCGGAGCGGCAGCGCTGTCGGCCTTTGAACTGGCGATCATCATTGCGGCTGGCCTTGCGTTCTCTGCGACATGGGCGGTGGTGGTCGGGCAGGACGTAAATTTTGATCAGCGCAACTATCACATTTACGCCCCCTTCGCCTGGCTTGCAGACCGGGCACAAATGGACATTGCGCCAGGGCAGGTTCAGACATGGTCTAATCCGTTCCCCCACTTGCCCGATTACCTGGCCATTGCTCATTTGCCGCCGGTGGTTGCCGGTGCGGTCATTGGCGCCTTCGCGTCCTTCAATTTCCTGCTCCTGTATTTGATTGGCTGGCAGCTTTTTCCGGGAGAGCCCCGAGCCACCCGCCATGCCCTGGTGGCACCGGCTGCGGTCATCGGCATCACGTCCGCGACCTTTCTTTCGGAACTTGGAACCACTTATGTGGATAATACGGCTTGCCTTCCGTTGCTGGCGGCGGTGTGGCTGGCGTTGCGGATGCAGCGCCTTGATGACCGGAACCGGCACCTCCCGCTCCTGGCCGGGGGAGTGGGGGGGCTGGCCGGGCTTGCGATCGGACTCAAGCTCACCCACCTGATTTTTTTGCCGGGGCTGGCACTGGGCGTGTTGCTGTGCCGGCCACGGCCCGTGACCTTGTGGCTCGTGGCGCCTGCCGGCCTGGTGGGGCTGGGGCTGGGCTTTCTTGCCGGCTGCGGCCCGCCCGCGTGGGAAGCGTGGCAACACTACGCCAACCCATTCTTTCCCTATTTCAACGATATTTTCAAATCACCCTTCTATAAGGCCGAGCCATTTGCCAACATCACCTACATTCCCCAATCCATAGGAGAAGCCTTTTCCTTGCCGGTCTTGTGGGCCTTTGACTATAGCGTTACGAATCAGGTTCCACATTGCCTGCAGGCCTTTCATCACGACTGGTTCTGCGTCACCACCCGCACATCGGAAGGGCCTTCCCAGGATCCGCGTTTTCTTCTGATTGAAGTGACCCTGCTGGCGGTTCTGGGAATGGCACTCATGGGGCTGCTGGTCCGCGCCCTCAAGGTGCGATCTTTCATGCCGGGAGGGGCCGGACCGGGAGCAACAGGGCTCAGTCGGCGCTTTTTGATGGTGTTCTTCCTCACTGGCTTGGTTCTTTGGACCGTGGTGTTCGCCTATCAGCGTTATCTGATTGCCTTAGAGCTATTGGGCGGTCCGGTGCTGGCGGTTGGCGTGTTCTGGCTGTTGGGACGGGCGCGCGTGCTGGGGCTCACTCTGGCAGCGGTGGTGGCGGTGGCCTTGACCCGGCCCACCGACTGGGGCCGCGTTCCCTACGGCCAGAGTTGGTACCAGCTTGATATCCCCGCAGCACTTTCTGTCCCTAATACCCTGTTCGTGTTGGTGAATGGCCGGCCCACGGCCCATCTGGTCCCATTCTTTCCCCGCTCGGACCGTTTTGTCCGTCTCAGCGGCAATATTATACTCACCCCGGACACCGGCTTCGGCCTCCAGGCGGAGCGGATGCTGGCTGGACAACAGGGACCGATCTTGGTTCTGGCTCCGGCTCCGGCTCCATTCGAAGTGGGAGAACGCACCTTCTATGACCCGGACCTGAAGGCCCTGGCCCGCTTCCGGATCGAAACCGATTTCAACCGGTGCATGACCCTGACCAGTGTGGGTGATCGTATCACCGCCTGCCCGGCAAAACGCTCAGAGGCCTCACTTCACCGATAACGGGGGGCGGCTTGCGTCTCGCGTCTCTGCAAAAATATACGTTATACCAATGGCCTTGGACGTTGACACGTCCGCAGCGCCCTCACAGCGGTTCTCAATGCGACTGAGTCGTGATCGCAGAAGGGCTCTGGTTGGCGGGGTGCTGGGGTGCGACAAAGCGACTCTGGCAGGATAGGGGTGTGGCTGACGGGAGATAGATCTGATTCTTAATGGGGATGGGCTCCC
>CAIXKV010000074.1 GCA_903920145.1 uncultured Rhodospirillales bacterium
CCCTTGGCTTCGCGCGCATGGGCGCGCGGGGCCGTCGTCGCGGCCCGATACCGGCAGTGTGTCATTGTTATAGCTCGCCGGTATTATAACCATCGAGCCTTGATGTTGACTTATCAAGGCTGCCCTCAGACGCCGGGCGGGCGCATCCGCGCCCCCCCAGAGCCCACACGGGCTCTCTGCGTCCACGACGAGGACGCGAGGCCGCCCTCGCAGCCCGAGGACCGACGATGTGTCAACCAATAGACTCGCCAGTATGACCAGTATGACCCCATGGCCAAAAGGGATCGGTAAAAGCGGTTGGCAGGGCTGCGCTGGACGATTGGTGCTCGGTCGCCCACTTTTCCTAAGGCACAGGTCAAGCCGGATGTGTTACCATGAAGGTCCGGTTTCGGTAATCAGTGTTGATTCGAGTGAGTGCTGGGGGCGGCGTCGTTAGAGTTCTAATAAGCGTTTTTCTTTAAAAGAAAAGCGTGGGATTGGCGGCGCTCCAGTCAGTATAACATATCGCTCAGGATCAGTTTCCTGTTCGTTTGAATCCAAGGAGTGCAAGGCGATGAAGCTTAAGATTGGTACGCGGATGATGCTGCTGGTTTTTGCGGTCGCTTTGCTGGGTTCTGTTCCTGGAGTTGTGGTCCATCTCACCAGCCTGCGCGAGATATTGCTGGAGCAGCATAAGAGCGAAGTCAAGAAGATGGTCGAAGTGGCCGCCTCGACGGTCGCGTATTATGGTGGTCAGGAGCAAAAAGGGCTGTTGTCGCGACAAGAGGCCCAAGAAAGAGCCAAGACTGCCGTTCGTAATATGCGTTATGGAAATGATGATTACTTTTTTATATATGATTATGATGGTGTGACTCAAGTTCATGGGCTCAGACCACAACTTGAATCAAAGAATTTAATTGGATTGACTGATAGTCATCATGTTCAATTTAATGTCTTAATGATTGAGGCCGCCAAAAAAGGTGGCGGCTTTGTCGGCTACGATCATGCACGCGATGAAGGCGAGAAGAAACCAATTCCTAAAATTGCCTATGCTACAGGATATCAACCCTGGCAATGGATGATCGGAACGGGTGTCTATATCGATGATGTCGATGCCGAGTTCTGGTCACGGGCGGTTCGCGAGGTGATCATCGTGACGCTGCTGGTCTTGATCAGTATTGGTATCGGTATGGTTGTGGCTCTTTTTATGTCGCGGCCTTTGCGGGCGATTCGGGACGTTTTGGGTCGGATCAGTGTGGGCGATCTGGCGGTTCAGGTGCCTCATGTCGACCGAACCGACGAGATTGGTGAGATTGCCGAAGCGGTTGCCGGGCTGGCGCTGACCTTGTCCCAGGCGCGGGGCACGGAGCTGGAACTGGAGCGGGAGCGGGCGGTTCGGGATCAGAAGAACGAGCGTTTGTCGGAAGAAGCGACAGCCTTTGCTTCGGCTATGGATGAAGTGGTGGCGTCTTTGAACGCCGCTGCTGCGGCTTTGCATGAGAGGTCTGTTGGATTAAGCAGTGATACCGTTGATGTGACGGATCAGTCTCGGGCCGCCGCTAAGGCAGCACAAGCGGCCTCGATCAGTGTGGATCGGGCTACTCAGGCGACCGAAGAGCTTCAGCGATCGATTGTCGCCGTCAGCCGTCAAGTGGATAGCGCCACTCAGACCTCGGCTCGGGCCGTGGCCGAAACCGCGAATACGACCGGAATTGTCTCGGGGCTGGTTGCCGCCGCCGAGCAGATTGGTGCGGTGGTTGAGCTGATTAAGTCCATTGCCGAGCAGACCAACCTGTTGGCGCTGAACGCCACCATTGAGGCGGCGCGGGCCGGGGAGGCCGGGAAGGGCTTTACCGTGGTGGCTAGCGAGGTCAAGAGCCTCGCTAATCAGACTGCCCGAGCCACCGAGGATATTCAGACTCAGGTCGAGGCGATTCGCACCGCGACCGTCAATGCTATTCAAGCCATCGAGGGGATTGCCACACTGATCAAGGACATCAGCGGGTTAAATGGTGAGGTTGCCAATGCCATCCAGCATCAGGAGGTGGCAACCCAGCAAATTTTCGCCAGCGCCCGCACGGCTTCGGACAATTCGCGCCAAGTGACTCACAGCGTTGAAGGGCTGTCCGCAACCATGGTGGCCACGGGTGAGCAGGTCAAGCTGGTCAATAGCGGCGCCGAAAGTGTGGCGAGTCAATCCATCGTCTTGAAAGATGTGGTTCGACGCTTCGTCGCGGCGGTGAATGCCTGATCGCTGCGGATCAAAGACGGGAGTGTGGAGGCGGGCGGGCGCTCGGCCTTCGGTTCCGCTCGACGATCGAAGGCCGAACCGTATAATGACCGGGGCGTGCCAGAAAGAGGCGCCGTGGCTTGTCCGCTCGGGTGATGGTTTATGATTCTCTTCAACCTCAAATGTTCTTCTGGCCATGACTTCGATATGTGGTTCAGAAATGGCGCGGCCTACGAAACCCGCGTAGCCGGAGCCGTCACATGTCCGGCCTGCGGCAGTGTTGACGTGACCAAAGCGCCGATGGCGCCCCGAATCGCCCGAGGGGGGCGTGAGCCCGAATCGTCTTCGCCTCCGCCTCCGCCTCCGCCTTCGCCTTCGTCCCCACCTTTGGCCGAAATGGCCGGGCAGTTGCGCGCGTTATGCCGAAAGGTTGCTGAGACGTGCGACTATGTCGGAGACCACTTTGCCGAAGAGGCGCGGCGGATTCACTATGGGGAAAGCAAACCTCGAAATATCTATGGGGACGCAAGCCCCAGCGAGGTGGCCGAACTCCGGGATGAAGGCGTGGAATTCCAGCAGATGCCCTGGCTACCGCCGACCAATTCCTGAGACGGTTACCCAATTTTTCGTCTCTCCTATGCGCCTTGGTCGTTGTCATCCGTGGCCCGTGGCCTGTCGCTCTTGATCCCAAAATGTCCGAGTCCTCATCCCCATGATCAAGGTTCTTCACGCCGTTGAAGCCTTCAGCGGCGGTATCGTCCAGTCGATCGCCACTTTGTGCCGAGCCTTGGCAGGAGAGGCGGTGTTTTCGGTTTTGCATGGACAGCGTCCAGACGCGCCGGAAGACGCCCAGGATCAGTTCCCGGATGGAGTTTCCTTCCTGCCTTGGCCGGGGGCTGCCCGTGAGATCGCTCCCCGTCGGGATTATCAGGCCATTCTGGAACTCCGTGCCGCCGTGGAGCGGGTCCGTCCCGATGTCATCCATGCTCATTCCAGCAAGGCCGGGGCCTTGGCCCGTCTGGCCTTCCCGTCTGGGCGCGTGCCGGTGGTCTACTCTCCGCGTGGTTATGCCTTCTTGCGCCAGGACAAGGGCTTGGTCGGGCGCTCGGTGTTTTGGATGATCGAGCGGTCGTTGGGGCTGTTGCCCCATATCACCGTGGGGTGTGGTCTTGGAGAATATGGTTTGGCCCGAGCCGTCAGTGGCCATGCCGTGCTGATTCCCAACATGGTCAATCCCGGCGATTTTGCTGAAGCCGCCCGTTCACGACCGGACCCGGATGCCCCCTTGCGCATTGCCATGGCCGGCGGCATTCGGCCTCAAAAGAATTTTCCCTTGTTCCAGGAGATTGCCGATGCTGCTCGGGATCGGCCTTGGCGTTTCCTGTGGATTGGTGACGGCGAGCGTCCCGGAGGCTCGGCGCTGCCGCCCAACGTCGAAATCACCGGCTGGCTGAAGCGGGGCGAGGTGTTGCGGACCATGGCTGGGTGCCATGTTTTCATGCAAACCTCGCTGTGGGAGGGGCTGCCGGTTGCCTTGCTGGAGGGAATGGCGCTGGGACTGGCTGTTCTTGCGCGGCCAGCCGTCGGTAATACGGAGTTGGTGGTGGAAGGTGCCAACGGCTTCCTGTGTGTTGAGCCCGCTGCCTTCGTTGCGGCCCTTGATCAGTGGGACCAGAACCGTAACATGCTGATCGCTATGGGGGATTTCTCTCGCCTTTTGGTCGAGCAAAATCATTCTGTTAATCGTATTATGCCGCGCTGGTCGAGTCTTTATCGCCATTATGAGCGATATTATCGGCATGGCTAGTGGGCTGCGCCCGCCCGGCGTCTGGATGGCCCTGATAAGTCCACATCAAGACTTGATGGCATCAGCCGCCGGCATTCTGGCGACAATGAAGAAGGAGAGATAGGCGTCGGGAAATAGGCTCGACTCGACGATCTCGAAGCCAAGGCCGGACAGGTGCTCGGCGAGGCTGTCCGGTTCCGGTTGCCAACGGTGATGGGGAAGGATGTCCGGGCGCCACATGGCACAGGCCGGGTGGGGGAGGTACAGATACAGGGTGCCGCCTGGTGCCAGCGTTCGCCGCCATTCTAACAGAGCGTTTTGCCAGTGTTCCAGGTGCTCCAGGCAGTGGGACGAGAACACATAGTCAAGGCTGCCGTCTGCCGCCTTGAGGCGGTAGGCGTTTTCATCGGGGCTGTCTTCCACGGGATGGGCTCCGGGAAATGGCCAGCGTCCGGCGCCGACATCGACGCCGCGCCCTCGGCAATAACGCCGGGCGTGGTAACGGCAAAAAGCCGCAGCCTCGCCTTGGTGCAGATAGCCGGGGTAGGCGGCTGAGACCCGGAAATAGCGGGGCGAGGCGCGGCGGGCAAACCAACTCTGAATCAGGTCGATCAGCGCCAATCCCGGTGATACCGCCAGAGTCAGCAAGGTTCTGAGCTTGGTCATGGGCGGGGCTCCTTGGGCGGCAGCAGGTCTTTCAGCGCGAGCCTGACCACAGAGTCGGGAGACACCCCCGAGAGGCATTCGGCGGCGCTGGGGCAGGATGGATCACGGTGCAGGTCGGGGTAGCAGGGGGCTCGCCGATGGGGGCAAAGGTTGGGGTCAGCGGCTAGTCGCCAGCGATGTCCGGTCAGGCGTGCCGCCGGGTCGGTGCTGCCGAAAATGGCGACCACCGGCGTTCCGACTCCCAAACCAAGATGCATGATGCCGTTGTCGCAGGCGATCAGCACGGTCGCATGGGCCACAGCTGCCGTGGTTTCGGTGAGAGAGAGGCGGCCCATGAGATTCAGAATGCCGAGCTTTGATGGTGACTCATCAGGGCTCGCCGGTATCATACCGGCGAGCCCTGATATTGACACATCGCCGGTATCGGGCCGCGACGGCGGCCCCGCGTCCTCGTGGACGCGAAGCCATGGCGCGCGCGGCGGCGGTCGCCGCCGATACCAACGGCACGGATCATTGTCTGGGGCCGATGGTATTAATCGCAATCTTTTCGTTATAATCAATCTAAAACTGTATTTTGGCCCTCTTGACAAGGCCTGCTATCCGTGTCTCCATCGCCGGGCTTTGCCTGTTGCGGGAGACTCTGTTCGTCAACAAGTTGCCCAAACTGCAAGACGCTGGTGACCAGAACTCATCTTGGGAGATCCTATGAGCACGACTCTAAGCCCGGCTGATATGATGCTCGCGGTGTTCGAGCCACATGTCGGGACAAGCTTTGACGTCGCGTTTAACGGCCAAATCGTGCCGCTCACTCTGATTCTTGCGGCTGCGAAAGAGGGGTCAAAGGGGGCTCCAATGGGCGTTAAACTCCGCGAAGTGGCCTTTCAGTTGCAATTTTTAGAACAACCCGGTTGGTCGCTGCCACAATACAGTCATCAATTGACCCACCCTGTTCTGGGAAAGTTAGAAATTTTCCTGGTGCCGATTGGCCCCAACCGCGAGGGAACCGGGTTTCTTTATCAGGCTATTTTTACCTGACTCATCGAAAACCTGCGGGTGTCGAGTCGACGATGACGCTATTCAGCGAGTAACGCCCTGAAGGAAGAGAGGCATCAGGTTAGCATACCTTTGTATTCCAACCTCTGTTTCAAGCCAGGGTATGAATCCGATTTAAACCCAAAGGTTACGAAGTCGGCGGCATAATACCCGATTTATGGACAACGGACTAGACAATCACTCGCTGGTGTGATCTTTCTCGTCCGCGACGGCAGGATGGTTTCTGTCGAATGAAATCACTCTAGAAGACGGAGGAAGGCGTGACAGACAGTTTCCTCGGTGAGATTCGGATGTTCAGCTTTGACTGGGCACCGCAAACTTGGGCGTTGTGCGATGGAACGATCTTGCAAATACAGCAAAATCAAGCATTGAACTCCCTAATCACTAACTGGTACGGCGGCGATGGCGTCAAAACCTTCGCCTTGCCGGATTTTCGAGGGCGGACTTGGCGCGGAAGGGCTCCCAAGGAAATCCAAGGAACGACTTATGGGTCGGAAACGGCGGTGCTTGATGCAACGACCTCCCCGCCCCACAATCACACTGTCAGGGCTGTCAGCAGCCCAGGCGGCACTTACTCTCCAGCAAAGAACGATGTGCTCTATGCACAGACGCCTGCTGGCCATAATCTGTATGCCCCCCCCAATGGTACCCTCCAGCCCCTGTTTGCCGGGGCGGTCGGCAACACCGGCGGCGGACCTGCGGGCACGGCGATTGGGCATGACAATATGCAGCCCTACGCCGTTATCAATTTTTGTATCTGCACCATCGGTGTCTATCCGATGAGGCCGTGATGCCCGGTCCGATCTGTCGTCGGATATTCGCAAGCTCTTCGAATCAGGGAGCGGTATGTCATGAGTGACTATTTTCTTGGTGAAATCAGGCTGTTCGCCGGCAATTATGCGCCGCTGAACTTTGTGCCTTGCGATGGGCGATTGCTGAACGTCGCGGACAATCAGGCATTATTTTCTCTGCTCGGCGTGACCTGGGGTGGGGACGGGCAGAATACCTTTGCGGTCCCGGACTTGCGGGGCCGACTTCCAGTCGGCCAAGGGGCCAACCCAAAGCTTACGGCTCGCACTCTTGGCCAGAGAGGGGGAAGCGAAACCGTGACACTGGGACTGACAAATCTGCCAGGCCACACTCACCCCTGGAATACCCAAGCATCGCAAGCCTCAAGCACCGCGCCGACCGGCAATTTGCTGGCCCGACTGGCTTCTCCCGATGTCGGCTATGTCACGGCGGCGAATAAGGTTTCGGCATTCACATTCTCGCCGACCATGGTCGAAAATACCGGCGGCAATGAGCCTCATAAAAATCTGATGCCAAGCCTTGGCCTAAGCTACATCATCTGCACCTTCGGTCTATACCCGACGAGACCATAAAGGGGGGGGGAACCTACAATGGCTGATGCATTTATTGGAGAGATTCGCGCCTTTAGTTTTGGCTGGGCGCCACAAGATTGGATGGTTTGTGACGGCACTCTCGCTCCACTGGCCCAATATCAGGCGCTTTATGCGGTCATTGGCACAAATTTTGGCGGCGATGGCAAAACAACATTCGGCTTGCCCAATCTGATCAGTCGGAGTCCGGTCTGTACCGGTCAGGGGGCCGGTCTCAGCAACTGGACCTGGGCCCGAAAAGACGGGAGTGACGGGGTCTCCCTGACGGAGGCACAAATGCCCGCCCATAACCACACGCCCGTGCTGGCATTGGGGGCCTCCTCACCGGCCCATGAGATTGCAACAGCAGACAGCACATGCTATCCGTCACGGCCATATGACACCAGCGCATCCCCCCCTGCGATCCTCCATAGCTGTGTGGATGCCGTAACGACTCCGGTCAATACCACCATGGCGGCCAGTTCGCTCGGCGTTTACGGAGCCGGTGCTGCTCACGAAAACCGGCAGCCGCTGTTAGCCATGACCTTTTGTATCTGTATGATCGGGTGGTTCCCGGCTCGGCCGGATTAACCCGCGTCTGTTTTGATGCCCCCCCCCCTTTCTCCCCTTGCGCTGCCGGTCAATCTGACAGCGCAAGGGTATTCTCTGCGGCAAGAAACGGAGCAGGATCGGCCGTTCCTGGAACGCCTTTACCTGTCCGTCCGCTGGGATGAGCTGGCACCCGCCCCATGGCCTGATGAACAAAAACGGGCCTTTCTGTCCTGGCAATTTGCCCTACAACACAAGCACTATACCGAGCATTATTATGATGCCGACTTTGCAATTCTGGATCAGGCCGGGGCGCCGACGGGGCGGCTCTATCTGTTTCGCGGTGCCACGGACACCCGGATCGTCGATATCTCCCTGTTGCCCGAGCATCGCGGTCGCGGCGTTGGCACCGGGCTACTGACAGCGATCTTTGCTGAAGCGGCTCCCATCCAACGCAGCGTCAGCATCCATGTGGAACTTTTTAATCCGGCCCGGCGGCTCTATGACCGCCTGGGATTTCAGGAGATCAGCCGGGACGGTGTGTACGCACTGATGGAGTGGCGAAGCCCTGGGGACGAATTTTCAACATCGGGTTGAAAATCGCCTTATTCTATTCTGCCATTGACGATAAATTCTCCTTGGGCTTCTTCTTGGGTTTCGGGATCCTGTTGTTCGCTGTGAAAACAAAAAGTTATACCAATTCCTACTGATCACAGCCTATACACCTATTAGCGAAATATGATGGAGATTATCAACCACGAACGACCGCATGTATTCGTGTCCTGCTGGAAAGCGCCCTGAATGTTGGAGCCTTTATCGCCTGGGCCGAAGGCACCAACTGAAACCGGCGATATGTCAGTATCAGGGCTCGCCGGTATCACTCACCAAAAACCCTTGATCTCTTGCTTAACCGGCTCGTGCTGTTTTCCACCCATCCCATGGTGCAGGCACAGCATGATGTCAAATCTTTGACCGAAGCGACGGATGGATGGCAACGGCGATCCATAGCCATCTGATACCGGCGAGCCCTGATACTGACACATCGCCGGTCGCGGGCCGCGACGGCGGCCCCGCGCGCCCATGCGCGCGAAGCCAAGGGCGCGGATGCGCCCGCCCGGCGTCTGAGGGCAGCCTTGATGAGTCACCATCAAGGCTCGATGGTATGATTCTCCCCGGCGACGTAACCGGCTCGCGTCACCCTTGAAAGAAGCGATTAGGAGAGATAGCCAAAGCGGGCCATGATCGAGCCATGGCGATCTATGATCCGCCGGACATGGGCATCTGAAAGTCGGACTCGCCAACCGCCAGAGCGTCCTTCCCGAAAGAACGGCGCCGTCGCACTCGCTAACCGCTCGCGAAACCCAAGGGTCTGTTCCTGGCGGCTTAAAGTATCAAACCGGGTTGCTGCAACTGCCGCTTGAAGCTGTCCAAGGGTAGTGGCAATGCCAAGATGAGCCGTGATCCGGGATAAACTGGTCAACGGATCCTGCAACATGTCCTCATAACGGATTACCAGAACAGAAATATCCGTCTGTTCCAGCCAAGACCGGGCATGCCCGCTCCAGGATCCTAACGGTTGCGGCAACTGCTCCTTTCCCCGGCTGTCTGCCCCCCCCAAAAAAAGGGCGTCATCGGCCATGCGCTCGATGATCTCATCAATGTCGACCCCACGATGATGGGCATAAGACACGGCGACATCGCGGGGGTCGCGGATCAAATAAATGGCCCCCTGGCTCAGATCAGGGGTAAAGACCGGAACTCCCGAAGGGGTCAACCAATAGCGGTCATGGATCTTGCGCAACAGCAGGGGCCGGGTGCTGCAAGCTGCCAAGACGGCGTGAAGAGCTGGCCGGGCCTCGGCAAGTTCCGCTTCGGTCAGTTCACTGGAATCGATGCCAAAGAGCCTGTCCATTTCAGCAAAGTGAGCGATACTGGCCTCGTTGCTCAGTCTGTTGATGTCAACGGCGGTCTGGCCCGACATGACGCTGAACAGCATCATTCGCAACCAAGTGTTGCCGGATTTGGGGTAAGACACCAGCCAACCGAAACGCCCACCCATACCCATCAAGCCTTGAAATTGATACCATCGAGCTTTAATATTAACATATTAAGGCCGCCCTTAAATGCCATCCGTCATCACCGAAACCACCAGTCGCGCCAAGTCTGACAGATCGTCCGGGTCGCCGGTACGAGTCAAGGCGAACACCGGAACCAGTGCCGCCAACCGCGCCAGATCTTGGAACAAACCAATTCGCCGACCCAAACGGCGACCCAAGCGAGTGCGATACACCACATCTTCTGCCGGCATAATCGCCATCGGGCCGGACAGCCGGGTAAGGCGCGGCGTCTTCAAACGGGTATCGATCCGAAGCCGAATCAATGCCCCCAACGGTACCGCCTCGGGCGCAGGAGGCAGTACCAACAGCCGTTTAGGATGGCCAATCCGTCCCGTTACCAGAGTTTCCGGGGCCCGGAACAACAACCCGGCGGCATGAGGCCATAACCGCAACCGGGACGAGCCAGGAACCGCCCAGGCCTTGCCATCGGTGAACCGGACCCGAAAAATATCATCACTGAGCAGTGCGTATTCCTGCGCGGCCAGGGCTGCCGCCAAGGTCGATTTCCCTCGCCCCGATGGCCCCGCGAGCGCAACCGCCCGGTTGCCGATGACAACACCGCTGGCATGAAGTGGCAAATCACCCCGCTGGTGCAAAAGAACGCCGGCCACAGTTCCCAGCAAGAGCGCCTCAATATCGCCCAGGCAAGACGCCGAAGCTTCATCAAGCACAACCCGCCAACCATCACGAACCAAGAACCGGACGCCATCCCCGAAATGCACCAAAACGCGACCATCCTCACCAATTTCGATGAAGGGGCTGCTCCAGGTTAAAGCCGCCAGATGTCGGGGAACGTCCCCAACCTCCAGCGTAATATCCGCTTCCCCCTCCTGAGGCAAAGACGGCAAGGCCTCAAGACGCAACGACGTGCGCAACCGATAGCCGTAAAACAGTCGGTCTTCAGCCTGCGAACGCGCCATTTTGATCACGAAGATGGATGAACCGACGATGAGGCCACATCCTCACCAGGATCAGACGAGTCAGACACAGACACGATCAAACCCAACTCGTGAAGATGCCCCAGCAAATCGACAACATCTTTTTGAATGACCGCCGGGTCGCCATCAAAATGCTGGGCCAAACCATTGCACAATTCGGCGACACTGGGCGTCTGCTCGAGACGGTGCCAGATATTGGTAGCAATGTCATCAAATCCAACATATTTGCCCTGAGCCAGAGCCATCACCACCACCTGCCCGTCGATCTCGGCGGCGAGCTGTTTCGGATGGTGGCCAATCCGGGTGTTCAGCTCGAAACGAAGTGCTTGATCCATTGCGATTTTCGCCCTTTTATTTTAATTGATAATTATCAGTTGATAATTATCAACAACCTACTGACTGTGGACCCATATGAGGGCGGCAAACCGACTGTCGGCAAACTGCCCACTAGGACAGTCGACCCGTTCAACCGAATGGGGAGCAATGGAAGGAAAGGCGGCCAAAACATTATGGTCCGGCGCCACATCCTGAACCTGAGAGCCCCTCAACGCATAAAAGCGCAAAGCCCCCCCCATAAAGCCCGCCGGTCGACGGTGAAAATAGTAAACTAAAGTTAAAACACGCGCAGTTGGAGCTTGGTTCGCGACAACGAGGGTATCAATATGACGGCTGAAATGGGCACCATCGCCATAAGCGACCAGTTCTGTTTCAATTTGCCCTAGCGTGAATGGCTTAATTCCGAACGCACGCTCCAGCTCTGGTTTGATTTCTTGTACACGATCGGTCAAAAGAGCCCTGAATGAACCGAGTTTTCTTGTCCTGATCACATTACGGATATTCGGATCGGTTTTCGAAACACCACGATAGAGGACCGTCCCTGGGTTGAAATGCGCCTCGTTCTCAATGGCATAGTCCAGCAAGGCGTCAGCCGTGTCGGGGTCTAACCATTGGGAATAGGTGCGAAAAGGGAAAAAGCACCCAGTCTTTGATGACTCAGCAGACATAATCGACTGATCCTTTATCTGGTCTTGAGGTGGACCCTGCTGTTTGGACAGCGGTGGGGCGGAGTTAAGAGAGAGTCCCGCCGGGGTTCTGTGCGCCGATCAGCCGC
>CAIXKV010000075.1 GCA_903920145.1 uncultured Rhodospirillales bacterium
ATACATGGCAAGGCCAACTCCGACCGCATCATGGGGCGGCCCGCCGGCAACGGCGCGGTGCCGACCCCGAAAAGAACCATGAGCCCGGACAAAGGCACGGGTGGGATAACGGCGGCAAAATTACAAGGGCTTGCGATCCGGTACGGATGCAAGGGGGCCAGCCCCCTGCACCCCCGCCAAGGGTCGCGGACCCTTGGAACCCGCGAAAAGAGCTTGACAGCAGCACCCCGAACTAAAGAACCAATGGTCTTGGACGTTGACACGTCTGCGGCGCCCTCAGACGCCGGGCGGGCGCATCCGCGCCCTTGGCTTCGCGCCATGGGGCGCGCGGCGGCGGTCGCCGCCGATACCAACGCACGGATCATTGTCTAGGACCGGGTATAACCCCAAACTCCGGCCCCTTGGGGCGATGGCGGCATACGATCGAGACTTGATGTTGGCATATCAAGGCTCGCCAGGACCGGACTCAGCGACTGGCAGCAGGATGGTGAAGGTTGCCCCTTTTCCAGGAAGACTGGTCACCGCAATGTGGCCGCCCCAGTCCTTGACGATGCCCTCGACCACCGACAGCCCGAGTCCGGTGCCCTGGCCAACAGGTTTGGTGGTGAAAAAGGGTTCGAAAATCCGATCCCGAATATCCGCCGGAATGCCGGGACCAGTATCGCCGATTTCGATACGGATAACCTCGGAGGTCGCCATGCCGTTCAGGCTGCGTTCGTGCGGTGCGAGCGAAGCCCGCTGGACCGAACAACGAAGCTTTCCGTATTCGCTCATGGCATCGCAGGCATTGTTGAAAAGATTCACCACAATTTGCGACAGCTCGCTGGCATTCCCTAAGACCTTGGTGGTGCAATCTGAGATATCGGCATCAATAACAACCGAAGGCGGTAAGGCTTGACGCAACAGATGAACACGTTCGGCAATCACTTCCCCGCATGCCACCGGCCCGGTGGATGGCGTCATTTGGCGGGCATAGGTCAAAACGCTTCGGACAATCTGGGCCGCTTTCCAGCCATTTTCATGAATGGTCTCGAGATACATCCGCAAAGGCTGACTGTCCCCGATTTGGGATAGGGACAGCTTGGACAGCATGGTGATCGGAACCAGCAAATTATTGAATTCGTGAGCCACGCCCCCGGCCAATTGGCCCAGGCTTTCCAATTGCTGACGGCGGCGCTCGGCAGCCAGACGATGGCGTTCCTCGGTAATCAGGGTTGAGGTTCCCAGATAACCGGCGAATCGACCGTCACTGGTGAACAAGGGATGGCCGCTCATGCGGACCCATTCGGGCTCGCCGCCGGATGCTCGCACGGGAAAAGCACAATTTCGAAAGGGCTGGCGTGCCTCCACCGCTGCACGCAAACGAGGGAAATCCTCCGCTGGCAATGTTGGGTCCAAAAACTCATCGGCTTGGCGCCCCAACAAAGCGCCCAACGCCCCCCGCTGGTCGGTGATCTTGCCTTGAACCATGGTCAAGCGCAGCTCGGCATCACATTCCCAAATGTCATCCGAGGTTAATTCCAATAAAATCCGCAGACGCTCGATCACGCTGCCTGGGCCGTCCCCTGAAGAAAGAGGAGCCATGCGTTAAAGTCCCCCTTGGCAGACATATTTGATCTCAACAAAATCATCGATGCCGGACCGGGAACCTTCGCGGCCAATCCCGGATTGCTTGATGCCGCCGAAAGGGGCGACTTCGGTTGAGATGATCCCTTCATTTACACCGACGATGCCATATTCCAAGGCCTCGGCGACTCGCCAAATTCGCCCCACATCCCGAGCGTAAAAATAGGCCGCCAAGCCATACTGGGTATCATTGGCCATCGCGATGGCCTGGGTTTCCCCGGAAAACCGAAACAACGCCGCCACCGGACCAAAAATCTCTTCGCGCGCCACCCTCATCTTGGGCGTAACGTCCAGCAGCAATGTCGGCTGATAGAATCCGCCGCCCAATCGGTGACGCTCTCCGCCCAGAGCCACCCGAGCCCCTTTAGCCACGGCATCGGCCACCAAAGCATCGACCTTGGCCACGCCAGCAGCATTGATCAGCGGCCCCTGTTGGACGCCGGGTTCGGTCCCCGGCCCAACCGTCAAGCCGGACATCGCCTGCCCTAATGCCGCAGCAAAGGCATCGTAGACGGTATCGTCCACCAAAAAGCGGTTGGCACAGACGCAGGTTTGGCCGGCGTTTCGAAATTTCGAAGCCATGGCTCCCTGAACGGCGGCTTCGAGATCAGCATCATCGAACACGATGAAGGGCGCATTACCGCCCAATTCCAGCGACACTTTTTTAACAGTCCCGGCACACTGCCCCATCAGCAACCGCCCCACCTCGGTGGAGCCCGTGAAGGACAGCTTGCGGACCACAGGATGAGTCGACAGTTCCAACCCCACTAATTCTGGTCGGCTCGTCGTCACGACGTTGAACACGCCCGCCGGCACTCCAGCCCGTGCCGCCAGAACGGCTAGAGCCAAAGCCGAGAAGGGCGTGTCCTCAGCCGGCTTCACCACCACTGGGCAGCCCGCCGCCAGGGCCGGCGCCACCTTTCGAGTGATCATGGCGTTGGGGAAATTCCAGGGGGTGAGCGCCGCCACCACCCCGATGGGCTCCCTCAGTACCAACAGCCGCCGGCCCGGTGTGGTGGCTGGGATGATCTCGCCATAGACCCGCTTGGCCTCCTCGGCGAACCACTCGAGAAACGAAGCGCCGTAAGCCACCTCGCCGCGCGCTTCAGCCAGCGGCTTACCACATTCCAACGTCAGCAAAAGCGCCAGATCGTCCTGGGCCTCTAAAATCAGGTCGTGCCACCGTCGCAGCACCGCCGCCCGATCCCGAGCCGTGCGCGCCCGCCATGCCGGCCAAGCCGCTGCCGCCGCCTCGATGGCCCGACGGGTTTCGGCCACCCCCAAATCCGCCACCCGCCCCAGCCGCGTCCCATCGGCAGGGTTGGTGACCTCGAAAGAGGCGGTATCGTCGGCCTCAACCCAGGCCCCATCGAGATAGGCCCGTTCGCGGAAAAGCGCGGCATCCCTGAGAACAGGAGCGGAAGAGCGATCGATCGGCATAGGGGAGGTCTCCGGAAGCCTCGGGCCCACAAGCATCCGAATCCATGGCATTGGCAATCAGATGACGGCGCAAACCACCGTAACGATGCATGTGGGTGGGCATAATAGGTGAGCACGCATACGGGGGCCAGCGTTCTTGTGTATGAACTTATGTCCTATCCCAAAACCATCGGGCCTTGATGTTGACTCATCAAGGCTGCCCTCAGACGCCGGGCGGGCGCATCCGCGCCCCCGAGAGTCCACACACTGGGGCTTCGCGTCCATGAGCCGCCGATATCAATTGCCCCTCTCAATTGACACCGGGCTGTTGGCGGGGCACAGTCGGGCCGCATCCAGAAACAGACGCCATGAACCACAGGGGTGACCCGGATACGGTTGGGTTACGCCTCGCGAAGCGATCGCATGGCGCCTCAAGGAAACCGCAGAGCATGACTTATTGTTTGGGAATCAAGGTAAAAGATGGATTGATCGGCTTGGCCGACGGTCGCATCACCAGCGGAAACCAAGTCTCCGCCGCTCAAAAGTTGATCATGATGGACAGCTTGGGCCATAAGTTCTTTGTCATGACATCCGGTTTACGCAGTGTCCGTGACAAGACGCTGGCCTACATGCGGCGCACCCAGGCCCATGAACGCCACCAGGGTTTTTCCAGCATGCTGGACGCGGTCAACTGCTTTTCCTCCTGTTTACGTCAGGTGGCCAAGGAGGACCGGGAGGCCTTAGAAGGCTCTAAGCTGACCTTCAACCTTCATGCGATCCTTGGAGGCCAGCTCTCGGTCGACAGCGAGCCTCATATGTTCCTGGTCTACCCTGAGGGGAACTGGATCGAGGTGGACGAGCGCACGCCCTATCTGTCCATCGGTGCCACCGGATACGGCAAGCCCATCCTAGACCGGGCTTTACGTTTCAACACGCCGATGCAGATGGCGCTGAAGATCGCTTACTTATCGTTCGACTCGAGCCGTTTCAGTTCATCGGACGTTGGCTACCCCATCGACCTGACCACCTTCACGCCCCAGGACCGCCAGTGGCGGGATGCCACCTTTGAGTATGATGATCTGGTCGAACAGCGGCAATGGTGGAACCGCCATATCACGGCACTATCCCAGGGGCTTCCCGACTCTCCTTGGATGTCGCGGCTGGTCTCTCCGGCGATCATCCGAGCCGGGGCTCCGTCCCCAACTGAAGCCGCACCAGAGCCGGATCGCTGACTGAAGAAATAAAAGGAGTCGCAGGCAGGGGAAGCCAATAGTCCATCGGCGCCGAAGGAATAAGGCCGTGGCCTTTGCGGGGCTTTGCCCTGCCTTCCCCTAATCTCTTCTGTATCATAATTTAATTATATTTACTTAAGCAAGATTCAGTATTGATGATTATTTTGATTTTCGTCGCTACATCCATCAGGCAATACGATGATGCACTCATTAACTAGGGGATATAAGCTTATCAACCTGTGGCTTGACAGCACTCCACCAGCAAGCTTTATGGCTTCTCGTTGGCAAAGCAGGTGATGAGGCCCAAAAAAGTGATCCCCGCTTCACATCGGATCGCCGCCGTTGAAGCTTCGATTCCGTGTGGAGCCTGTACCGGCTACGCTCTCCTTGGAGGAGAACTGATTGAATCGCATCTTGACAGCCTCGAAGTGGTCGTTTCCGTCAATCCAGAAGGGGAACAATTTAAGTCTTTTCTCGTGCCGACGGGAGATGAGGCCAGAATTAGCCTGGAAGATGTGTATGTTAGGGGCGTGATGGCTGGAATCGAAGGAATGAACGAGACCCACGGCCTCCCATCGAGGGCTAGCCTTCATTTTCGCTGGGCGGCCCACGGAGAGGTCGGCTCGTCAGTCTTGATGTTTGCAATGCTGAGTCGCCTTGTTTTGCAGCTTTTAGCAGTACCAAGGGATGCCTCATACCATCGAGCCTTGATGGTGACTCATCAAGGCTGCCCTCAGACGCCGGGCGGGCGCATCCGCGCCCTTGGCTTCGCGTCCACGAGGACGCGGGGCCGCCGTCGCGGCCCGATACCGGCAGTGTGTCATCGTTATAGCTCGCCGGTATCAGAGGAAGAGATCAGGGATATCGCCCTCGAATCAACCCGGATAGGCCAGTTTACGGCTACTTTACCGCCGAACTCCCCGCTGCGCTACAAAACCGATCCCGTATAGCAAAAGCTTATACCATCAAGCCTTGATGGTGACTCATCAAGGCTGCCCTCAGACGCCGGGCGGGCGCATCCGCGCCCTTGGCTTCGCGCCATGGGGCGCGCGGCGGCGGTCGCCGCCGATACCAACGGCACGGATCATTGTCTAGGGCCGTTGGTATTACGACCCCGCCAGCCCGCGACGTCGATGGTCCCATAACAAAGCCCGCCGATGCATCGCCAGACTTCGGGCTTGGGCCGGGGTCAGATGCATGGGCCGCCCTCCCATCATCACCGACTCGCGTCCCATCGGCTGCATGGGGGCCGCGCCGCCGAAGGCCCCCCATTGCCGAACCGGCCCGACATCGACATGAATAAAATTGTGAGCGGGATAATAGCCAACACCACCGCCCCGAGCCGACAATGCCGCCCGGTGCAGCTCGTCCAACGAACAACCGGGAATACAGAAATCAATGGCTTGGCCGCGCATGTGGTAGCTATTGACCGCGACGCTTTCATCGGCCAAACGCAAAACCGAATTGGTGTGTGGCGAACGATAGCCGGACAACACCTGAAGCGTGGTATGGGCGCCGCCTCCCACCGATCGAACGATGGTAAACACCAAATCCAGCAGCCTCGAGTCGATCTCGTGATCACTGCCGTCGTGATGATCGTGGAGCAAATGGCGCACCGCCGGCATCGCGCCGGGCACGACCCTGCCATCCAGCCCATACGGAACCGCCAACGCCTCGGCGGTATGGACATTCAGGAATGACAGAACATGGGGCGACAGCAAATCCGCCAAACGTCCGGCAGCCTGTCCAGAACCGGCAGCCATGTCCACGGCTCCGGCAGCCATCGCCGCAGCAACACAGCGCAAAAACCGCCGCCGACTTGGCCGAAACGGTCCTTTCCACTCATCATGCCTCGTCATTGTCTCTCCGCTCGGCGCCACGCACGACCGGAGGCCAGCCGGCCCCCCTTGAGGGAGGCCGACCAACGCACCGCAACGACGTTTAGCGCACTTCCACGCGAACAGCTTCCGGCCCCTTCTGGCCTTGACGAACCGTCAGCCGAACCGGCTCACCGTCTGCCAAAGCTTGCAGCCCCGACCGCTCCAGGGCGCTCCGATGAACAAACACATCCTTACCGCCGCCAGCAGGCGCCACGAATCCAAAGCCCTTGTCGGCGTTGAACCACTTCACCGTGCCATCGACGGAGGTACCGTCACCATCGTCATCCTGAGCATCCCAACCGCCACGACCACCGCCGCTCCGGCCAAAATCGCTCCGGGGAGCGGAAGGACGCGGAGGCCGACCGCCACCACCCATTTTGGCCGTCGAGGTGTCCACCGAAGAAATGGCCGCCACCTGCGGCCCCTTGGGACCGTGGGACAGGTCACAGATCAGAGTCGCGCCCTCCGGCAGCGCGTCATAGCCGGCGGACTGCACAGCCGAAATGTGCAGAAACGCGTCCGGGGATCCGTCCTCTGGCGTCACAAAGCCGAAGCCTTTGGTGGGATTGAACCATTTCACGGTGGCCCGAGCCCCACTATGGGTGATCGCGGGTGCATTGAAGGAACGGGGGGGGCGATCGTACATGCCGTCGTCTCGTCATAGGGAAAAAGAACGTGTCCACCCAGGATGACGATATGGCGCCAAGATGCAAGACCGGAGTGATCGATTCCGATAAATCCTCTGATCCGCCCCTTCGGCGAGCCTTCCTTCAAGGGGGAGACGTCACCCCTCCAAGCCGGCGCCAGACCTCCAGAACCCCCGGATCATCCGGGTCGTCCCGGCGGGTAAAGCCCATTTTCCGCGCCAGCCGCAGCATGCCGGTGTTTTCCCGCAGCACCTCGGCGAAGACCTCACCGATGCTGCGCGCCTCGGCATAGGTGACGATTTTCCGCATCAATAAAGTGCCAAGCCCCCGGCGGGATTGGGCACTTCGGACCATAGGCGCAAATTCGGCCCGGCGCAAATCCGGGTCCGCGATCAGATGCGCCACCCCCAGAATGTCCCCACCCAGAGACTCGGGCGTGATCAGCACGAACGCCATTTCGCGGTCATAATCGATCTGGGTCATGCGTGCCGCCGTTTGATGCGACAGCCGCCGGGTTGGCGCGAAAAAGCGCAACCGCAGGTCTTCCGCGCTCATGGCTGCGATCATGGCGTGAAGGCGGGGCTCATCTTCGGGGCGAATCGGACGAATCAAAACCGGCGTCCCGTCCAGCAGCGTTGCCTGTTCTTCCAATTGTTTGGGATAGGGCTGAATCGCCAGACGAGGCCCCTGGGTCGGAGCCGGCCTCGCCACCCGAATCCGCGCCCCCAGCGCCAACACCCCCTGTTTGGTGGCAAACACCGGGTCTATTTCCAGCTCGGCGATTTCGGGCCGGTCGATGACCAGTTGAGAGACCTTGATCAGTGCCTGGGCCAGAATGTCCAGATTCACCGGCTCTCGCCCCCGATAGCCGTGCAGCAATCTCCACACCCGAGTGCGCGCCATTAAATCGCGGGCCAAATTCATATTCAACGGCGGTAGCGCCAAGGCTTCGTCACCCAGCACCGAGCCACTGCCGCCCCCATGGCCGAACCGCAGCACCGGCCCAAACAGCCGGTCCTCGGTCATGCCGATCACCAGCTCCTGGGCTTCACCCAAATCGGCCATGGCCTGAACCGTGAAAGCGTCCACCGCAATGGGCGGATCGACCTCGCGGGCCTGCCGAAGCAGATGTTCGGCGGCGGCCTTAACCTGCTCCGGGTCTTTCAGATTCAGCATCACCTCGTCGAAATCGACGCGATGACTAAGGTCGGCGCCACGAAGTTTCAACGCTACAGGTCGGCCAATCATCCGAGCCGCTTCAGCGGCTTCTTCCGGTGTTTCAACGCACCACGTCTCTTGGGTGGGAATGCCATAAGCCGCCACCACTCGAAGCGCCTCTGGCTCGGTCAACCACTGCCGATTGCTCTTCAAAGCCGCTTCGATGATCGTCCAAACCGCCTCATCGTCCACCTCGAATTGATCGGGAAGAGAGGGCGGAGTCTCCATCAGCAGTTCTTGATTGTGATGATACTCCATCAGCTGAAGGAAGCCGCGAACGGCACTATCGGGTGTGTCATAGGTCGGGACACGCGCAACCGCAAACTGGCGGCGCGCTTCGGCAGCCGCCCCCTCGCCCAGCCAACTGGTCAGAATCGGACGAGCCCGCCCGCCCGTATTGGGTCGTCGGCTGACATCAATCACCGCCTGGGCGCAGGCTACGCCATCTCCCATCGATGCCGGATAGTTGAGCACCAACACTGCGTCGTTGGTCGGATCCTGACGCAACAGCTCCAGGGCATCGCCATAGCGTTTAGCCGAAGCGTCGCTCCCGATATTAACCGGATTGCCGTGGGACCAACCGGACGGCAACTCCTGATTGAGACGCTCAACCGTTCCAGGAGAAAGCGCCGCGACTCGCCCCCCCCCGGCGATCAGGGTATCGGTGGCCAGAGTCGCAATGCCGGCGCCATTGGTCAGAATCGCCAACCGACCCGGCCCCGGCGGCGCGCCCGCCATGGAAACCCCCATCCCCAGGGTTTGGGCGGCATCGAAAAGCTCGGACAGATGGCCAACCCGCAGAATCCCGGCCCGACGAAAGGCCGTATCATACACCTCGTCTGACCCCGGTTGCGCGCCAACCCGCGCACTGGCCCGGCATGTGGCTTCCAGATTGCGTCCGGCCTTGATCACGATCACCGGCTTGTGACGCGCGGCGGCCCGCGCTGCCGACATAAAGGCCCGCGCATTGCCCACCGCTTCGATATGCAGCAGGATCGCCCGAACGCCGCCGTCCATGGCCAAGGCGTCCATCAGATCGCCGACATCGACATCGGCGGCATCGCCGACCGCGACCACATGGGAAAAACCGACGCCCCGTTCGCCGGCCCATTCCACCACCGCACTAACCACAGTCCCGCATTGGCCAATCAGCGCAATATCGCCCTTGGCCGGACGAGTTCGCACGATGCTGGCGTTCATCCCCCGAGCCGGCACCATGACTCCCGCGCTATTGGGGCCGATCAGCCTTAATCCATAGGGTTGGGCGGCTTCGATCAGGCCGCGCCGCAGACCCAACGCGTCCGAATTGGCAAAGTCCAGCCCCCCCTCTCCGATCAACAGCGCCGCACGGGCGCCTCGCCGCCCCAATTGATCGATCATGGCCGGAGTCTGGTCGGCCTGATCGCAGATCACCGCCAGATCCGGGACCACCGGCAGCGCCGCCACCGATCGGTAGGCCAACACGCCTTCCACCGCCGTCTGATCCGAAACCGGCATGATCGGCCCGCGAAAGCCGCCATGAAACAAATGGCGGGCCAAAATCGCCGCCGGAGACCGGGGCGCCTTACCGGCGCCGACCAGTGCGATGGCATCCGGTTGAAAGAGGGCATCGAGGTTGTGGATGGGCATGGGACTTTGAGTCCTAATCCTGGTGCGGAACGAGCCTATCACTGCCAGCCAACGGACGAACTGAAATGACTTGACAGCTTCCACGACGACTTGTCAAGCCACCCCCCCAACAGCCAACCAGCCCCACACGCAGGGAGCGCGGGCATCTCGCCCACCACGAGAGCTTGCCATCAACGCTTATGATACCATCGAGCCTTGATGGTGACTCATCAAGGCTGCCCTCAGACGCCGGGCGGGCGCATCCGCGCCCTTGGCTTCGCGCGCATGGGCGCGCGGGGCCGCCGTCGCGGCCCGATAGTGTGTCATTGTTAGCTCGCCGGTATGAGTTCGTGCTCATCACGATTTGCTATTGCCACCCTGTGGCTTGACCTTCCCCTGTAGCCTCGCCATCATGCCGGCACGAAACCGACGCCCCCCGCTATCCCTTCGAGGACTAGACGGGAGCCGAGCCTCGTGCAATGATCGCCTCCGTCAGGTAGCGATCAGATGGGTTTCGGGCGAAGTCTCTTTCAGAATCAATTCGCCCTCGGCTTGCCGTGCCCATCCTTAAAGGGAGCAATTAGGACCATCTCATGGCGACAACACCCGTAAAAGGATTTTCGCCCGTATTGGACGCCATCTTGCATGGAGGGTCCAGCGTCTCCATGAATGTCATCGAGATGGCGCGGAACTTCCCGAAAGAAAAGCTCCTTTTCAGGTCCACGGCCATGAACGCCGTGGTGATCTTCAAGTTCCCCAACTTTGTTGATGACGTTAACAAAGAGCTGATGGGCGCCTTTGGAGGACCGGGGGGTGGAGAGTATCATCCGATCGAAACCGGCGTTTATCTGCCATACTCGACCGAAGCCCCCCAGGATGGCGGATGTGCCATCTATATGAGGCAGAAAAACTATCAGCAACTTCTGGGAGATTATGTCGGACTCCCTGCCGAGGGCACTCCTGACACCAATAATCTGAGCCAAGATATTAAGCTTCTGTCGTTGATGGATACCATTCCGTCTTTGGATCCGTTCCTGCTCAAGGAATGCTTTGACGCCAATGGGATATCCTATGATTCGTCGGTTCTCCGCCTTGATCCTCGGGAAGAAGAAGACATCAAACGGATGATCTCGGAGAAACTGTCTCCGATCGTCCAGAAAGCCTTCGACTCCGAACGGACCACCTCGAGCCGCGAGCGGCTGTTGGCAGCGCTGTGGAATCCAACCATGCCCGAAGCCCGGAACTTCGTGCGCGCCTTCGGCATCGCCGACTCCGAAGCCGTCGCGGTGTTCACCGCATGGAAGGGCGTGACCTTCTATCAAATGCAGGTACGGGTCATTGGGCCTAGAATTCGTGAGGTTTTGGCTTGGATGAAGTCGAAGGATTCAGTTCCTGTCGATGCCACCATGAATAAAATGTATATGCCACAACTTCAGATGTTTAATGTTAAAATTATCAGTTTGATCAATCAGAACGTTGCCGATATGCGGACTATTTTGACCCGCTATGAAAACTGCTTTGAATCCTTCATCGACGGAAACCCGAGCGAGTTGACCAACTTTCTGCGCTCGGCCCGCCAAGTCTACTACGTTCTCGGCTACTGCATCTCATCCCTGAACAGCGCCATCGCGATTTTCTTCCGGGAAATCCGGCCCCCCAGCCGGATGCGCCTGAGTTTCGAAGAGACCAACCGGCTCTATATCCGCCTCGACACCACCCTGAGCCGCAAGCGCGACGTTCCAACAAGCCTGTAGCATCACCGCCCCGGCGGCGGATCGTCTCCAACAAAAACGCCGGGATTCAACCGCCGGGTTTGACTCTCGGCGGGGCGTGCGTATAGTGCGCGCCTCATCCCGAGAATGTGGGCATGTCGATGTGTCGCATGCCCCGTCGCCGCGCTTTGGCGGATCGACCTATCGGGACAAAACCAACCCTACTCTAAAGGGCCGTTACCGATCATGAGCAAGCGTCAAGAATCCAAGTATAAAATCGATCGCCGCCTCAACGTCAATTTGTGGGGCCGCCCCAAGAGCCCGATCAATCGCCGCGCCTATGGCCCCGGCCAGCATGGCCAGCGCCGCAAGAAGCCGTCCGATTTCGGCTTGCAATTGATGGCCAAGCAGAAGCTCAAGGGGTATTACGGCAACATCGGCGAGCGCCAATTCCGACGGCTGTATGCCGAAGCGGTGCGGCGGCGGGGTGATACCGGCGAGAACCTGATCCAATTGCTAGAGCGCCGACTTGACGCCGTGGTCTACCGGATGAAGTTCGCACCGACCCCGTTTGCAGCGCGCCAGTTCGTCAATCACGGCCATATTTTGGTCAATGGTCGTCGAGTCAACATCCCGTCCTTCCAGGTCCGTGACGGCGACACCATTGAAGTCCGCCAAAAGGCCAAGAAGATCGGCGTAATCTTGGAAGCCGTTTCTTCCGGCGAGCGCGATGTCCCCGACTACCTGACCGTCGACCGGCAGCAGCTCAAAGGCACCTTTGTGCGCGCCCCGGCCCTAGCCGATGTCCCCTATCCGGTCCAGATGGAGCCGAATCTGGTGGTCGAATACTACTCGCGCTAAGAGTGGCATCCTGAACTCAAGCCCCACGGATGGTCTTCATCCGTGGGGCTTGTCTGTTTTCTCAGGAAGCTTCGTCCCGTGGGAAGCTTCGCCCCATAGGTGGGCGCGCAGAGCCACAGCGGCCCAAGCCAGACCGATTCGAGTTTTTAGCGCCCCGCCAACACCGACAGATCAGGAATCTGGCGACTCAGTCGCCCTCCCAGCCGCACAGGCTCGATCCAGCGGGCCAGCCCCGTCCGGTCGTCGGTCTCGACCAACGCACCGCACAGCGTGGCCTCGCCCTCAGCCGGGGTCAGCCGCTCGGTTGGCAGTTGCCGGACAAAACGAGCCACCGATAATTCCTTACGCATGCCAATGACGCTGTCATAATCGCCGCACATGCCGGCATCGCTCTGATAAGCGGTCCCGCCGGCCAAAACCATGGCGTCGGCGGTAGGGATGTGGCTGTGACTGCCGATCACCGCTGAAACCCGACCATCCAGATGATGCCCCATGGCCATCTTTTCACTGGTCGCTTCGCCGTGGAAATCGACCAAAATGGCATCGACGCCGCCGGCACCCAGGCGGTGTTGGCGCAACAGGCGATCCATGGCGACGAAGGGATTATCCAGATTTTCCATAAACAACCGCGCCATCAGGCAGACCACCAGAACCCTGCGCCCATTCCGAGTCGTCAACAACGTAGCGCCTCGGCCCGGTGTCCCTTCGGGATAGTTCAGCGGACGCAGCAAGCGAGGATCCCGATCAATGGCGGCAATCAGCTCGCGCTGGTCCCAAACGTGATTGCCAGTGGTCACGCCATCGACGCCGGCTTCATAGAATTCAGCGGCGATCTTGACGGTAATCCCGTAGCCCCCTGCCGCGTTCTCGCCATTAACGATGATAACATCGGGAGTCAACTGCTCCCGCAGCCAGCCTAGATGGCGCAAGACCGCTTCCCGACCACTTCGACCCATCACATCGCCTAGAAAAAGCAGCCGCATGCCGGCCCTCAACGTTAGAGGGGCGGATCATCCGGCCCCAGGACAAAAATGATAAAGACAAACCCATGAGAGCCGCAACGCGATGCCGACTCAACCAGGCCGAATCCGATGGGCTTCGGTTTCGGTCACAATCCAGTCGAGTGGTTGGTCATGGGGCTCCACCGGAACGGCAGCCTGCTCCTGACCGGCAAAGGCCAGCCCCACCGCCAACACCGAGCCGTGCGACCGCAACCGCTCCAGCGTCCGATCATAATAGCCGCCGCCCTGTCCCAACCGATGGCCAGCCCGATCAAAGGCCAGCATTGGCACCAGAATCACGGCGGGCGTCACTTCCGGGGATCCAGCCAGCGGCTCCTGGACGCCATGACGGCCAGCCACCAACGACTCGCCGACTCGCCACCGCCGAAAGCGCAAAGACGCCGAAACGCCGTCGATCACGGGCAAGGCGCAACCCCACCCCGCCGCGCCAAGCCCCTGCAACAAGGGCCGGCAATCCAACTCGGCACCAATCGGCCAGTAACCGGCCACGACCGCACCACCACCACGGCCATCAGGCACCCTCTGCAAGACACCAGCCTTGGCGACCACCGTCACCATCGCCCGCGCGGCCTGCTCGCCGCCCTGATCCCAAAGCACGCGCCGCCGACGGCGGGCGCAGCAACGCAACGCCGCCTTGATATCAGGGGCGCCACATTCTTGGTCGACGAAAGGGCTTTCGAGGGAAAAGGAAGAAGCCGCCCTGGCCGTTGGCATTGATGATCCTCCGCGACCTGCGTTTGCAGGTGGGCGCCATGTACCGGAACCAAGGGCTCCGACAGAGACAGCTCCCGAGAGGTGTGATTATCGGCCCCGGGGATGAAATGCCTGACGCACCGGACAGCCTCTTCCCAACGCAGAAGCCTACGCCTGTTCCAGCCGTGCCGCAAGGTCTTCGATGCGACGCGTGACATTATCAACGGCGGTCGCTCGTTCTACGTCTTTCTGGGCGGCCTCTTTCTGGGCCGCTTCCCTTTGAACGGCCTCCCTTTGGGCCGCGTCTCTCTGGGCTGCGGTGGTCAGCAACCGAGGCCGATCGGCTCCCTCAACGGCATCAAAGAGCTGATCGGTAATCACCAGACAGGCCAACACCAGCATATGAGCATCGCTGCCGGTGACGCCGCTGTCATTCAGCTCCCGTAGACGACCGCCCACATGGTCGGCCAGCTCGCGCAGCCGGGGCTCGTGGCCGGCCTCGCACGAGACGGTGTATTTGCGACCGCTGAGATAGATATCGACGAGAGGCATGGTGATTACCGCTCCAGAACCGAATTGAGCTGCTCAATCGCTCCATCGAGCCGAGACGCCACCCCATCGGCCACAGCCTGGGTGTGCGCCTGATCGGCGCGAGCCGCTTGCAGCGCCTGGACCAGCCCGGCGCCCTCCTTCTCCGAACGCTGTTCGCGCTGATCCAGCGCGGCCTCCAGCCGGTCGACGGCCCGGTCGAGGCGTTTTAAAGCGGCATCGAACTGATCCATGGGAGACAACCGAGGCAAGAACAAACGAAAGGCGCGAAGGAAACACTTCCAAGAGCGCAATGCGCAGTTAAACCGCGTCGGTCATCGCCGTCAACAGTTCACTCATACCATCGAGCCTTGATGGTGACTCATCAAGGCTGCCCTCAGACGCCGGGCGGGCGCATCCGCGCCCTTGGCTTCGCGCGCATGGGCGCGCGGGGCCGTCGTCGCGGCCCGATACCGGCAGTGTGTCATTGTTATAGCTCGCCGGTATCAAAGGGCCGATGGGCCCTTTGCGGGGGCGAGCGAAGCCCGCGAAAGGCGCTCTCGCTCGGCCATCAACAGACGGCCCAGGCGGTTTTCACCAACGCCAAGCGGACATTGCCCCCAGATCCGATCGAACCAATGGTTGCCCTCGATCAATTCGGCGGTTCCAGTCGCCAAAAGCTGTTCCCTCAGTCCAGGATCAGCGAATTTCAGAGTCAGTAGGGCAGCCATAATATCGGTCTTGGCCACTTCCCAATCCGGGCGCAAAACCAAGCGCCGTCCGTTCGCTTTGGCGTCGGCAGGGTGCGGGAGGGCGGCGATCCGACGACGGCTCTCCAGATCCAGAGTCTTCGCGGCCTGAAAGGCATGCTCGACGGTGGGATAGGCGAGTCCTTCCCACAACAACGGACTCGGCGCGAAATTCGACAGAAAGGCGTAATCGTCGTCGAATTCGGTAATGGCCGGGACTGCCGGCGCAGCAGACGAAGAAGAGTCCATCGACGCGAGCCCTGAGTAAAGACCGTCGGCACCACCCCCATGGACGCTAGGATAAGGCCGTTCCTCTGGCTTTCGCAGGGCTCCGCCCTGCACCCGCAAGGAGGCACAGCCTCCTTGACCTCAAAGACATTATAGAGAAAACGTCAAGACCGCAAAGGGCCGACCGGCCCTTTGCGGGTGTAGACAAAGCCCACGAAAAGCTCAATCGACCTGAGCGCTCATGGGGCGTAGAGCCCTTCTGTCATCGCGGCAGGTCAGAACTGCCCATCAAATACTCATCCACGGCACGAGCAGCCTGCCGGCCTTCGCGAATCGCCCAAACCACCAAAGACTGGCCCCGCCGCACGTCACCCGCCGCGAACACCTTATCCACCGAAGTCCGATAGGTTTCGGTGTTGGCCGCAACATTCCCCTGGGCTGTCAGCGTGACCCCCAACGCCTCAAGCAAGCCTTGGCGCACCGGATGCACAAAGCCCATGGCCAGCAACACCAAATCAGCGCGCAATTCGAACGCGCTGCCGGGAACCTCGGTCATCCGGGGACGACCATCGGGGCCGGCTTGCCAGTCCAACCGAACCCCGTGCAGAGTCCGAACCGCTCCGGCACCATCATCCGAGAAGCGTTTGGTTGCAACGCTCCAATCGCGTTGACACCCTTCCTCATGGGAGGACGAGGTCCGCAGCTTGTTGGGCCAATGCGGCCAAGTCAGCAGCCCATTTTCCTTTTCAGGAGGCCGAGGCATGATCTCGAGCTGGGTCACCGACAAGGCGCTCTGACGAATTGAGGTGCCAATACAGTCAGAGCCGGTATCACCACCGCCGATCACCACCACATGCTTGCGCCGGGCGCTGATCTTTTGCTCCCCACCCATAGCCGCACCGGCATTGCGGCGGTTTTGCTGGACCAAGAAGTCCATGGCAAAGTGAACGCCCGCCAACTCCCGACCGGGAACCGGCAAATCACGCGGATGCTCGGACCCCGCCGCCAACACCACGGCATCAAAACCCGACAGCAGGTCGCTACCCGGCAGAGTCACGCCGACATGACAGCCGGTGCGGAATTCCACTCCTTCCGCCGTCATCTGCTCGACCCGACGGTCAATCAACGGCTTTTCCAGCTTAAAGTCGGGAATGCCGTAGCGCAGCAGCCCACCCACCCGATCGGCCTTTTCGAACACGGTCACGGCATGACCGGCCCGCGCCAATTGTTGAGCGGCGGCCAACCCGGCTGGCCCCGAGCCAACCACCGCCACCCGCTTGCCAGTAGGCTGGGCGGCGGGTTCGGGTTGAATCCAGCCCTCTTCCCAGCCCCGATCAACGATCGCGCACTCGATGGTTTTGATCCCCACCGCGTCATCATTGATGTTCAGGGTGCAGGCGGCCTCGCAGGGAGCGGGGCAGATACGGCCCGTGAACTCCGGGAAATTGTTGGTGGAATGCAGAGTCAGCAGCGCTTCGCGCCACTGGCCCCGATACACCAGATCATTCCAGTCCGGGATCAGATTGTTGACCGGACAGCCCATGTGACAAAACGGAATGCCGCAGGCCATGCAGCGGGCTCCCTGCTCGCGCACCACCGGCTCGGACAGGGGCAGAATGAATTCGCGATAATCCTCGATCCGATCGGCAACGGGCAACGACTCGCGATTGCGGCGCCGAAACTCCAGGAACCCCGTGGGCTTACCCATGAGCGGTCTCCCCACGAATGTCCGACCGAAGGGCCGGAGCGGCGACGGATGCTGCTGCCGGTTGGGCCTGCAACTCCTTAAGAGCACGGCGATAATCGGTGGGCATGATCTTCACGAACTTTGGCAAGTAGTCGGTCCAATGCGCCAGGATATCCTTGGCGCGGGCGCTGTTGGTGTAGTGCAAATGGCGCTCGATCAGCACCCGCAGTCGGGCCGCGTCATGCTGGGTCGGATCGGCCATCAACTGGGCCATAGCCCCACCATCGGCTCCGTCCCACGGGGCCGACTGGTCGGAAATGGTCTCCAACTCGACCATTGCCATGTTGCATCGTCGTTTGAAATCACCACGCTCGTCAAGAATGTAGGCGATACCGCCACTCATCCCCGCCGCGAAGTTCCGGCCTGTGCCGCCCAACACCACCACCACGCCGCCGGTCATGTATTCGCAGCCATGGTCACCCACGCCTTCGACCACCGCCAGCGCACCGGAGTTACGCACCGCGAAGCGTTCACCAGCAACACCGCTGAAGTAGCACTCCCCACTGATCGCGCCGTACAGCACGGTGTTGCCGATCAGAATATTTTCCAACGGCTCCAACCGCGCGTTGGGGAAACGGATGGCGATTCGGCCACCGCTCAATCCCTTGCCGACATAGTCGTTGGCGGTGCCCTTCAACTCGATGCTAACCCCCCGAGCGAGAAAGGCGCCGAAGCTCTGACCGCCGGTCCCAGTGGCCTTGATCGAAATGGTGTCTTCAGGCAGGCCGGCATGACCGTAGCGCCGGGCAACTTCGCCTGACAGCATGGCGCCAACCGTGCGGTTAACGTTACGCACCTCGGTCTCGATCTGCACTGGCTTGCCGTGATCCAGAGCGGGCCGGGCCTCGGCAATCAGGCGTTGGTCAAGCGCCCGATCCAAACCGTGATCTTGCTGCTCCAGGTGGTGAATGGCCACCCCCGGCCCCACTTCGGGCCGGTACAGCATGCGGGTATAATCGAGCCCCCGTGCCTTCCAATGGTCAAGGGCACGGCGCATGTCAATGCGGTCACTCCGACCAACCATCTCTTCAAAGCGCCGGAAGCCCAGTTCAGCCATCAACTGCCGAACCTCTTCGGCGACAAAGAAGAAGTAATTGATGACATGCTCGGGCGTGCCGGCGAAGCGGCGCCGCAACTCGGGATTCTGAGTGGCGATCCCCACCGGACAGGTGTTGAGATGGCATTTGCGCATCATGATACAGCCTGAGGCGATCAACGGCGCGGTGGCGAAACCAAACTCATCGGCCCCCAACAACGCCCCGATCACCACATCCCGACCTGTGCGCAAGCCGCCATCGACCTGAACCGCGATCCGGCCTCTCAACCGATTGCGCACCAGGGTTTGATGGGTTTCGGCCAACCCGATTTCCCAGGGCGAACCGGCATGGGTGATCGAACTCAGCGGACTGGCCCCGGTGCCGCCTTCGAAACCGGCGATGGTGACATGATCGGCCTTGGCCTTGGCCACGCCCGCCGCGATGGTCCCAACGCCGACTTCCGAGACCAGCTTGACGCTGATCCGGGCCTGCGGATTGACGTTTTTCAGGTCGTGAATCAGCTGGGCCAAGTCCTCGATGGAATAAATGTCATGGTGCGGCGGCGGCGAGATCAGAGTCACGCCGGGCGTCGAGTGACGGACCCTGGCGATGGGCGCCGCCACCTTATGGCCCGGCAACTGGCCGCCTTCGCCGGGTTTGGCACCCTGGGCCATCTTAATCTGGATGTCATCGGCATTAACCAGATACTCGGCGGTGACGCCAAAGCGCCCCGATGCCACCTGTTTGATGGCCGACCGTGCCGAGTCTCCATTCGGCATCGGAACAAAGCGTTCCGGTTCCTCGCCACCTTCGCCGGTATTCGACTTGGCGCCGATCCGGTTCATGGCGATGGCCAGATTTGCGTGGGCTTCGCGGGAAATCGAGCCGAACGACATGGCCCCGGTGGCAAAACGCTTGACGATTTCGGCGGCGGATTCCACCTCGTCCAACGGCACCGGCTCCCCTGCCGGGCTCAACGAGAACAGCCCCCGCAGCAACAGCAACCGCTCGCTCTGATCATTCACCGCCCGCGCGAAAGCCTGATAGCTCTCGGCCTGATTGCCGCGCACCGCATGCTGAAGAGCCGAGATGGTCTCGGGCGTCCAAACATGGTCTTCGCCGCGCAGCCGGTACCCATACTGACCGCCGACATCCAGGGCATGACGATAGATCGGCGCATTGCCGAACGCCAGACGGTGACGACGCACCGTTTCTTCGGCCACCTCGGCCAAGCCAATGCCTTCGACGGTGGAGGCCGTCCCGGTGAAATAACGGTCGACAAAAGCGGTTGCCAAGCCGATGGCGTCGAAAATCTGAGCGCCGCAATAGGATTGATAGGTGGAAATGCCCATCTTGGACATCACCTTGAGCAACCCCTTGCCCACCGCCTTGATGAAGTTTTTCTTGAGTGCCCCAACCTCCACGCCCAAGCGCGGCTGGCGGTCAAGCAGAGTCTCGAACGCCAGATAGGGATTGATCGCCTCGGCTCCAAAACCAGCCAGCAGCGCAAAGTGATGGACCTCCCGAGCCTCGCCGGTTTCCACCACCAACCCGGTGGACGTCCGCAGCCCCTCGCGGATCAGATGATGATGAACCGCTGCCGTGGCCAGCAGAGCCGGAATCGCGATCCGTTCGGCAGCCACCATCCGATCGGACAGAACCAGGATGTTTTGGCCCCCCCGGACGGCTTCCACCGCCTGCTGGCAGAGCCGCTCCAGTGCCGGCCCCATCCCCGCCGCCTCATCAACCGCAGGATACGTGATATCCAGGGTGCAGGTATCAAACGCCTGAACATGCTCGGCGATGTTGCGGATTTTGGCCAGATCATCGTCGGTCAAAATCGGCTGCAACGCCTTCAGCCGCCAATTGATCTCCGTCCGATCCACCGCCAGCAAATTCGGTCGCGGCCCGATCAGTGTCACCAGCGACATCACCAACTCTTCGCGGATCGGGTCGATCGGCGGGTTGGTGACCTGGGCGAAACACTGTTTGAAGTAGCTGTACAACGACTTAGGCCGCTGAGACAGAACCGACAGCGGCGTGTCGGTGCCCATGGACCCGATCGGCTCTTCGCCGTTGGTACCCATGACATCCAGGATGGTGGCCACGTCTTCCTGGGTGTAGCCGAACGCCTGCTGCCGATCGAGCAGCGATGCCGCCTGAAGCCGGGTCGCCGTCACCACCATCGGACGGGACGGCAATTCCTCCAGCAAAAACTCGGACTGCTTCAGCCAATCGCGATAGGGCTTGGCGGTGGCCAGCCCGGCCTTCAACTCGGCATCGTCAATGATCCGGCCTTCCTGCATATCGACCAGGAACATCTTGCCTGGTTGCAGGCGCCACCGCTTGACCACCCGCTCTTCCGGAATCGGCAGCACGCCGGTTTCCGAGCCCATCACCACCAGATCGTCGTCGGTGACCAGATAGCGGGCCGGACGCAGACCGTTACGATCCAAGGTCGCACCGATCTGCCGACCATCGGTGAACGCAATCGCCGCCGGCCCATCCCACGGCTCCATCAGGGCCGCGTGATACTCGTAAAAGGCGCGACGATCGTCATCCATCAGCGGGTTGCCGGCCCAGGCTTCGGGAATCAGCATCATCATCGCGTGAACCATGGAATAACCGGCAGCCACCAGCAATTCCAAGGCGTTATCAAAGCACGCGGTGTCGGACTGCCCTTCGGGGATCAACGGCCACAGCTTGGCCAGATCGTCGGCCAGCAGCCCCGACGACATGGCGTGTTTACGCGCGGCCATCCAGTTGACATTGCCCCGAACCGTATTGATTTCGCCGTTGTGGCAAATCATTCGGTAAGGATGGGCCAACCGCCAAGATGGGAAGGTGTTGGTGGAAAACCGTTGATGGACCAGCGCCAGCGCCGAAACCAGCCGGGAATCTTGAAGGTCCAAGTAATACTGACCGACCTGGCCGGCCATCAGCATCCCTTTGTAGACCACAGTGCGCGACGACATCGACGGGATGTAGAAATCCCGAATACCCTCGACCGCACTTGATGGGGTCGCCAGAACCCGATTGCCTGTCATCTTACGGATGACAAATAATTTACGCTCGAACGTGTCGGAATCCGGGGTATCCGGGCCACGACCTATGAAGACCTGGCGGATCACCGGCTCTACGGCCTTGACGCTTTCGCCCAGCCCGGAGCTGTCGACCGGCACATCGCGCCAACCAAGCACGGTCTGGCCTTCTTCGGCAATGTACTGTTCAACCCATTCCTGGCACACAGCCCGACCATGCGGGGATCGCGGCAGGAAGACCATGCCGACGCCATATTCACCCGCCGGCGGCAACGTGACCCCGACATTCGCCATCTCTGCCCGCAAAAAGGCATCGGGAAGCTGGATCAGGATACCGGCACCGTCACTGGCCAGCGGATCGGCGCCGACGGCGCCCCGATGGTCCAGATTCAGCAGGATTTCCAGGCCCTGGGAGACGATCCGATGACTCTTGATGCCCTTGATGTGGGCGACGAAACCGACCCCGCAGGCGTCATGCTCATTCCTGGGATCATAGAGACCTGAACGCACCGGCAACTCCATCCGACCGTAACTCCCTCGTGAACCACACGCCTTCGTGAACCACCGCACAACAACCACCGTGTCCGTCGGCGCCCGCAATCCACACTCAATTCCGACGCCGCGATCGCCTCACGCTGCGGCCATCACCCTTCGGCACCACACCCACCCAGACACGCTTATTCTATGGTGCGCCGCCACACTATGCCATATCCATCGCCGATTCCGAAGACAAACTAAAGAGGCCCTCCAAAGACCGGGGGCTGAAAACCAGAACCGCCCCCGCTTCGGATGAAGCGATATCCGACGCGATGAGAAGCTATCCCCTTCGTTGGGGAGGCAAACGCCAAGGCTGAGTGGCGGCCAGCCGTTGCCGACGACGTTCGCCAGCCACTTGAAACAATTCGGTCAAGGCGACCCGCACCGCAACCGGCGTACCGGGCGGACCACGGCGAGCAATCTCGGCGCGAAGCCGGATCAATTCGGCTTCGCGTTCGGCCAGTATCTCGCCGGCCCGAATGACTCCGCGTCGGGTCTCCTCCAGGTCAGCATCAAAGGCCTGCTGCCGTTCGAGGGTCTGCGTCAAAGCGCCATCAAGGTCGGCGATCCGACCATTCACGGCATCCAACTCGGCCTGGGCGGTTTTGACCCGTTCGCCAAGCTCATCGAGCAGAGCTTGGAATTCGGCAGCCCGGCGATCTCGTTCGGCCAAAGCCAGTTCCAGCTCGCCGGCCAAACGGTCGCGCGTCGCCAACTCGGCATTCAGCGCCAAAACTCGGCGATCCCGCTCGACCAAGGCCGTTTCCAGCTCGCCAACCCGCTGGGCGCGAGCCGCAAGATCGGCGTCCAGCACCAAAACCCGGTTATCCCGTTCGGCCAAGGCCGCTTCCAGCTCGCCAACCCGCTGGGCGCGAGCCGCAAGATCGGCGTCCAGCACCAAAACCCGGCTGTCTCGCTCGGCCAAGGCTCGTTCCAGCTCACCGACCCGCTGGGCGCGGGCCGCAAGATCAGCATCCAACGCCGAAACCCGGTTATCCCGTTCGGCCAAGGCCGCTTCCAGCGCACCAATCCGGCAATCCCGCTCGGCCAAGACCGCATCCAGCCCCAAAGCGTGGCGATCCCGTTCCGCCAAAGCCGCTTCCGACAGATGCGCTTGCCGATCCTGTTCGGCAACAACGGCATCCAACTCTTGAATCCGACGATCCCGCTCAACCAGGGCCGCTTGCGAGACCTCCGCTTGCCGATCTCGTTCCGCGACCACGGCATCTAACTCTTGAATCCGACGGTCCCGCTCAACCAGGGCGGCTTGCGAGACCTCCGCTTGCCGATCTCGTTCCGCGACCACGGCATCTAACTCTTGAATCCGACGATCCCGCTCAACCAGGGCGGCTTCTCCGTCCCGAGCCTGCCGATCCCGCTCGGCCAGCACGGCATCCAGCGCCAGAACCCGCAAGTCGCGCTCACCGAGATTCGCCTCAAGCGCGCCAATCTGGAGGTTGCGTTCGGCCAACACGGAGTCCAGGCTCGAGACGCGCCGGTCACGGTCGGATAAAGCGGCCTCAAGCGCCACCACCTGCCGATCACGATCGGAGAGAGCCTCCCCGGCCTGAACGGCCTCATCGTTGGCCTGGGCCAAGGCCGCCGTCAGTTGCTCGATGGTGGCCCGCAAATCCAGATAGGCGTCGACGTCTTGAACGCCGGCCTCCGGCACCGATTCCGGCGCCGCTTCACCGACGGGAGCGATCGCCGACGCCTCGAGAGCAACAGACCGACGAGCCAGCGCCGCCTCCAGCGCAGCAATCCGATCGTCACGCTCGACCGCCGCCGCTGCGGCTTCGTTTTTGGCCTGAACAGCCTCGTCCTTGGCCTGGGCCAAAGCCGCCGTCATTTGCTCGATAGTGACTCGCAGGTCCAGATAGGCGTCGACGTCCCCCACCCCGGAGTCAACGGGCTCTCCAGAGTCAAGGCCGCCCTGAACGTCACGCCCTCGGGCGTTTTTGGCTCCTTTGGCGGCTTTCTTGCCTCCCCGACGACCAAAGCCGTCGCTCCGGACTTCTGAATCCGCCGCGCCGCCAGCCTTGCCTTCGGCGTTTTTCACTACCGGTTGTTTCGCCATGGTGCCCGTCCCGCCCAGCCAGGGTAGTCACCCAACTATAACCTACCGCGAGCGACAAACAACCCTGCGATAACGATCCGACGGGACAGGCACCCCCGAACAGACGGGGTCAAACAAACACCCCCAAATGGGCATCGGCACCATCGGGGTAAAATCTTCACCGCATGTGTTCGGCGTACTGAGATTCCATCTCGTGCAGGCTATCCAGAACCGCCACCTCGTTACCCACGAAATCGCGCATGGACACCACCCCCACAACACGCCCCTCCGCTGCCACCGGCAAATGCCGAATTCCCTTCGCATCCATAGTCTCCAGGGCTTCGCGAACGGTCTGCTCTGAAGAAATTGTCGCCGGAGCGAGTGTCATCACTTTACTCAAGGGGGTTTCGTCTGGATTAAGACCGGGAACAACCACCCGATCCAACAAATCACGCTCGGTAAAAATCCCCTCCAGACGATCATCCTGCCCGGTGATCAGGACCGCTGCGACATGGCGAGCCGACATCTCTCGAGCCGCTTCGCGAACGCTGACGGTCGGCCCCAGATGCAGCAGGCGTTGATTTCTGAGAACTTCCTGAATTTGGCGATGTGGCATGGCTGTTCTCCCTCGCGTCTTACCAATCATGATCCCGGACGGTTCCGACACGAAACGGCGACGACCGCCCAGCGCCTTAATGAAATAGGCCGGCCCGTCGTATCGCCGAGCGTTCCCCCCGAGGGATTCGGCTCGATCCGTCGCACCGCCAAAGCAACAAGCCGACGGTGACCGGCGAACCACGCCCCCTTCTTAGAGATGGGACTGCGCGCCGGAGTCACCCCGTGACAGTTTGCCGCTCCCCCCATTTCATTTCAGCGAACAAAACCCGCCAACGCCCAGAGCCTTTCTGAAAATGCCGCGCAGCCCCGAGAGTCACAAAACTGTCACCGCCCCGTCGTATAACCATCGCGGTGCATCGGTAACGTCCTGCCAGCTCCAGAGAATCGGAGATCGCCGGTTCCTGTCCCGTCAGGGCGGCTTAAAGGCGTTTGCAGCTCCGATAAAACCACCGAAAGGACTCCTCCTCGTGTTCACCAAACAAGTCCTCCTGGCGACCGTCGCGGTCGCAACGGGCATCACGTTGGCTGCCGGTCCGGCGAACGCCGAATCGCGCG
This sequence comes from uncultured Rhodospirillales bacterium, assembly GCA_903920145.1. Classification (GTDB taxonomy): domain Bacteria; phylum Pseudomonadota; class Alphaproteobacteria; order Azospirillales; family Azospirillaceae; genus BOG-933. The sequence goes on from CAIXKV010000075.1 coordinate 25,015, forward strand.
ACCAAATTCGGATCGTCGGTTCATCGACGGTATTTCCGTTTTCGACCGTGGTGGCGGAAAACTTCGGTAAACTCGGCAAGTTCAAGACTCCGGTGGTCGAATCGGTGGGCACCGGCGGCGGGTTCAAAGCCTTCTGCGTCGGCGTCGGCCCGCAATATCCAGATATCTCCAATGCGTCGCGGCCCATCAAGGACAGCGAGCGGGAAACCTGCGCCAAGAATGGCGTAACCGATATCACCGAATTCACCATCGGCTATGACGGCATCACGGTGTCGGTCAATGCCAAGACCCAGCCCTTCCCGTTGACCACCAAGGAGTTGTGGTTGGCCCTGGCCGCCCAAGTGCCGGTTGACGGCAAGCTGGTGCCGAACCCCTACACCAAATGGAGCGAGGTGGACAAATCGCTTCCCAACACCGATATCGAAGTCTACGGGCCGGCCAAAGTGCATGGCACCCGCGACGCCTTCAACGAGTTGGCAATGGACGACGGCTGTAAAAGCTTCCCAGAGATCGCAGCCTTGCAGGGAGAGGCCAAGGCGGCGGCCTGTCAGACCATCCGTGAAGACGGTGCGTGGGTTGATGTGTCCGAAGATTACGCCCTGGTGGTCGGCAAGCTGGCGGCCAGCCCGACGGCGGTTGGCGTGTTCGGCTTCTCGTTCGTTGATCAGAACAAGGACAAGGTTCACCCGTTGACCATCAACGGCATCCCGGCTAGCTTCGAAAATATCGCGTCCAAGAAATACCCGCTGGCACGGCCTTTGTTCTTCTATGTCAAGAACGCCCATGTCAAAACCATTCCTGGCATGGCCGAATATGTCAACGAATTCGTCAGCACCAAAGCTGCGGGCGCCGATGGTTATTTGATTGACAAGGGATTAATCCCACTGCCGGCGGCAGAGTTGAAGAAGCAACAGGCAGCAGCGGCGGCTCTGTTGAAGTAAAGCACGGTTTAACGGATCGGAGGGCGGCTGCCCTCCGATCTTTTTTCATCAAAAACCATGGCTAACCCATGCAGACCACTCTCCTCCTGACGGTTATTGCGGCTTTGTCGGTGGTCGGTTACTTTGTCGGTCGTGGCCGAGCGGTGACTGTCGCTGCCGGACGTCTATCGACCTTGCATTCCGTCCCCCCGTATCACGGCTTCTATGTGGCCTTGTGGGCGGGGGTGCCGGCCCTGATTTTATTGGCCGGATGGGTGAGCTGTGAGGGACAAGTCATCATGTCCCTGGTTCTGAACCAGTTGCCCGAGGCACTGGTCCCTCAGGACGCCCAAGCCCTGACCCTGCTCCAAACCGACATTCTAAACCTCGCGGCGGGAGTCAGCACCGGACGCGACCCCGACCCGGCGATTGCCGATGCCGCTCGCCTCTACAACGGGTTCCACGCGATCGCCGAAAATTGCCTCCTGGCCTTGGGGGCGGCACTGGCGGTGGCAGGGTTAACCCTGGCCCAACGACGGATTCACCCGGCACTGCGGGCCCGGAATCGGGTTGAAGCCACTCTCAATGTGCTACTGATCCTGTGCTCTCTGGTGGCCATCTTGACCACGGTGGGCATCGTCCTCTCCCTGCTGTTCGAGGCGATCCAGTTTTTCACCAAGGTTCCGCTCACCGACTTTCTGTTCGGCTTGCACTGGAACCCGCAAACGGCCTTTTCCGGGGATGTGAAAGGATCGTTCGGAGCGGTCCCGCTTTTCACCGGCACGCTGCTCATCACCAGCATCGCCATGGTGGTTGCGGTTCCCGTCGGTTTGATGGCGGCGGTCTATATGTCGGAATATGCCGCTCCGGCGGTGCGGGCGGTGGCGAAGCCGGTTCTGGAGATTTTGGCCGGTATTCCCACGGTGGTCTACGGCTTCTTTGCTGCCTTGACCATGGCCCCAGCAATCCGAGATGCTGGCAACGCCCTGGGGCTTGACGTGAGTTCCCAATCGGCACTGGCGGCGGGCGCCGTGATGGGTGTGATGATTATCCCGTTCGTCAGTTCGCTGTCGGACGATGTCATCAACGCCGTTCCGCAGTCCCTCCGCGATGGTTCTTACGGATTGGGCGCCACCCGTTCCGAAACCATCCGCGAAATCGTGCTGCCTGCGGCTTTGCCTGGCATTGTTGGGGCGGTGATGCTCGCCGTCAGCCGCGCCATCGGCGAAACCATGATCGTCGCAATGGCGGCGGGCCTGGCCGCCAACCTGACCGCCAACCCACTGGCGGCAGTCACCACAGTCACGGTCCAAATCGCCTCCACGATCCGGGGCGACCAGGAGTTCGACAGTCCGAAAACCTTGTCGGTGTTTGGACTTGGGCTCGTCCTGTTCATCGTGACGCTGATACTCAACGTCATCGCCCTCCGGGTGGTGCGCAAATACCGAGAGAAATATGACTGATATCGCCCAAGACACCGTTTTGAGGCGCTCGGCCTATAAATCCGAGGCTTTCGAAGCTCGATTGCGGCAACGCTACCGAGCGGAACGCCGCTTCCAGATTGCCGGCATCGCCTCTATCGCCTTTGCGGCGGTGATGCTGGTCGTTCTGTTGAGCACAATCACACTGAACGGCTACAGCGCATTCTGGCAAAGCCGGTTCGATATTGATGTCACATTCGACCCAGACGCCATCTCGCCGTCGGGCAGCCGGGATCCGGCGGTTCTGGCGGTGGGGGATTATCCGGCCCTCGTGCGACAGGCGCTTCAGACCGAACTGCCCGATGCCACCGGGCGCGAGGAACGTCGGGCGTTAATGGAGTTGGTCAGCACCGCCGCCGCCTACGCGCTGCGCGACATGGTTCTGGCCCACCCCGAAATCATCGGAACCCGCCAAAAGGTCAGCCTGTTGGCTTCGGATACGGCAGACCAGTTCATCAAAGGGCATATCCCGCGCACTGTGACCGAAGACAAGCGCAAGGTTTCGGATCGTCAGGTCGCCTGGATCGACCAACTGACCGCTCGGGGTCTGTTGGCAACCCATTTCAGCATGGACGTGTTGACCCAATCCAACAGCCGGCAGCCAGAGCAAGCCGGCATGTGGGGCGCAGTGATTGGTTCGATCATGACCATGTTGGTGACGTTGGGGCTATCGGTGCCGGTTGGGGTTGCGGCGGCGGTTTATCTGGAGGAATTCGCCCCCCGGAACCGCTGGACCGACATCATCGAGGTCAACATCAACAACTTAGCGGCGGTTCCGTCCATCGTGTTCGGCCTGCTGGGACTGTCGATGTTTCTTAACTTTTTCGGCATGCCCCGGTCTTCGGCCCTGGTGGGGGGCGTGGTACTGGCGCTGATGACCTTGCCCACGATCATCATCGCGTCGCGGGCTGCTCTCAAAGCGGTTCCGCCGTCGATTCGCGAGGCCGCCCTGGGTATCGGGGCCTCGTCGCTTCAGGTGGTGATCCATCATGTGCTGCCCCTGGCGGCGCCCGGCGTTCTGACCGGCACCATTCTCGGTCTGGCCCGAGCCCTTGGCGAAACCGCTCCCCTCCTGTTGATCGGCATGGTGGCGTTCGTCGTGGACGTTCCCGGTACCTTGTCCGACCCGGCAACGGTGTTGCCGGTTCAAATTTTCATGTGGTCCGATGGTTCAGAGCGCGGGTGGATTGAACGCACCTCGGCGGCCATCATGCTGTTGTTGGGATTTCTCATCATCATGAATGCCATTGCAGTCTATCTGCGCAAGAAATTCGAGAGGCGGTGGTAGGACAATGCATATGGATAGCATCACGTTAGCCACGGTTAGCCGGCCTAGTCCGGTGGTCCGCAGCGCCCCCGACGTTACCAATAAGATCACAGCCCGCGACGTTAATGTTTATTACGGCAGCAAGCGGGCGCTGAAAGACATCAATCTTGACATCGAAGACCATCGCGTCACCGCTTTGATTGGCCCCAGCGGTTGCGGCAAGTCGACATTCCTCCGTTGCCTCAACCGGATGAATGACACCATCGACATTTGCCGGATCGAGGGACGGATTGAACTCGATGGTCAAGATATCTACGCCAAGGTGATTGACACGGTCCAGCTTCGGGCGCGGGTCGGCATGGTGTTTCAAAAGCCGAATCCGTTCCCGAAGTCGATCTACGACAACATCGCCTACGGCCCCCGCATTCACGGCTTGGCCCAACGCGGCCCGGAAATGGACGAGGTGGTTCGCTCGTCCCTGGAACGGGCCGGCCTGTGGGGCGAAGTCAAAGACCGGCTAAAAGAACCAGGCACCGGGCTTTCCGGCGGCCAGCAACAGCGCCTTTGCATTGCCCGCGCCATCGCGGTCAGTCCCGAAGTGATTCTGATGGACGAGCCCTGTTCGGCCCTAGACCCCATCGCCACGGCTCACATCGAGGAGCTGATTGACGAATTGAGGGCCAGCTACACCATCGTCATCGTGACTCACAACATGCAGCAAGCGGCGCGGGTCTCTCAAAAGACCGCATTCTTCCATCTGGGCGAAATGGTCGAGTGCAACGATACCGAAGAGATCTTCACCAATCCTCGGGATGAACGGACGCAAGGCTATATCACTGGACGTTACGGCTGATCGGAAGGCAGAATTTCATGAACAGGGAACATATCGTTCGGTCTTTTTCCGAAGAGCTGCGGCGCCTCAACACTCTCCTGACCCAGATGGGAGGCGTCGCCGAAGCCCAGGTGGAGACGGCGGTGCGGGCGGTGGCCAAGCGCGATGCCGTTCTAGCGGCCAGCGTCGTTCAGTCGGATGCGCGTCTCGACGAATATGAGCGGGAAATTGACGCCGAAGCCATCCGTATGCTGGCGTTACGCCAGCCCATGGGCGGAGACCTGCGCGAGATTGTCTCGGCGCTGAAGATCAGCGCTGATCTGGAGCGGATCGGCGACTATGCCGCCAACATCGCCAAGCGCGCCATGGTGTTGGCCCAGGTGCCGCCGGTTCGGCCTGCTGGGGGCATTCCCCGGATGGGCCGGATGGTCCAGGAAATCATGAATGAGGTGTTGGATGCGTTCATCGACCGCGATGTCACTAAAGCAATTGCGGTCTGGCGGCGTGACGAGGAACTGGATGATCTTTATACCAGCCTGTTCCGGGAAGTCTTGACCTACATGATGGAAGACCCACGGAATATAACGCCTTGTACCCATCTGTTGTTTATTGCCAAGAATTTGGAGCGGATCGGCGATCACGCCACCAACATTGCCGAGACAATTCACTTTCTGGTGGTCGGTCATTCCCTCAAGGCGATCCGACCCAAGGGGGATACCACAAGCTTTGCGGTGATCAACCCCGAAGACGATGGTCCGTCCAGGGGAACACCCGCCGATCCGGTGACAGCCCCTGCCGATGAACCGGCCTGATCCAAGGCCCGGCGGGAGGTCTCGGACGAAGAGTCGTCCCGCCGGTCCATCGAACGAAAAGAAAACGGCGATCCGAAAAACGGGATACCCGGAATATCACATGATCCAGGAGTTGCCATGAGTTCGGCGCTGAAGCCGCAGATATTGGTCGTCGAGGACGAACCCGGCCTCGTCGAGATGTTGGCCTACAACCTGGAGCGGGAAGGCTTCCAGACAGCCACCGCCGGTAATGGCGAAGAGGCGCTATTGATGGCCGCCGAGCGGACACCGCATCTCATCCTGCTGGACTGGATGTTACCGCTCATGTCGGGCCTGGAAGTCTGCCGGCAGTTGCGCCGCAGCCCCAAATCCCGCGATATCCCGATCATCATGCTGACGGCCAGAGGCGAAGAAGCAGATCGTGTGCGCGGCCTGAATTCAGGAGCCGACGACTACATCGTCAAACCCTTCTCTCCGGCGGAATTGATCGCTCGGGTCCGGGCCGTATTGCGCCGCACCAGCCCATCGCTGGGCGAAGAAGTCTTGCGCTTTGGCGATATCGTCATGGACTTGGCCGGGCATCGGGTCCGGCGCAATGGGCGGGATGTCCATCTTGGTCCCACTGAATTCCGGCTGCTCCGCCATTTCATGCAGCATCCGGGTCGGGTGTTTTCCCGCGAACAATTGCTGGATCTGGTCTGGGGCCATGACGTTTACGTTGAGTTGCGCACCGTCGATGTTCATATCCGCCGACTGCGCAAGGCCCTCAATGATGAAAATGACGAAGACGTGATCCGCACCGTCCGTTCCGCCGGTTATGCCATGGACCTGAAGACGGCGTAGTTAAAAAAGTCCTCCCTGAGAGCGCGGAGATCCGGCCCGCCCCCGAAACGCCCGTAAAACGATACGGGGCCGCCGGTATCAGACGAACAGCAGTGCCCCGTCGCCAACGGCAGCAAGAAAGCCGACGATCCCGCCAAGCGTGGTGGGAACGTCGTTCCGTAACCGAGTCGTTGCTGGCCAATCGAGAGCCCGCAGCCCCATTTCGCAGACTGTGACCGAAACGTCCAGCGCAACACAGGCGGCCAACAGCTCCTCGAAGGTGGCAACGCCACGACTGGCTAAACAACCGTCTCGATCGGCGGGAGAGCGGCCATCATCGGCGGCATCCAAGCCATGCCAACCATAAGGGGGGCCCGATTCGGATTCGGACTGAGACTCGGCCCCCAGGGCCAGCAACGCCCGGCCCGTGATTAAAATCGAGACACGCCGCCCACTCGCCGCCGCTGCCGCCGCCATGGCCAGGGCGTAATGAACCCGGTCATAGCCACCGGAAAACATCACCAAACCCAAGCCCCCGGCCCTGCCGCCTTTATCATCCACCGTCCGTCAATCCTTGATACGGAATTGATAATAGACCCGACATTGGGCCGAAAGCATTACGCTGTTGGTATGTAAACAGTCATGAATATGATTTTGACCTGGCTCGACAGTCGCACAGAACTTATCGACATCGCTCCAACAGACACCCTGAGCCACTTTGACCTTGCAGTCCAGGGCCAGAGCATCAAGATTCTTCTTTAAGCATTCGCTTAGTTTGCCCTCTCCGGGATGAACTGTTGGGCAGAACTTCTTCACATCAGGGTCGCAAACTGGCGACACTTCGGATGTCGGAGTGGCTATCTGCGCCTGGGCGGGACGAACCACGCCCGTCATCAGACACACAGTAAGGAACCCAAGAGCCAATAAACCTGCCTTCAGCATCGCGCCCTACTCCTAAAGTGGTTTACGACAGTGTGTGGTTCGTGACTATGCCCTAACGGCGGGCGCCACTCCAGACCTTACCCAGCCGGCGGTCATCGCCAAACCACTGGTGGCAACGGCATCAGACGAAAAGGCCCGACATGAACGAATCGGTCGTGGAGAGACAGGGGAATTTTCGCTATCGGGTTGTCTGACGGCACACCCCCTTCGGTCTTTTGAGTCAGACCTGCCAGAACCGCCTTGGTGGTTTTGACGTTTTTGGGCTTGATCCAACCGGCGGCCGCCAATTCGTCGACGGCGACATCAAAGCCTTCCACTTCGGCGACGAGGGTTCCGGCGGGCTGGAGGCTCTGATCAAGCCCCAATGACCCTTCAGCCCCCAGCGTCAGGGCGCCCCAACGCAGGTTGGCGGTGTCCAGCTCCAGAGTTCCCCCCTCGCGACTCCAGGCCGACAGGCTCTCATGCTCTAAACGGGGCGGCGCTCCTGTCACGCGCGCCGTGGCGGAGAGCGACTCGATCAGCGTTCCCAAAGCCGCCGAGCCGGCCTCCAGGACGTGAACGCCGTCTGCCGCCACCGTCACCATCAAGCCGGTATCGGCATGACTGCTCACCACCGCTGCCGGGACACTCGCGCTCAGTTCGATCCGCTTCACCGTCACAGGCTCCAGACCGAGCCCCGACAACACGATCCGGGCTTCCGTAAAGCCCTGGATACCACCAAGCGTCAGCCAAGCGTCGGCACCGTCCACCGAAATCGCCATTCCGCCTAACGCCGCCGGCAATCGACCGTCCTGATGCCCAACCAACTGCACATGCGGAGTCTTGACTCGCCACAACGGCATATCCAGACTAACCTCCGGTCCGTGCCAGACTAAACCGTCCGGTCGGCTCACCGTGACATCGCCGATGGTTGCACGAACCCGCAACGGGAAGCCGCTTATCTGCGGGCCGGTAAAGTGAAGCTCGCTGCCTTGGGCCCGTTCGGCCACAACCCAGGAGTCCAGCGTATTTTTGAGCGTATGACTCGCCAAAAACCACAAATAAACCCACCCGGCAGCAACCAATGTGATCAACCCTAATAGGATCAAACCCCGTCGAGACATGCGGTTGCCCAGCATCGAATCACTCCCTGAATGGCCCGGCGGGACCGTAGCGCGAAGACGTTCGAAATGCTAGGAAGCGCGCTTTCCGCCTTCCGCTTTGCTGTGACGCTGATCCCATGTCCGATTCTGCTGTGCTGACCCCCATCACCCCTGAAACCCTCGCCTCAACCCTGCCACCCGACCAGGATCTCTGGATATTCGGCTATGGTTCGTTGATGTGGGATCCAGGCTTTCCGTTTGTGGCTCACGAGACCGGCATTTTGCGGGGCTATCATCGCCGCTTTTGCATTTACTCGACCCGCCACCGTGGCACGCCAGAACGTCCGGGCCTCGTGTTCGGCCTCGACCATGGCGGTTCGTGCCGGGGCATGGTGTTCCGAGTCGCCGCCAAGGAGATTGCGCCGGTTCTGGACTATCTTTGGGGACGAGAAATGTCGTCCCATGTCTACCGGCCCAAACTGCTTCCGGTGCTCTTGGAAAGCGGTCGCCGGGTTTCGGCCTGTGCCTTTGTGGTGGATCGAAGCCATCCCCAATACTGCCGGGATATTGACTTGGAACGGTCGGTGGCCCTGATCCGGGCGGGAATCGGAGGACGTGGTCCCAATATCGACTATTTGACCAACACGGTCGAACATCTCTCCCAACTCGGGATTGTTGACCACGGCTTGAAGGCGTTGTTGGCAGCGGTGACGAAGCCAACGGATTATGCCGGCAAGCCATAACGATAACACGTTGCCGGTCCTCGGGTTGCGACGGCGGCCCCGCGCGCCCATGCGCGCGAAGCCAAGGGCGCGGATGCGCCCGCCCGGCGTCTGAGGGCAGCCTTGATGAGTCACCATCAAGGCTCGATGGTATAACGGGTCTCAAGCCAGCGGTTGGCATAGCCGGTCAATGAGGTCGTCCACGGTCAACCCATCGGCCCGCGCGGCAAAAGTCAAAGCCATCCTGTGACGGAGGACGGGTTTGGCCAGGGCCAGGACATCATCCAAAGACGGCGATAAGCGTCCCTCCAGAACGGCTCGGGCACGGGCGGCCAGCATCAGCGCCTGACTGGCGCGAGGGCCCGGCCCCCAGGCTACATGGGCGCGGACGTCGGCGATGTCCGATCCATCGGGGCGACCGCTTCGCACCAAGCTGAGAATCCCGTCGACCACGGCGTCGCCCACCGGAATCTGGCGGACCAACTGTTGGGCCGCCAGCAAATCCGCCGAACCGAGGACTGCCGTAAGGGAAGGGGCCGGCGTGCTGGTCGTGGTGATCATCATGCGGCGTTCGGCGTCGCGGTCGGGATAGCTCACGTCGATCTGCATCAAAAAGCGATCGAGTTGGGCTTCGGGCAGTGGGTAGGTTCCTTCCTGCTCCAGGGGATTCTGAGTCGCCAGCACGTGAAACGGTTTAGGGAGCGGGTGATAATGGCCAGCCACCGAAACTCGATGCTCCTGCATTGCCTGAAGCAGCGCCGATTGCGTGCGGGGACTGGCGCGGTTGATCTCGTCGGCCATCAACACTTGGCAGAACACCGGCCCCGGAATAAAGCGGAACGAGCGTCGGCCACTTTCGCTTTCCTCCAGCACTTCTCCGCCCAGAATGTCGGCGGGCATTAAGTCGGGGGTGCATTGGATGCGTTTATCATCCAGTCCCAGCACAACTCCCAGGGTTTCCACCAACCGGGTTTTGGCCAGACCGGGCACACCGATCAAAAGCGCATGCCCACCCGACAGCAGTGTCATCAGAGTCAGGTCGATGACATCTCGTTGGCCGAAGATGACGTGACCGATGGCGCTGCGAACCGCGTCAAGCTGTTGCCCGAGCCGTTCGACTTCGGCGACGAGGCCATCTGCGCTGAGGAGCGGGGGACTCTGGTCGAGACTCGGCAAGCGATGGTTTCCCTCTTCAAGGCCGCGATTTGGCCATATCTCAAGTGCGTTGTGAACCCATGATGGAACGACGGTACCGTGTCGGGTTACGGTGGGTCAACAGGAGCCAAGGACGCGCGCGGTGAAAGCGTCGCGGGGGGAGCGGTGGCAAAGAGCCGCCGCACGCCTTGTGGCGCAGAGCCCGCATCAAAGGTCGTTGGTGTAAGAGCAAGAGGGCAAAATGGATCAGGGAGAAAGGGGCCGTATCTCCGGCGAGGCCGAGACGATGCTCACCGAGCTGCGCCGGCGGCTCAGACGAGACGAAGCGGGGGCATCGTGGCATAGTCCCCGGATTCGCGGCGATCACGATCTGAATCCCGGCATGGGCATCATGAACCCCCTACGCGAAGCGGCGGTCCTGGTGCCCTTAGTCCGGCGACCGGATGGCATCACCCTCATTTTCACCCGGCGAACCGCCCATCTTGCTTATCACGCCGGCCAAATCAGCTTTCCCGGCGGCCATATTGAACCCGAAGACGAGGATCCAGAAGCGGCGGCGCTTCGCGAAACCTGGGAAGAAATCGGGCTGCATCGGGATCATGTGGAACCCTTGGGGCGGCTTGATACCTACATCACGCGCACAGGATTTCGAGTGACGCCCGTGGTCGGACTGATCCAGCCGCCCTTCCAGTTGAAACCGGATCCCCAAGAGGTGGCCGAGGTGTTCGAAGTGCCGTTGACGGTGATCATGGACCCCGCTTTGCCCCGCCAAGAAAGCCGCAACCTGTCGGGCGTTTCCCGTTTCTTTTACGCCTTTCCCTACCGGAGCGACTCTATCTGGGGCGCCACCGCCGGGATGCTGGTGAATCTGCGCGAGGTGTTGGGGGCGCTGCCGAAATGGTGATGCTGGACATCCCGGAAATGGTGACGCCCGGTCTGGGGGGAGACCGGGCGTCCGAAGCTCCGTCGGGAACCTAAGCTGCAGTAGGGGAAACCGCGCTCAGGCGATCGTGCGATGGCGTTACGATCACTTCTGAAGAGTGAGATTGCAACGATCTGACCGATTTCCAATGCAAATGCGGTATGGCAGCTTCGCGCGCGGGGCCGCCGTCGCGGCCCGAGGACCGGCGATGTGTCAGTATCAGGGCTCGCCGGTCTCAAGGAAGGCCGGCGGCCAGGGTCAAAACCAGAAATAGGGAGGCCCCCACCAGAAACTCGGCAACCTCGGTGCCTTGTTTCAAATAGGGCTGATCGGAAGGAAGGCGCCAGCCGATCTCATAGGCCGGGAACAGTCCGGTCAGGATCGCCCATCCCAAACCAGGATCAAAGGCCAAAGCCGGGGCCACAATGAGCGTTGCCCGTATCAGTTCAATTTCGCTGGAGCCGGCATAATGCCAAAGCTCCTTGCGCCAGGATGGCCACGCTCGGTCATAGGGGCCAAAGACCGTTTCAAGCCAATCGGTCAGAGGCGTGGTTTGCCGGTAGTCGGCGGGTTCATCATCCAGGCCGGCACCACTGCGCTGGTGTGCAGCATGTCCGAAAAGCTGCCCGGCGAAGGTCGTTCCGGCAACGAGAGGTGCCAACCACCATGCCCCAGCAAGACCTGCCACCAACAGGCCGGTGGGCACCGCCCACACGAGGCGCGCGCCTTGGGTGCCAATCCCCAAGTCCAAGGCTCCGCCCCGTTGCCGATAGAGCATGCCTCCGGCCATGGCGGTTCCCGAGACCGCCGCCATGGGCAACAGCACCGGAGCGCATCCCGATGGAGTCGTGATCAGCAGGGCGAGAATCAGCAGTCGCGCCAGCCGGTTGTGCCATTGGGCCGGTGTCTGTGTACGTGTACGCGCCGATGTACGTGTGCATGGGGGCGCGGGGCCGTCGTCGCGGCCCGATACCGGCAGTGTGTCATCGTTATAGCTCGCCGGTATCATACCCTCGAGCCTTGATGTTGACTCATCAAGGCTGCCCTCAGACGCCGGGCGGGCGCATCCGCGCCCTTGGCTTCGCGCGCATGGGCGCGCGGGGCCGTCGTCGCGGCCCGATACCGGCAGTGTGTCAT
>CAIXKV010000076.1 GCA_903920145.1 uncultured Rhodospirillales bacterium
AGGCTGCCCTCAGACGCCGGGCGGGCGCATCCGCGCCCTTGGCTTCGCGCGCATGGGCGCGCGGGGCCGTCGTCGCGGCCCGATACCGGCAGTGTGTCATTGTTATAGCTCGCCGGTATCAGACGCCGGGCGGGCGCATCCACAGACCTTTACATTTTGACGCTAAGAAGACGAGCCTCCTTTTCAGAGGCAGGGGCAAGGCCCTGCCAAGAACCAAGGGCACGGTGCACTCTTCTCGCTTGCCGGGATAACGCCCTTCAAATGTGTTTTTCTTTAGGCTCACCGATCTTATTCGCCATCCCAATAGCGCCGCTCCAAGTGGCGGCGGTAGACACTGACGTCCAAGGGGCGCCCTGTGGCGACAGTCAGCAGATCGTCAGTCGATAGCAGACTTCCCTTGGCGTGAATGTGAGTTCGGAGCCAACCGACCAACGGCACGAAGTCGCCGCGACTCAATCCCTGCATAATGCCCGGATCGGCCAAACGGGCCGTCTCAAATAACTGTGCGGCAATGGCTGCGCCCAAGGTGTAAGTCGGGAAATAGCCCCACCCCCCCGAAGGCCAGTGGATATCCTGGAGACAGCCTCGGCGATCATCCGGGGGGGTAATCCCCAACAACGCCTGCATCTCATCGTTCCAGGCCGCCGGTAGATCAGCAGGAGCCAAGTCCCCGGCGATCATTGCCCGTTCCAGCCGGTAGCGCAGGATCACATGGGCGGGGTAGGTGATCTCGTCGGCTTCAATTCGAATGAAACCAGGCTCGACTCGGGTGTAATGGCGCCACAGATTATCGGCCTGCCAAGCGGGCCCCGTATAGCCAAAGGTTTGGCGAACCAGCGGCGCTAAAAACTCGAGGAATGGGCGCGAACGGGCCGCCTGCATTTCGATGATCAAGGACTGAGATTCGTGCATCGCCATGCCACGCGCCAAGCCCACGGGCTGAGTCAGCCAAGCCGCCGGGCGCCCTTGTTCATACAGGGCATGGCCGGTTTCGTGCAGGACGGCCATCACTGACACGGTAAAATTGGTCTCGTTATACCGCGTGGTCAGCCGGACGTCGTTGGTCGCGCCGCCGCAAAAAGGATGCAGGCTGACATCCAATCGGCCCCGATTAAAATCAAAGCCAACCGCGCGCATCAACCGCTCGCCTAAAATCCGTTGGGTCTCCACCGGGAATCGTCCATCGAGAGGACGCGGGGCGGGCAGGGTTGCTTGGCGTTCCAAGACGCGAGGCAAAAATTCCGGCAAAAATTCCGCGAGATCGTTAAACAAAGGATCAATCATCGCGATCCGAACGCCGGGCTCGTAGGCATCCAGCAGGGCCTCGTAAGGCGTACAGCCAAGCGCCGCCGCCTTGGCGGCACCGATCTCTCGTTGAAGCTCCAGAACCTCCGTAAAAGCCGGCAGCAAAGCGCCGAAGTCGCCAGCCGGGCGTGCCGTCCGCCAGATCATCTCGCAGGCCGAAGCCGCCCGCGATGATGCCTCTACCAACTCGGACGGGACTGCGTTAGCGTGAATCCAGGCGTGACGCATTTCCCGAAGATTGGCCCGCTGCCAAACGGTTAATCCCGCCTCAACCTCGGCAGCAGCCAATTCGTCAGCCAGTCTAGAATCAGTGAGCAGTTCATGGACGATCACCCGTAGGGCCGCCATTTGAGCTGCACGACCATCGGCAGCTCCGGTGGGCATCATTGTTTGGCTATCCCAGCCAAGAACACCGAGCGCATCATGAATCGCCGCTAGCCGGGTGAAACGGCGTTCAATTGCCTGATATTCAGTATGATTAGTAATCATCTACGTCTCTGGCTTTAGCGAACGGTTAAGGATAACATAGATCAGAATCAACATCACTGCCAGACCAAAGCAGACGAATGCATACTGAAGGTGATCATTGGCGGGATCAATCACGGTCTGCCCCCCCACTGGCAGCCCTCCGGGATTGTAGGCCGAACCGGCATCAACCACCATCGGCGCGATCAGGGTATCCGGGGATAATCTAGCCAACCCAGCCAATTTTAGCGAGTCGACACGGTCGGCAGTAAGCCCCTGACCGCTTGTCTGCTCGGTCCCAAGCCCATCCCCGGACGGCAGCCAGACTCCGTGTGGCGGCGGCCAGTGGGCTATCCCTTCGACGGTCACGGTTCCACTCAACAGGCCGGCTGGGCGGCTGGCTGGCGGGCGGCGCTCTTTCGGAATCCATCCACGATTGATAATGACAATACCGCCACCGTCCAAGCGAACAAATGGTGTCAGAACATCCAAACCATCATTGCCATAACGCGAAGAAGCTATTAGATAAAATTCATGATCATTAAGAAAGTGCCCCTCGACTTCAATGTATCGATAGTTAAATGTCTCTGGGGCTGGCCCGTCAGCTCTGCCAAGATTAACTGGCAACGGAACCGTCGGCAGGGCGATTTGAGCATGGATATAGGCAGTCTGGGCCTTCTGCCAAGTGAATCGCTCCAGTTGCCAAAGGCCCAGGGCAATCAGTAAGACGACAATGGCCGCCACCGCAGCCACAGCCCACAGAGTGGTGGTTATGTCTCGCCTCAGCCTAGCCAACAAAAGCGAGGAGCTGCGCGGAGTGAACCGATGGTTGAACCAGGGAATTGGCATGACCCTGCTCCCTTTTTCCCGAAAAGTCCCGGCTCTCAAAAAGTCCGGCTTGCGGTTTTTCCCAGCCTGAAATCCAGAAGATAGCGGTCTTTTATGTCATCGGGCTTGCCCGAGCGGACGGGCAGGGCCACTGTCAATCAGGATGGACGATCGGCAGGGTGAGTGACCGGCGTTTGGGCCCGGTGATCATCGTAACGGATGACAATGTTGGGAAAACATGTGAATTCTGGGTCGGTCGCGCACCATATCGTTCCTCAAGCCCCGTTCTGGAGCCTCCCCGTGAGCAGTCTTGCCGTTACCGACGATCTGTTCTTTAACCGCGCCGGCATGGACCTGGCGCGCACTGAGGCCATCGTTTCCGAGTCGCTGGCGAACGCCGACGATGGCGAGCTATACCTGGAATATGCGCAGTCGGAAAGTTTATCCTGGGACGACGGCAAGCTTAAAAGCGCCAGCTTCGATACGGGTCACGGCTTTGGTTTGCGCGCTGTTGCTGGCGAGGCCACAGGTTACGCCCATGCTTCGACCCTAGATGAGGGCGCATTGTGCCGGGCCGGAGCTTCGGTGCGGGCTGTGCATGCCGGTTACGAAGGCAGCACCGGCTCTGAACCGCCCCAGGGAACCAACCGGCAGCTTTATTCCCCCGACAATCCCCTATCGCCGGTTCCGTTCGAGGCTAAGGTTCGGTTGTTGGCCGAAATCGACGCCTACGCCCGCTCTTTGGACCCGCGCGTCCGCCAGGTCAGTGCTGGGCTATTCGGCGAATGGCAGGCGGTGCAGATCATCCGGGCCGATGGCTGTCGGGTTGCCGACCTTAGGCCGCTGGTTCGGCTGAGTGTCTCGGTGGTGGCGGCGGACGGCGACCGGATGGAGCATGGCAGCTACGGCGTCGGTGGACGCTATGGTTACGAGCGGGTGATCGGCGAAGGGCAGTGGCGGGCTCAGGTGGATGAAGCCCTGCGCCAAGCCCTGGTCAATCTCGGCTCGATCCCCGCACCGGCAGGCGAGATGTCGGTGGTGTTGGGGCCGGGCTGGCCGGGTATTCTTTTGCACGAAGCCATTGGTCACGGCCTGGAAGGCGATTTCAACCGCAAGGGCACCTCGGCTTTCAGCGGCTTGATGGGCCAGCGCATCGCGGCCCCTGGTGTGACCGTGGTTGATGATGGAACCCTGGACGACCGGCGCGGTTCGATCAGCATCGACGATGAGGGAACCCCGAGCCATTGCACGACCTTAATCGAAGACGGTGTGTTGGTTGGTTATATGCAGGATCGATTGAACGCCCGTCTGATGGGAAGTCGGCCCACAGGGAACGGACGTCGTCAAAGCTACGCTCATCACCCGATTCCCCGCATGACCAACACCGTGATGCGAAACGGAAACAGCAGTCCCGAAGAGATCATTGCTTCGGTCAAACGGGGACTTTACGCCGTTAACTTCGGTGGTGGACAAGTGGACATCACCTCGGGTAAGTTTGTGTTCACCGCTTCCGAGGCTTACCTGATTGAAGATGGTAAGATTGGCCCTGCGGTTAAGGGCGCAACTCTGATCGGCAACGGCCCCGACGTCTTATCCCGCGTGGTGATGATCGGCAACGATAGCAAGCTTGATCCTGGCGTCGGTATCTGCGGTAAGGACGGGCAGGGGGTGCCGGTTGGTGTTGGCCAGCCGACCTTGCGTATCGATGGCCTTACGGTGGGCGGCACCGCGACGTAAGAGGTCAAGACACATCGGGGCGTGGCAAACAAAAGGCCGTTTGCCCGCCGGTTTTTGTGTAGTCGGATGCCCTTCGCGGCTCGGTTGGGGCCGTGACGATGGAATGGGACACAAGGAAAGGACCTGCGGTTGCCGACCCTCGACCGAAGCCGGCTGCGGCTGCCTCCACGGCGGCTTGCGGTTCCGTCCGACTCGGAGGCGAGAACCACGCGCGGCTGGCTGCCCCCTGGATTGCGAGTCTATGCCGTGGGCGATATTCACGGGCGGTTGGATTTGCTTCAGGTCATGGTCGAACGGATCCGTGCCGACGCCGCCACCTTGTCAGAAGACGACGTGTGCCGGGTGCTGTTTCTCGGCGATTATATCGATCGCGGGCCTCATTCCAGAGGCGTGATCGAGTATCTTATGACCAACCCACTGCCAGAGTTTGAGACCATCTTCCTGCGCGGCAATCATGAATTGACCATGCTGCAATTCTTAGATGATCTATCGGTTGGCCCCGGTTGGCTGACCTATGGCGGCGTCAACACCTTGTTGAGTTATGGCTTGCGTCCCCCCGTTGCCGTCCCTCCCGAATTACGACTACCAACGGTGCAGCACCAGCTACGCCAGGTCTTGCCATCCTCACATCAGGCTTTTCTCCAAGCGATGCCGGCTTTCGCCATGATTGGCACCTATCTTTTTGTCCATGCGGGCATCCGTCCTGGCGTCTCCTTGGATCGCCAGCGGGACGACGACATGGTGTGGATTCGCGATGAGTTTCTGACCTCCACCCTTGACCATGGTGTGGTGGTGGTTCATGGCCATACCATCGCCATGGAAGCCGATTCGCTTCCCAATCGAATCGGTATCGATACCGGAGCCTACGCCACGGGCCGATTGACGGCAGTGGTTTTGGAAGGGGCCGAGCGGCGTTTTATTGATACGGCGCTTTGATGGATGAGGAATAGAGAGCACCGCTGTCTTGGTTTTGCATTCCCAGGGCATCCACAGCTTCGATTCGGTGGCGCGTCACGTGACCGAAGAGGCGGTCCGTCTTGGCAAAGCCTTCCTCACAGAAGGCGTCGGCGACAGGCACAGGCCGAACAAGACCCGCGCTTGGCCTTTCCACTTCGACAACGATTGACGGTCGCGCGGCATGGGCGATTTGTAACAAACCGACGACCGTTGCTGTTAGCCGATTGCTGCCGACACAAGGCGTCGTCGTCCGAATGCCCGCCGACGAATTCCATGAAATGTTAAGGATATTCTTGGACCTGCTACCTAAACTGCCAGCCGATTGAAGCAAAACCCTTGCTTTCTCGGCCAAGTAAGCCTATGCGCCTGTTGCGTGTGGCGCGTCCGCTGCCCTTAAACGGGCACGACAGACCAAGGTAGCCGCAAGGTTGCCTCTTGCCCGATGCCTCGCATGGTGGGGGTATCCGAACACTCCTGCTCTATTCCAAGAATTCAAAGGGCCGATTGGCCCATATGCGCTAAAATAAGGCTTTTTCGTGGGCTTCGCACACACCCGCAAAGGGCCAGTCGGCCCTTTGAACCTGCGACGTTTTACCCATAACGTCATGAGGTCAAGGAGGCTGCGCCTCCTTGCGGGTGTGGGCAGAACCCACGAAAAGCCCTAACCCAAAGAACCGAAGAATCATCCGGGTAGGTCGATCATTCTAATCTCGGAAATTGAGATACTGAAGCGGCTGTTCCGTTTTCATTTCCTTGATGAGGGCAATACACGTCTGGAGATCATCGATCTTCTTGCCAGTCACTCGCAATTCATCTCCCTGGATCGCCACTTGAACCTTGAGTTTGCCATCTTTCACGGCCCTAACAATGTCCTTGGCCAATTCTTTGGCAATGCCCTGAACGATCGTCACCTCTTGGCGCACGCTATTGCCAGCGGCTTTTTCAACTTTGCCAAAAGTCAGGGCGCCGGCATCAATTTTTCGCCGGGTCAAGTGCATTTTTAACAATTCATGAACTTGCTTGAGCTTCAGGTCATCATCGGCCAACACGGTTATGATATTTTCAACTCGCTCCAGCGAACATTTCGCACCTTTAAAGTCAAATCGCTGGGCCATTTCGCGACGAACGCCGTCCAAGGCGTTGTCGACTTCGTGAACATCGGTCTTGGAAACGACATCGAACGACGGCATGATCTCACTCCACAAGCGTCCGGCCTCGAACCGGAACGACTGCCCCCATTTTAGCATACTCACGCCACGGCGACGTCCTGGTATAGTCACATGGCAACGATATCCTGGTGTTGCCTTCCCCGGCGGCGATTGAAGCCAACGCCGCCTTTTTAAGTATGACCGTCATGGAAAGGACTCCCAAGCATGCCGTATCTGGATCGGGCCAGTTTTATTGATCTCTTGAAACAGTTGGGCGGCACGGTCGATACCGATGTTCTGGCCGCTGCCCGAGAAGTGGCGCGCCGGGTCGAGGCCGCAGGGATCAGTTGGGATGACGTGCTAGCGCACCCCCCTGGTAAACTCTCGCTCGGACGGCTGGAAGATTCCGACGATCCGGATATGGACGATCGCGATTTTGAAATCCAGGATCGCCACGGTGACCATTCGCTAGCCGAACAGGAGCCGATACCGCAACGCCAAGCCCAACTTTTTGCCGAAGAGCTGGGCTTGATCGACGCCCTGTTGGCACGCCCGGCTCTGGCCATCGAGACCCGGCGCGAACTGCTGGATTTGCGGGCGGACATCGCCGCCAACGAGTTCTCCGACATGGACCGCCGCTACTTGCGAGACTTGGCGGCCCGCCTCAACACAAAATAGCCCGGCGTTTGCGCGGGCTTTGGCACCATGCGGAATCAAACAGAAAAACTGGGGCGACGGATGGGACTCGAACCCACGACCACTCGGACCACAACCGAGGGCTCTACCAACTGAGCTACCGTCGCCGTTGGACGGACCTCTTAAACCCAATCCAAGGGCTCGTCAAGCCCCTCGTGCATGAGATCGGCGCACCGGAAAAAATGCACATCCCATGGCGCCAGCCCTCGGGCCCCGGCCAACGCCCATACGCGCGAAGCCAGGGCCCGAGGGCTGGCCATGTAATACCGGCGAGCTATAACAATGACACACTGCCGGTATCGGGCCGCGACGACGGCCCCGCGCGCCCATGCGCGCGAAGCCAAGGGCGCGGATGCGCCCGCCCGGCGTCTGAGGGCAGCCTTGATGAGTCAACATCAAGGCTCGA
>CAIXKV010000077.1 GCA_903920145.1 uncultured Rhodospirillales bacterium
ACGACCTCGTCCAGACCCTCGCTTTCGCAAAGCCGCCACCTCTCCCCCCCTGACCGCGCCGGTCCTCTTCATGTGCCCAGACCCCTCCCAGCCCCAAAAAAACACCCACATCCCAGCAAAAAGCCAAAATGAGAACTGCTGGTCGAGAGATAAATTACCTGCCCGTTGGCGATTTTCTGAGGTAGGCCAAGGTGGTGACGACGACGGCGACAACCCGGCCGACCGGAATATTGCCCCTCGTCCACCGCATACGGACATCATCGACAGCGGGGCAAACGATGCCGTCAGGTCCTGCCGCATCCAGCAGGCGTTCAAGCCAGGTCTCGATTTCTGCGGTGGGGATATGTTTGCCTTCCTGCCTGGTGCAGAGTTTCAATCCCGCGTTGTATCTCAAATATGACCACAAACTGGATACGGACCTCACTCCTTTGGAGTGATCCCGAGCCAATCGAGCAACTGTCGGTTTGGAGTCTGCCGGCGCAGGTTGCTGACCACGTCCGTGTCGAGGAAGTAGACCATCAGTCGATCCGGCCGAACATCGTGACGCCCTCAGCGCGATTCCGGCCGATAGCATCCTCAAGTTCGTCACCATCACTGCACGATCCGCCGCCGACCAGGAAGTCTTTCAGCGTGCCGTCTCTCGGTCGTGCCGCGACAAGTTGACTGTGATTAATTAAGGGTGCTATCGTCAAGATTTGCAACCTTTGAGTTATTCGGACGTCCGAAGTCCGTTTCCGCCAGAAGTTCGTCGATCTCGGTACGGACTGCCAGCAACCTTTCTAGGTGTTCCTTTTCCAGGTGACCTTTGTTCGCCTTCAGGGTGGCGACGCCTTTCGTGAAGCCGTTTATCGTGCGACCAAGCGATGCCAGGACGGCACCGGTAGAATCCTTCCTCGCCCTGCCGTCCTTCTTTGATTCCTTCCTCGCCATCCTCATTTCGCTCACCGTGACCGGGCCTTCCAGCATTCTGGCCCACATGTCATCCCTAGCCTTGTCATCCGTAATGCGCGACAGTTCGACCAGGGCGGAACGGGTGAACCTGTGCGTCTCCGATTTCCTGAGCGCGTCGAGCATCCAGTCCGGCAAAGTCAGAATACCGAGATGCTCGCTCACGTCTACGGCGGACACGCCGACGATGGTCGCAACGGCTTCCTGAGTATGCCCGCCGTGTTCGATTAGACTCTTCAAGCCGTCGGCAAACTCGATCGGTGACAAATTTTCTCTGCTTGCGTTCTCGATCAGACTGAGCGACTCCGGATCATTATTCAACGTGACAATCGAATGGATCGTCTTTCGTTCGAGCAGCTTGATCGCTCTTAGGCGTCGTTCGCCGGCGACCAAATAGTATTTGAGTTCGTCCGCTTCGTGCGGGCGGACCAGGATAGGGGTAAGCTGGCCTCGTTCCTTGATGGAGTTCGCGAGGATGCCTATCGACTCCGCATCGAAGTGCTTCCTGGCCTGGTTCGGGTTGTCCAGGATGACGGACACGTCCAGGGCGACGATCGTCGGCAGACTTGCCGGGACGCCGAACAGCCCGTTGGCAGCTATCGACGGTACGCCGACGTGCGTTGCGGGGGCAGGGGTGTTGCTGACACGCTGGAATTTGGGGGCCATGGTTACTCTCCGAGTGGGGTGCGGACGCCCAGTGCGGCGGCGATTTCGACGAAGGTGATAACGCCAGGTGCCGCAACGTCGACATTCATCAGAATCTCGTTTGCCGCTGCGGCGTTCGCAAAATTCGTTGAACGCGGTATCGGACTGAACACGGGCACCCCGACCGTTCCAGCGTCCCGTCTGATGGTCGTTGCCTTCTCGGCCATTTCCTGCAACGACAGGTGATCCTGTTTGTTGCGCTTATCGAACATGGTGGGCACCAGTCCGAGCACCTTCAGTCCGGGATGGGCGCCCTTCCGGATGATATCGATGATTTCCGTCAGGTGATCGATGCCCGTGACGGCATAGGATTCCGTCTGAACCGCATAGAGCACGAACGACGAGACGCACAGCGGGTTCAGGGTCGTGACCCCCAGGCTCGGGCCACAATCGATGATGATAAAGTCGTACCGCCGTTTGAAATCGTCATTCAGCGCCACCCGGAGCGAAAAGTTCGCCGGAATGTTCTCGTACGACTCCCTGAGAATCAATTCGCGTTCGGCAAAGGCCAAGCTAACACTCGATGGGATGATATCCATGCCCGGAACTTGAGTTGGTATCGCGGTATCTTCCGGTTTCGTCTTGCCCATCAAGACGTGATAAAATGACTTCTCTGCGGCGTCAATTTCGGCAATCCGCGTCCTGTCTACCTTGCAGGCAAGGCTTAGATTCGATTGGCTGTCGGCGTCGATCAACGCCACGCGGCACGTGCTTCCGTCATTCCGTCGCACTTTGCTCAGCGTGAACCCTAGAGCCGATGATATCGTCGATTTCCCGGATCCGCCTTTCCTGTTACCAACCGAGATGATCGTCGCGCTGTCCTTCTTGTCATACGACATGTTTTCGAGAAGGAGCACATTCGAGACCTCGGTCGGAATCGGTTCCGCACCGGTTTCCCATCGGCTGACCCGCGACTTGTCATATTTCCTATTGTGCTTGGCATTCACCAACTTGGCAAACGCCTCCTGAGTCTCGCCACGCTTCTCGCGGACCCTCTTCAAAAATTCGCCGTCCATGTCCGCCACCCCCGAACGCGTACACCATGGTTTCGGTGTACTGGAGTTGACGGTCATCTGTGAAGGAGCGAAACCCCAAGAACACAGATTTCCGACCGAAGCGTTGAACTGTTGCCGGAATGACTCATTGCTGCACCGTTTGGACAGGGCAGGCACCTTGCAGTCCCGTCCGGCTACGGCATTTTACGCGCCATAGCCAGAGCGACGACCCGCGACCGAACGTCAGCCGCCCTGCTCCCTGTCGACTCGAGTTCACCTGATTTCGGAACGGACGCGATCAGTTTCCGCAGCCTGCCGGCCACAACCGGGAGCCGGCCGAGGATTTCGATGCAGGACTCCCGAATTTCGCCGGGCAGCGGTCGGAAGCGCATCTTCGGTCCGCGCCGATGGCGGCGACATGCCTCGGCCACTACGCTCGCCGGAAATTCCGCGATGTCATCCAGCCAATCCGCTGCTATGGCGCGTTCGACCGCCTCCGGTAGCTCGGCGCTCCGATAATGCGCTAATAAGGCATGGATTCTCCCCAGCACCGCACCTGGCTCGCCTGGTTGCATCGCGACTTCGATCATTTCGAGTTGCCGCCGCAAATCCGGTACATCAGTCTGCGATACCGCCTTCGGTTCCCACAGTTCGCTCACACCGTCGAACTCATTGTCGCGATACCGAGGCGTCGTCCTGGTCGGTGCCAGCAAATCGGCGACGCGGGCCGAAACCGGAACCAGTGCAGCGGATGGGTCAATGGCTCCGCCAGCACGGGTGCTGCCGACCGGGCAGGGCAAGGAAGCCGCGCTACGCTGCATGATGTGCCTCCGTCCTGGCATGCTGCGCCACCGAAGCCCAGGCATCATACCGAACCTGAGCCGCCGATTCCCTTTGTTTGCCACTCTGCCCGTAGCGTGTCGCCGGCCCCAACTTGGCCGCCGCTTGATCTTCGACCAACCAAACGCGCCATGCGGCGTTCAGATCGAAATAGCGATACCCTTTAGCTCGGCATCGTCCGACAAACCTCTCGGTCGTCGCGTTCAGATCAGCATTCGGAAATCGATCCATCCCGAACAAGAGGTCGTCATCACTCGGAGTCCAGTCTTTAGGTGGTGTGATGGCGACCCGGACTTCCTGGTCACCTGGCACAGTTTTCGGAACAACCGAAATAACTTCGATTTCTGGTGTGCTCGCGGAGTGCGAGTCTTGTTTAATTTCCTGGTTAGGTGTTACGACGTCACCGGACGAACAGGGGCTGTTCTCGTCATGACTTACCATGTCACCAGGGTGACCCGCGACGGGCTGGACAATGGTAGTCGTTGGCGAACCTGACACTTCGGAGTCGTTGACTGGACCGATCAGCCGATACAGGCAAGTCCGCCGCCCGCCGTCCGTCCGGGATCTGTCTGTCTTCTCGATCAGGCCGATCTCGGTGAGCTTCGCGATGACCTTGCAGACCCACGGCCGACTTCGCCCGAGCAACCGCGCGAGCAACCCCTGAGACGGGAAGCATGCCCCATCCTTCGACGCATGCAGAGCCATGACGGCGAGAACGGCGATTTCATCCGCTCCAACGCTACCGTGCGATATCCAAGCTTCATGAAGCACGGCAATTCTGTTTGCCATATTGGTTCCCCTTTCATTCTACAGGGGACAAGGCCGCAAATCACCGACTCGGCAAACAATTTTGTTTGCGTACCGACTCGGAACCCGCTATAATCCGGACTCGCTACAGAAAAGATTCCAAGGGTTCGCGGCCAAGCAAAGACCTTGAAATCTCAATAGCTTATCAGGACGCCTCGTCCAGGCTTTGAAGCCCGTGGGTCATCAACCTGCGGGCTTCATGGTTTCATTTCATATCTCCGTGGTCATCTGCTTCGCAGCAGGCTTTAGGTCAACGACGGTAGGCGGCGGTGCAATCCGATTTCGGACGCGGGCGCTCCCCGTCAAAGCCTTCGGCTTCGAGACAGCGATGAACGATTTCCGCAGTTCAGCCGGATCCGAGTAGCGTAGCACTAGGCCGGAGTCAGTGATCTCGACGTTCGCACCCGAGTAGACATCCAATGCCTTGGCGATCGAAGTCTGGAATACTTGGCGGAACCTAGCGCTGGATTCGCTATTGCCGAATTGCTTTGCCAGCATCCGCCATTCCAGCGTTTCCGTCTTTCCGGGCGTTATCAGGGGCAATCTGTGGTTCAGGTAGCAATAGACATCGATGCTCATGGGGTTGTTCGATATCTTCCTGAGTTGCTCGGTCGATACAGGGACGACGTTGCTGCTGGTGAAAGTCTTGAAGGCTTCATCCGACAATTCGATGCCGAGCGGGAATCTGACCTTCGTGAGTTCGCCGTTGACGTAGTGTTCTAGGTCTTCTTCCGGGAAGATTGATGACGAGATCAACTGGTTCCTGTGGAAGTACGTATGCCTGTGCTGTTTCTCGGTTAGGGCAATCGAGAACACCGTATACGTCAAGCGTAAAAGTTGCTCCTTTGCGCCGGCGGCGGCTTCGACGTGGGTGGACATCCCGGCTTCTTCAAGCCATGATTCAACCTTGCCCAGCTCAAGCCACCTGGAATTTGTGAGCCGCGCCATTGTGGTCATCCAGATGATCAAGCAGCGCGCGCGTGCTCCGTAAGGCAATCCGATCTGGAAACTTGACATCCTGCCATCCCTGGCTGGTAGTTCGACAGGAAGGCTTGCGATGGACAGCGCGAACCTTTCGTCCTTGCGTGAGAACGAAGTCATTTCTCTTAGGGGCTCTGCTGTCTTCCTGGTGTTTTTGTCCCGCTCGAATTGACGGCGCAGGGGCAGACCCGTCATACAAAAACTTTTACTGAGAAAGGATACGTCCAGCTCGTCGCCGTTTCCGGTGCGGTTCATCGCTCCGTCGAAGAGATCAAGCATCGGGTGGGTCGGTGGTTCGATCTTGACGAGTGCGTTTGACATTACTTCGGCTCCCCCTTGGCGACGATGATACTGGGTCCTCTTCCGCTCTCAAGTATGATTAGGCTCCCCAGGTCAACTTTGTCCGCGCAAACCCTTAGTTATGTCGCGCAAACCCTTAGTTATCCGAGTCCAAGGGACTGTGTTGCCATCTGCGGCGGAGCGCTAGGGCCTGTTCGGGCGCACAAACCCTTACTTATGGTCCCCGAATCCGCCGGGAAAGGCCTGATTCGGGCCGACGCGGGATCTCGATTCGGGCATATGACCCCTAAGTTATTGATATTAAATCATATGCGCGCTCAGCGAACTAAGGGTTTGTGCGTCGGCCCGGACCACCCGGCTGGAATAACTAAGGGTTTGTGCGTCAGGTTCATCCGCCGGTCCCGGCATGGCACTCCGGCCCGTCGATCTCCCCAATCTTGTTGACCGCCCACGACATGATACGAATCCCAGGATAAGTTATATTATAATAAATTATAAATGTGAATAAGGGCTTGGCAGATGCTTGTCAATACCATTAAGTGTTTATCTAAATTATGTGTCAATTTCTCCTGCATAATTATATTAAATTAGTAACATTAGTTGATATGTGCAAATCTTGTCAATATGGACTCTTTGCTTCCCTCATGGCCAGATTGCCAAATCACCGAGTGAAAGTCTGGTATCGCGAATAATGCCGACGAGAGGGGAGACAAAAATGAGACAATTTGGGTTCCGGCTGTTGGTGTTCAGGAGGATTGATAGTCTGTTGAAGGAGGTTTGACAGCGGGATTTCCCAAGACATCCCGCGACTTTCTGAGATCGGCTCAGATTGGCGCACTGTCACCAATCCATCCCAACCAGGTCCCCGCCCGTCGCTCGTGGCGATCTCGTGGGGCGGGGTGGGTGCGCGGCGGGGCCTCCGGGTAACCCCGCATAGCACTCCGAACGTTGCCGCTCGTGTTACGGCTCGGAGATTGTCACCGTGTCACGCACACCCGGGACCATGTTGGCGTCCTTGGCGGTTGAACGCAAGCCCGAACGTCGGCTCGGGTCCATCGTCACAGATACGACGTTGCCAGCAACTCGGCGCTGCCCTTCCATTCATTGCCGACGGCCACGGCTTGTTGGACGGGCGGTGTGCCCGTGCCGACGGTGACGGTGATCGGGCGGCTTTCGCTGATCAGGATGCGTCGCCCATCGCCTTCGAGGGCGCGCGGAACCACCAGCAAGGACGGGTTGATGTTGAGCTTGCGACCACCTTCGCCACGCAAGGTGGTCATGGCGGCGCGGGCCGCTTCGTAGTTTTCGGTGGTCAGAGGCGCCATGCTGCCATAGGCCAGTTGCCACAGGCCGAACCCGGCATTGCTGCGGCCGGTAGCGCCGAAGAGCAAGTTGTTCTTCATGAACACGTTGTAATCTTCGGGATGGCTCATCATTGTGATCCGATACGGCTCGCGTTCCTGGTAGATCAGGGCGCGAAACGGTCGGGTGGTGTCGAACAAATACCAAGCCGGCCCGGTACCGACCTGCATGTTGCTAACGGTGATCGATTGGCCGTTCTGGTCAAAGCTGGAATGAGCGGCGGAAAAGAATGGTTGCTTGTCGTAACCGCATTCCACAAAGCCGCTGGCCAAGAGATCGAAGGTCAATTCCGTGGGATGAGCCGCCGCAGATGCCCCCAACTCCTGAACCATCGGCGCCAGGACGCCATATTGATCGTCCTTGATATCATCAAGACTGAGTTCAAAAGTCGACTCGAAACGGCGGTTCCTGATCGTTTGACCGTGCATGGTCAGGCTTTGGATCACTCGATCACCCAGCCATTCGCGCAATCGGGGAAAGGTCCCCAACCAAGCGTAAACCTCTTCCCGCACGCCGCTGGGGACGATCATGGCGACTTTCTTGTAGTCGGGCGGAGCCATGGCGAACCCGGCTCCGAAAGCCGTCTTGTAGCCGGTAAAGATATTCCTGATTGATTCGGCATTGACCAACATGGCTTAGTCCTCGAAATGCTTATAATAGTCGCCTTCGAAAATCCCCATGGCCTTACAGACCGCGACTTGTCCTTGGCTTAGTCGGCCGTTTCGGGTTGTTCCGGGCGGCGGACCATCAAGACCTGATGGTTCGAATATTCTATGGATGGAAGGCCCGGTGGTCTTGAGGAAGTCATCGAAAACCGGCTTGTTGACCGAGCAGACTTTTATTCCCCAGTCTCGCAAGGACGGCGGCAGCACTCCGCAGGCAACGGCACGCTCAACCGCCTGTTCTGCCGCTTGGAGCGACAATCCTTGATTGATCCGGTTATAGTCGGACACGATCCGCTTGAAGTCGCCGATCGGCACATAGTGCGCGGGATCGACGGCGGATTGGGCGGTCGTCAACAGCTTCTTCACGGCTTCGGTGATGGCGTCGATATCGGCATCGTCCGGCAGTTCCAGCAATTGCCGGAGTCCGGTCAGGTCGCAAGTGTCCATGGTCCCTCTGGTGCTGGCCAGCGCGGTGAGTTCAAGGTTGGGAGCGTTGGTCAGAGCGGCTCGCAAAAGGCGCGTTACGGTGCCGTCTGGCGTGTAGTTCATGACTGGTGAAAGGTAGCGATACTCTTTGGCGCGAAGATGTTCGGCTGCCCGTTGGGTCCAGTTGACCAATCCCCAAATGCCATCGGAACGAGCTTGCAAGCCCTTGATCCATCCCGCGGCCGGAGCAGGCTTGCCGTTGCGCGCGGCATAGTCGGCTTGATGGTCGTAATCAACGGCGAGTTGAGTTTTTCCGGCATAGGCGCGGGTTGCCGCGATGACCGCGGCGGGGTTGGTGACTTTCCACGGACCGCGCCCATCCCGCCCCTCGAACCGGCCGGCGGGCAGAAGGTGGACCCATTGCTCATTGGAAACCGCAGTCGGCTCGGTGGCCAGGGTGACGGTGAAGACGCCGATCGGCGAGACGGGCGTGGTCATGATTGGCCCCCATCCGCCCCGGCGTCTCCGATTGCCCGCAGTTGCTTGCGCTCTTGATGCCGCTGCCGATCGCTCCGGCGCCCAAGCTCCTGTCTCAGAATGTTCCGGACCTGGCGATCGGTGCAGCCGACGTCTTGGGTGATCTCGCGGTGGGTCAGGCCAGCGTCGTGAAGCGCGACCACACGGGACCAGTCTATCCGCCGACTATGGTAGCTTCCCCGTCCAGTCGGGATGTTGATCGTTCGCGGGGCGCCGAGCGCCTCGGCGATCTGTCTTGCGGCCCGCAGTCCGACAATTTGCGTCAGCACACAATCCGCCGTGGGGGTCTCGGGCAAATAGATGGTGACGCCCCCGCGCGCCTTGACCAGTGCCCGCGCCGCTCCTTCGCCTGCCGCCTCGCGTATGATGGCGAGATGCGGACAAGACGCGAAATCAATGTCTACCAATGCGACCATAGCTCCCCCGGCCCAAGTCTGAGGGGAAAGTGTTCCGATGTCGGGAAGATGTCTGGAGGGAAGAAGTTCCGCTCCCCGGAACTGTTCCGGGGGAGTGTGGTTCGGGTCGGGAGAATTTTGGGAGAGACGGCACCGAAAGATGGTGTGGGAGAGGAATGCCGATTACCGATGACTTAAAGCGGAAATTAAACGGGTCTGGCCTTTGGACGCTCCCGGAGTGCGGAGAAAGTTCAGGCCATTCAGCGGGCTTCCTACGGTGTTTATCGTGGGCGCCCATTTTTCCGGTATGGGCCAGCCTTCCTCGCCTTTTGATGGTGGCGATGGATCGATGACCGGGACGGCGCCCGGTCACCGAAGTGTTCGCGGCAGGCGTCTGCAATATCCTCGTACTTCATCCGCCCGAGCCGGTCTTCGACGAAGTGCAGCACCTCGGGATCGCGGTCGAGTTTGCCGGGACGGCCCTTGTGAGCATCGCGCACGGCATTCCAGAACTCGACGATGCGCGTCCGCGACCAAGCTCGGGCTTCCCCGAACCGGTCCCGGATGGCCTGGACGATCTCCGACCAGGTCATCGACGACGGGCAGGACCGGATGTAGTCCTCAACCTCTTGGTCGCGTTCGTGCATGATCCCTCTCCTTCAAGCCGCGCCGGGTGATGCTGGCGCCGTTGGGGCGGCAGGTGCCTCCGCGCGCTTCTTTGCCATGGCCTTGAGGGCGGTAATCGCCTTGGGTGCCACTTCGGCGTTGACGAAGCGGATGGCCGAGACTTTGAACTGACGGTGCAGCCACTTGCCCAAGCTCGCGTCGGTGCCTTCCCCCGCCGTGAACTCAGCCCACAGCCGCCGGATCATCGCGACCTGGCCGGGCGACGCCATACCCGGCCGGTCACCGAAGTTCTTCTTCTTGGATGTGGATTTGAAGCCGCAAGACTCGAAAAAGGCCATCACGGCCATGAACCCGGCCAGGTTCAAGTCCTTGCTGCTGTCGACCCTACCCAAGCGTTTCAGGACGGTGCGGTAATCATCGTCCGTCAGGCAAAGCTGTTGCCGCGCGACCTGGATCAAGGCGACTTTCTTTCCATCGAGTGCCATGGTTCAACCCTCCGCTTACCTTTCGCCGTCTGGCGCCATAAAGTCGAAGCGAGCCTGTCCGTATTCCTTCAGGTTGCTGTCAACCATCTCTGTCAGGGTTCTGGACAGTTCGAACAACGCATAGAACCGCTCCCGTTCTCCCGCGATGTGCCTACCATCCCAGTTATCCAGTTTCTGTCTGGCGCACTGGAGAACCGTATCCAGTTGAAATACTTTATACGATGTCTTGACGAACCCCTGATATTCCTTGAGGGTGGCATCATTGCCTGGGGTGGTATTGCGCTTCTTCTTTTCCTTGCTCATGCCACCGGTCCCAGGTTGAGGTTGGCCCATGCGGTGCGAAGATGCTCGATGGTCAGGGGCTTGCCTTCGCCATCGGCGTAAAGCCGCCCGAGACGCTGGGTCTTGGCGATTGAGCGCAAGCCGCTGTGGGAACGGGCGATCTGTCCCAGGAAGAGCCGCTCGTCCTTGCCGTCGATACCCAAGGCGGTCGCCAGCGCCGTGATGTCGGCCGAGCTGGTGGCGGTGATCGTCACGCGCTTGCCGATCCGGCTGGAAAGCTGGGGAAAGGCGCTAATCTTTTCCCAGAGCTTGTCATCGCCCGCGTAAACCAACCCGATCCCGGTGCCGTCGAAGATGCGGCGTGCGGTTTCCAGGGCTTCGGCTCCCAGGTGCTGGGCTTCGTCCAGGATCAACAGCCCCCCGGTGTCCCGGATGCGTTCGGAGATGTCGCGGCGCATTTTGGCGGCTCCGCCCCCGAGTGACCGCAAGCCAAGGGCAATCCCGATTTCCATCAACATCGGCACCGGCGTCTTGGTGTCCGGACTCATGGTGGCGAGCCAGACATTGGTGCGGGCATCCCGGTAATGCTTCATGGCCGTGGTCTTGCCCACCCCGGGAACCCCGGAAACCAGAACCAAGTCTCCGATCAGTTGGGCGTATTCCAGAGCGCCGATGACCAGATCGCTGGTCGGGGTCTGGACGAACTGGGTTACGGACGTCATGCCGGCGGGGAGCTTGTCGCGCTGATCAACGAGTTCCAACCATGCCGCGGCCTTGCCGGCGACGGCGCGATCGTCGGCCCCATAGGTGCCGCTGAGAAAGCGCGACAGGGCCGACGCGCTAATCCCGATCTCGCGTGCGGCGGCATTCTGCGACAGGCCGCGAACGGCGATGGCAGCCCGCACCCGTTCGGCAACGGTGGTGCAATCGTCTTGCACAGCGGGTTCAGCGCCGTTGCCGGGTGGTTTTTCGGTGAGCGTCATATATAGTGTCTCCCCTGTGAGGGTGCGGGCGGTGCCCGCGGTTACCGAGCCTGGGGGCGTTGGCGCGTCCCCAGGCTCAACTTGCAAAGCGTTGGCGTTCTTTGAGGCGTTCGTGAACCAGCCGCTGAAGCCCGGCTTCCAGGTCGCGGGCGCGGGTGTTTGGCTCCTGCGGCGTGGCGCCGAAGTTCCCAGTGACGATCTCCGCCTCCGATGCGGGCGCCGATGCCGCCGCACCGGGCAAGCCGAACAGCGGCGCCGAGACGTTGGTTTCGCTGGCGGGCGGTACCGGATCGGGCCGGGCCTCTTGGGAGCGTTTGCGCAGGTTGTTCAGTTCGGACTCGTTCATCAAGTTGAGGCCCTTGATGGCGGCCCGGGCCGCCTTCTTCCGTTGCGCCTTGCCCCGTTCGTGCTGGCGGGCATCTTCGGTGCTGTCGAACTTGCCTTTCTTCAGGCACGGCAGGCTGTCGATGATCACCCGGCCCTCGCGGTTCAGGACCATGACCGGCTTGCTGCGGTCCGTGGGATCGAACATCATGGCGACCTTGCCGTGGTGGTGCGCCAGCAGCGTATTTTGATGCTCGGGCGCCCAATAGCGGAAGCCGTTGCTGGTCAGAGCACCGGTATCCTTGTTCGGCTTGAGGTAAACGGCATCCAGCATGAAGAAACGGCGTTGCGCTGCGGTAATGTCACGGCGCGGCCGTTGGGCGTAACTTTCCGCGAAGACCTGATCGAACGACAGCTTGCCTTTGCCCATTTCGGTACGGCGACCGGTTCGGGCATTGAGTGCGTTTATTTCGCGGTCATACACTTCGCGGAACAGGGCGATGGGCACGGCCTTGCCTGCGAAGTCTTCGGGCTTGGCATCGGGCTTGTGACCACAATAGGCTTCCCGAAATTCGGGGCAGGTGTCGATTTCCCGGGCATGATCCCCGAAAGTGCGCTCGATCGGCTTGGCGCGGCCGTTCTCAGGAAGCGCGAACCCGACTTGAGCACCCATCAACGTCAGGATGCCCGGCGGCTCGTCCCCGCCCATCTTGCCCCGGAACCGATGGCGCGCCCCGCCAGACACTTTGTGCGACGCGAACGCCCGGCCATTGTCGGTGCGCAAGCCATCGAACAGGCCGTAGCGGTCAATGACATCAAGGACAACCAGCTTGGTGGTATCGGCGTCTTCGGTCTTGGACACCCGCCAGCCCAGCATCTTGCGGCTGTAAACATCCTGAATGGCGATGATGATCGGGCGGCTGATCGTGCCGTCTTCCCAGATCACGAAGACATCGGCCATGCGGCCGTCCATATTCACGATCCCCATGGCCTGGAGATGGGCAACCGAGCGGTCCATGGCCGGTTGGGTTTTGTCGAATGCCTTGACCCCACTCCGCAGCAACGCCTTGGTCCCGGCATCCATTTTGCTGTAGCAGCGCATGATGGTGCCATAGGACGGCCAGGCCCACCCATTGAGGGCGGCGGCTTCGGCGGTTTCCCGATAGGCTTTCTTTATCGGTGAGTGCGCGCTGGCGTTCTCGATGTAGGACAGGAAGAAACGAAACGCCTCTGTGGACACTTCCGCGGGCACACCACCGGGTTTCCAGCCCGGCGCCAGGGCCGGCAGCCAGTCGGCGCGGGGAACGCTGTCGACTCGAGCGTACCAGCGCCGGATGCTTTGAACATCGGTACCGGTTTCCTTGCTGGTCTCGGACAGCGCCCGGCCCCAGGTGGCGCTGCTGTCGATTTGCGCCTGCACCGCACATATAATAGTGTGTCGGTGTTCAGCTTCGCTGATGGTCTTGGGCGTGGCTAAGCCGAACGCTTCCCAAAGCGCCGGGTTGGTCCCAGCGGGATCAACGCCAACGCGACGTTGAAGCCAAGCGACCTGGGTTTCGGGGGGAAGGTCGGAGTAGTTGACGGCTGTTGCGGTGTTGCCTGAATACTCCGTTATTGTGGTAGGCAATCCCATACGATCAAAGAAATATCGCATTCCCCGCGAAGTTTTTGGAAGGACTCCTCCCTCCGCTGCTTTGAACGGTAATCCCATGATGTCTCGAAGCGGGATGATTGTATTCATAACTCGTTACTCCAATATATCCCGCACTCGATCACTATTCTTTGGACGAGCGATCGCGCATTTCTACTGTTATTAATGCCGAGCAACGCTTGTTCGGCAGTTCTCCTGATAATACCTTTTTCCTTGCACCATAGGTTGAACGAGATACCCTTCATAACAAAAGCGGCTCGAACCTGTCGGTGAAGGTCCGGCCCCGTCGGAGGGAGGGCTTCCGTTGCCCCATCATCGGTGTTAATCTGCATCATGCAGATAGCATGATCTGCGTTATGACGACCGTCAACCCCGGAGATCGTAAAAATGCATCCAAACGACCAAATACCTTCCCAACCCGAGGGTGCTTCCGCCCGATCAGATACTGGGGTGCCGCGGATTGAACTCAATGCTGATGACGTGATTGATCGGATGAAAAAGGTAATAAAAGTTGATACCGATACGGAACTATCGCGCGCACTCGGCACGTCTAATAAAAATATTTCCTCTTGGAGGAATCGAAACTCCATACCATATGAAGATGTCTTGCGAATAGCTCTGAATTTTGGGGAGTCAATGGAGTATGTTTTAACCGGAAAACATGTGCAAAGTCAGATAGAAACCCTTAAATCGTCCCCATTCGATGGAGATATTTTACGTATTATTACAAAGGACTGGGTTGATGATCACGATGAAGGCACTTTCGGCGACGACAAAGATAGAGAGTCAGAACTACTGGCCGCACGAATAATTGTTGAATACGACAGATATGTTAACCTCATGCGGCAAGCCACAGAAGCTGGACGAATGAATAGGAGGGAGTTCCTTGATGCTCTCCGAAAGGCATCCTCCACCGATGCCGCTATAGAGACAACATTACGGGTGCGGAAGGCGCGCAGACGCGCAGAATGATGCCACTGGCAACACACCAGAGGGTCGGAAACTGTGGGGGGGCGGAACTGAAGCTTCCGACCCCCGGTAGAAATAGCGGGCCATGTGGCTACGGTAAGATTACCCCTAACACCTTGATGAAACAGCGTTGAAACGGGTTTTCATCCAAACGGCGTCATAAACGATGTTCTCACTACGTTCGTTGTCCCCAAGGCAATTTATCAAACCTCTTGCACCTCACCAAGCCTAACTCATTGATTTTTCATAGCCCGCTTTTTCAAACCTCTTGCGCCCTCACACCTGGCAGCGCTGCCAGTTCCATTTGCAGCTGAATGCCCAAGCCTACGTCCCTCGTATCGACCAGCGCAAACTCGTGGCTCAGCGAATCCGCGCCATTTTCAACGCCCCCGATAAGGCCGAGGCCGAGCGGTTGCTGAAACAATCCGTCGAATTCTGGACCAAAGACGCGCCCAAGCTCGCAGAATGGGCCGAAGAGAACCTGCCCATGGGCTTCTCAGTCTTCGACCTACCCCAAGAATACCGCGCACGCCTAAGAATAACAAACGGACTCGAAAGGATAAACCGAGAACTCAAGCGGCGTACCCGTGTTGCCTCCATCTTTCCCAACACCGCGTCTTGCCTCCGCCTCGTCTCCGCGCTGCTCGCCGAATGCGACGAAGAGTGGATGTCGGGCAAGATATACCTAAACCTAAAAGGGTGATGCCCGAACTCCGGAGCAAGCCGCCTCGTGAAAATTTACAGAAAATAGGTTGCGCTGCCGGCGGCCTTGACCGGAGGCATACGGACTATCGCTTGCGTTCGAATATGACATCACTATGATATCATCATGAATCGCGGAGCAATCAACGCCATGACCCGACGCAAGCAGTCTGCCACCCGGGTACCTGTCACCATCCGGATACCGGAAGAAGTCGTTCATAAAATAGACATCGACCTGGAACGCCGCCCTGTGCCTGTGTCACGTAACAACTGGTTGCTTGAAGCTGCCATCGAAAAGCTGGGGAGAACAGGCTCGGGAGGCTCCAATGGCACGGAGTGACCTAGTCGTCGCCCTTGCTAAAGCCGGCAATGCCGGTGACAAGCGAGCAGCTCGTGTTGCTACAGAAGCTATTATTGCTGAAGAACGAGCCAAGCAACACAAAGTACTCGCAGATAGACTGACTAAGGCCATGCACATTAATGGCAATGGCAACGGTACCCATATGCTTTCTCCAACAACTGACGCCTCTAGTCGGGGGCGTGACTTCATTATGGAAGTCACGCCAAGGCGCCGACTGGAAGATATCATTCTCCCTGTTGCCAGCCGGCGCGCGGTTGATCAGTTGATTGAGGAGCAACAGCGTGCCGATCTGCTCCGCGCTCATGGTGTGGAGCCTCGACACCGTATCCTGCTTGTTGGGCCTCCTGGGACGGGCAAGACAAGTCTCGCCGAAGCGATCGCCGAAGCGGTGACGGTACCGCTTTTTGTCGTGCGCTACGAGTCAATGATTGGCAGTTATCTTGGTGAAACGGCTGCCCGGCTCAAACGCGTGTTCGATTATGCTCGAACGACTCCATGCCTCTTGTTCTTTGATGAATTCGATGCGATCGGCAAGGAACGCGGCGACATTCACGAAACCGGCGAGATAAAGCGCGTCGTCAGCTCACTACTTATGCAGGTTGACGAACTGCCCAGCTATACCATTGTGGCAGCGGCGACAAACCACCCCGAATTGTTGGATCGCGCCGCATGGCGGAGATTTCAAATTAAGCTTTCCCTGCCGTTACCGACACAAAAAAGCCTGACAAATTATATCGAGACCTTCGTAAGGCGGTTTGACGAGCCTTTTGGACTGCCAGCCTCGATGATCGCTAAACGACTTGGTCGTATCAGCTACGCGGAGGCAGAGGATTTCTGTCTTGAGCTACAGCGTTGTATGATTCTCTCTGTTGGTGCGAAAGACCTAAAAACAGTCATCGGCGAACAACTCGACATCTGGTCAGAGCAGGCCCGCGCAATGGCCCCCTCTAACGAAAGAGGAGATGATGGTGAAACGTCCGCTGCTCGCTCTTCCTAATCCGAATGAAATACGCCCCCCTTCCGGACATGGTGGTGGTGGAAATACTAGGCTGCCAACACACGAGCACCAAGTTTCAACCTATGGTCCGATATTTAACCGGCTCAAACAGACTTTAGAGCGGTCTGATGGAGCCATGACCCTGCGTGAGGATCCGGGAAGTCTCGCACCTGATCGCGTCATTGTCTTCGAGAGTGCCGGAACAATTGCTGATTTTATCAAGGCTGTTGTAAATGTCGACGGCCTTGAATTCATGGCTGAGCTTGAGACTGAGATACAGCCCGATGCAAATTTTGCGGTGATCGACACCCGCAAGGGACGCGAAGGACAAGATCGCACAGACAAGCCCGTCACGGGTCGGTTTTATTTGGCGATGCCGGATGTTACTGCGTTCAAACAACTACTCAGCCTTTGGGAACAATGGCAAAAAACCGGGGCGGTTGGCACCGGCTTTGCTCCGTTCGGTCATCTGTTCAAACAGCTACATGATTTGCGACCGTGGGGACCAATCGATCGGATACCGGACGAGACCATAGAGTTTTGGCGAGAGGAGAGCGCGCGTCGCCCCAATCAACCGGTAAAGACAGAGGTCGAGCTGTGGTTCCAATCCAACACCACACGCCGCAGAAAGGCTTCGACTGACTTTGCAACACTGATTGAAGAAACTGGTGGATCAATAATTCACGAAGTGGTCATTTCAGAAATTGCTTATCACGGCGTGCTGATAAATATCCCAGCTAGGGAAATCAGAACGCTGATGACACGGCAAACCATTAAATTAGCGATAGCTGACGATATCATGTTTTTCAGACCGCAAAGCCTCTTAATCGGTCCGACCGAGGTGGAAGCTTTTGAAGATAATACCCACAAAGTGCCGAAAGTGCCGACGGGACGTAACGAACCAATCGCAGCATTGTTTGATGGTGTTCCAATCGCGGCGCACACCTTCCTCAAGGATCGGCTCTTACTTGATGATCCGGATGATCTCCAGAGCCGTGCGGTGGTCGCTCGACGCGTGCATGGCACGGCAATGGCATCTCTCATCTTGCACGGGGATATCAATGCGAAGGAACCGCCGTTAAGCCGACCACTCTATGTGCGTCCGGTTCTGCTCGCACCAGAGGCAGGTCCTGAACAGAGTGATGATAACCGCCTCATAATTGACACTATTCATCGCGCTGTTCTTCGCCTGCGCGGCAGTGCAGGTGAAGATGCAGCCGCTCCTACGGTATTCATTATCAATTTGTCCATCGGTGATCCAAGACGACCCTTTACACAATCGGTCAGCCCTCTTGCACGCCTGCTAGATTACCTCGCCGCAAAGTATGCGCTGTTGTTTCTAGTCAGTGCTGGTAACGTCACTACATCATTGACGATCCCTGGCTTCGACGACTGGACGAGTTTTACAACGGCGTCGCCGACAGATCGCGAAAAGGCTGTCCTGATGGGATTGAATGCTGCAAAGCACGAACGCACGATCCTATCGCCAGCAGAGTCACTCAACGCCCTGACGATCGGGGCACAACACTACGACAATGTAAGCCCACGGCCGCCAGCCGCGCATGCGATCGACCCCTTCGACGATCCTGTACTCCCGAATGCGAGTTCCGCTCTTGGGCTCGGGTATCGCCGCGCGGTCAAGCCGGAAATCTACCTCCCTGGCGGCCGTGAGTATGTGCGGATGAAGCGATCAGGCGGAGGTGTCGAGGTTAGTTTTGGCGCACCTCAACGGTTGTATGGATTGAGCGCGGCAGCTCCCGATACTAGCGGGCAGGGTAAGGATGGCCAACTAGCTTTGAGTGATGGCACAAGCTCCGCCACTGCGCTCGCAACACGCGCGGCACACAGGATATTCGATGCCCTATTGGACCCTGAAGCGCCGTCTCAGTTGCGGGATATGGACCCTGCATTCTATGCCGTAGTGGTGAAATCTATCCTTGTCCATCGTGCACGATGGAATGAAAAAGCCGACATATTGAAAGATATTTGCGGGCCTAGCGACAGACGACGCTTTGATGAACGATCGGACAACGTCTCCCGATTCATCGGATTTGGCGTTCCAAACATCAACGAAGCGATACAATGTACCGCTAACCGCGCCACATTGGTCGGATTCGGAACGTTGAAACCAGGAAAGGCGCTAATTTACCGGATTCCGCTGCCGCCATCCCTCGAACGAGTTACAGACCCGCGGTCACTAACCATCACCCTCGCTTGGCTTTCTCCCATCAAGCCAGGCCACCAGAATTATCGCTGTATACGCCTGGAAGCGTCACCACTCCAGACAATCGAGTCCCTTGGCGTTGAGCGCCGGGGCAATCAGCCGGCAGATCGCCCGGTCAAGCGAGGCACGGTGTTTCACGAACACTTTTTCGGCGAAAAGGCTGTTCCGTTCATCGACGATGGCTACCTGAGTTTGCAAATATGGCGCAAGGAAGATGCTGGCGGCATTGAAGACGAAATCCACTATGGCATCACCATTTCAATAGAAACTGAGGGAGCTATACCTGTCTATGATGAGATAAAACAACGCCTAAGAGTGATGCCACGCCCCTAGGCGGAGCTAAAAGTCCCAAATAGCCGGTTATACTGCGATTTTCGAAGCATTGTTGTTTTGCGGACCTCGTATAATTACCTCAGAATTTCACTTCTGATAAAGAGGTTACCACGTCGAAATCAGCGCCGATGACGGAGAAGTGCCGCCGTCCGCAATGGATTTTCTGGTTCTCCTTGGTCCGTCGGTCCTGGCTATCCAGTGTGCTTTTCGTCTCGCGGACGAAGTAGAGCCGTTCCTCACGCTCCGTGACGAAGGCCCAATCGGGATTGTACTCGCCGATGGGGGTGTCGATCTTAAACCACCGGGGCAGCTTGACGAACAGCTTGACGTGTTCGTTGGCGTCAAGGTCGGCGGCGAAGCGCTTCTCGACTTCTGACTCGAACTCAATGGAGTCGAACAGGGACTTCTCGCGATGCTGGACCTCGTAGAGGTTCTTGAGATAACGACTGACACCCTTCTCGGCGTCCTCTTCAATGCGGCGCATTTCCCAAAACTCGTTGGCGATCTTCTCGTACTGGATGCCCTCCAGCATCAGGTCGTGTAGGGCATATCCGATCTCGCGCGCCGCCAACGCCATGAATTGCTGCGGGTTGAGCCGGAACTCGGCCAGTCGGTGCGATTCCCGGAGGATGGTGACCAGCGTATGGCGGGTCAACTCGGTTTCTTTTTGCAGGAAGGCGACAATATCCGGGAGGACGGCCGGGCCTTCCATGATCTTTACATCGGTTTCGAGGATGCGCTCGGCATTGACGCCGGCATGGGTGAAGTCCACATCCACCCGCGTCGAGGTCAGCGTCAGCGGCTTGACCTTCTCCATGCCGCGCATCCGTTCCACGGCGCGCGCGATCAGTTCGGCCGTGTCGAAATGCACGCGATACCGGGTGCGTTGGCTGATGCGCGCCCACAGCTCCCTGAAATCCTCACGCAGATGGACCTGCTTGTTGAACCGCATATCACGCTTGGCGTCAGCGTTGGCGATCCGGTTTTTGAAAACATAGCGCTTCATCTCGTCGAGAACGGGCGCGCGAATATCCTCGAAGTTCGGCGGTAATTCGAACTTGAACAGCAAATTATCGGGGTCGAAGACGGGCTGGATGTCACCAGCACGGTCAATATACCCCTTACCTTGCAGGGCCGCCCAAATCTCCTTCGAGGCATCCTGGCCGATGGGCTGGTCCGAGCCATCCTCGGCCCGGCGCAGCAATCGGGCGAAGGCATGGGCCTCGATGCGCCCGAATTTAATCCCGAAGTCCTGCTCGTACTCGGCCTGAAGCGCGGCGGCAAAGTCCTTGTAGGACTCGCTGGCGATGACAGTCAGGCGGTTGAGGTGTTCGTCATGGACTCGTTCACCTTGGTCGTTGACCGGCAAACGAAGGCCGCGCCCGATCTGCTGGCGGCGCTCCAATTCCGTGCCGACCTCGCGCAGCGTGCAAATCTGGAAGACGTTGGGATTGTCCCACCCTTCACGCAGGGCGGTGTGGCTGAAGATGAAGCGCAAGGGCTCCTGCGGGTCGAGAAGCCGCTCTTTGTCCCGCATGATGAGGGCGTAGGTGTCTTCGTCGTCGGCCGTGTTACCTCGCGTGTCCTTGGCGCGGCCTTTCTTGTCCTGGGAAAAATAGCCGTTGTGAAGCTGCCCCACGTCAAAGTCGAGCAAGCCCTTGTACATCGGCTTGGCGACCAGCTCCCGGTACGCTTGTTCGAACCATTGGCCGATCTTGCCGAGACTGGTGGTGCCGTCGGCGTTGTAGATGCGGTAGTTAGCGACCCGGTCGATGAAGAACAGGGTCAGAACCTTGATGCCGCGCCCCTTGAGTGCTCGCTCCTTCTTGAGGTGCTGTTCGACGGTCTTGAAGATCATGGCGCGCATGACATCCGTCTCGGCGCCGCCGATGGATTCCCCCAGTTCGAGGAAGCGGCCCTGATTAAACTCGACAGTCTCAGAGCCAGGTGTGCTGTCGATGTTCTGGACGACGAAGCCCTGCTTGTAGGGGAAATGCTCGCCCGAAAGCTGGAACAGGTCGTCGCCCCGGCGCACCCATACCTTCTTCGGCTTGGGTGTCCCGCCGACCAAACGATGGATTTCGAGCTGGGCCTTGATGCCGTTCTTGTTGTCAGTCGCCAGCAGCTTCACATAGACTTCGCTGAAATCATCGTCCGCCTTGATCGAGGCAACCTCGATCCGCTTGACCAAGCGAAGGTCGTACGCCTCAATCGGCCCCAGCTTGTACAGTAGGTTATACGGATTCCGGTGCGTGGCCGAATAGCGCAAGGTGGTGGCCGGATTGAGCTGCGATATGGCGCGGCGGGATTTCAGGGTGGTGTCCACGCTCTGCGGCTCGTCGATGATGACAATTGGATTGGTAGATCGGATGAAGTCGATGGGCTTGCCGCCCATGCGGTCGTTATCGCGGTAAATGACGTTGAGTTTTTTCAACTCATCTTCATCCATGACGCTGAGGTCCGCATCGTCATCGCTAACATCCCTCACGAAGGCCTGGATGTTGATGACCATGACTTGAATGTGATTTGAACCCGCGAACTGCCGAACCGAACCAGGGCGCCGAGATTCATAGACGAACGAATTGAACGGTACGTTGTCGTATAGTGCGTGAAGATGGTCGCGCACCAATTCAATGCTCTTGAGTACGCCCTCGCGGATAGCGACGCTTGGCACCACGATGATAAACTTCTTGAAGCCGTAGCGCTTATTCAGCTCGAATATCGTGCGGAGATAGACGTAGGTTTTGCCAGTTCCCGTCTCCATCTCGACGGAGAATTCCTTGCCGTCCTTCAGCGCCGGCCACGACAAGGGGCGCCCCGCCGCCATACCCGCCCTGAGATGCTCGATCACGACCTCCGACTTCGGGATGCCGTGGCGCTCCTGCACCCGATGGACATTCGAGACGAACTGCTCGTCGGTCAGCACCAAATTGTTGCCGACACCGTAGGTGGTCAGTGCCACCCCGCCCGGAAGAGTGCTGCTGACCTCGAAGCTGCTCTGCCCCAACGGCTGACCGTCGAAGATATCAGCGATGGCGTTGACCGCATCGTGCTGATAGGCCAGCGAGGGATCGAATTTGAGTTTCATCGCGGCTCGCCCCTATACGGTACGGAATTCGATGGCGGTCTCGCGGTTCCGCGCGCGGGCCTTAAAGGTCTGCACGGCGTTGGCTTTAAGCTGGTCATTACCCTGGAAGCC
The DNA here is from genome assembly GCA_903920145.1 of uncultured Rhodospirillales bacterium. GTDB lineage: Bacteria > Pseudomonadota > Alphaproteobacteria > Azospirillales > Azospirillaceae > BOG-933. The sequence continues at coordinate 22,099 of CAIXKV010000077.1, forward strand.
GGCGTCGAGGCAAATGACGCGTTGCGCCTCAAGGTCGGCCATGGCGTCGATGACCTCCTGCGTCAATTGCTTATCGAGGCAAATCAGTAGCGCACCACTGGCGATTGAGAACACCTCCTTGCCGGCGAGGTCGAGCTTCTCGATCGGGACGGCAAGTGAAAAACCGTCTTTAAGAAGAAGCTCATAAAGGATGTCCTCCACTGAACTTGCTGCAGCAACATGGTTAACGTGAAGAGACAACTGCGCCTCAAGCTCAGTGTCGTCTTTCGCGGCCCCATCCCAAGACCGGAAATTGGACCGATCGAGCTTGAAGACTCTTACTCCAAGGTCCGGCTTTGGTCCAATGTTGAGGTCAAGCTGGCCATTCCTTTCCCCAGTCACTTTCTTTGCAAACCTCCGAATTCTTTCTCGTGAAAGTCCGGCGATGTCTTGAGGAATTCCTGTTGCTTCGCAAAACTTAGCAGCCAACTTCTGCTCTGGTTTGCTTATATCAAGGGGTTCTGGTAATTGTATCAAAATGAATGAGCGGGCCGCCCCTCTATTTGCGATATCAATTACAGCTTGCGCTGTTGTTCCTGAGCCAGCAAAAAAGTCAAGAACGATATCACCACGATCTGTCGCAAAGCTAATCAAATCCTTGATAAGTTCAACCGGCTTCGGGTTATTAAACACCTTTCCAGTTTCCGAGAATATTGATCGGATATCATAAGCTCCGATACGACCATCTAAATCGATCACGCTTGACAATTTTGCCCTGTAATCATTCGCATAAACTTTTATTTCAATAATCTTGTTCTCATCGTCTCCAAACAATATCCTCCCATCTTCAATCATTTTTCTCAAGGTTTCTTCTGGAAAACGATAACCCATGAGGGGCTGCTGGCAGGGGCGCCCAGTAACATGGTGGGGAACGTCATATCTATAACCTTCCTTTCCAGGGTTGTGAACGCTTTGGCTGCCGGTATAAACGCCAGAGCGATCGATATATTTATATCGATCAAGAGGCCCTAGGAACGATTTGTTCTGACGAAACCATTCTGAATAAGCGCACGATAGCTTATCATCATCTGCATATTGAGATATGAGCTTTTCACCGATTTTCATAAGCTCAGTTTTTGCTGAGCTTACATCTGACTTCCACTCTGGCGGAAGTTTATCGCGGCTGCGGCAATATACAACTATGTATTCGTGTTCTATTGCGACGTTTGTTGGATTATTGTCGGTGGCGTTTTTCCAACAAATGGTGCCGACAAAATTTTCTGCGCCAAATATAGAATCGCACATGATTCTTAGGTTAGCAATTTCGCTTTCGTCAATACTTATAAAAATTGAACCATCATCTTTTAGCAGATTTTTTGATATATATAGCCTCGGATACATCATATTGAGCCAACGAGAATGAAATCGCCCGGATGCATCCGTATTCGTTGAGAATTTCCGCCCTTCGGCGTCCTTCTGCCCCGTGTATTCGAGGTAGGTGTCCAGAGTTTCGGCGTATTTGTCGGGATAGATAAACTCCTTACCCGTATTGTACGGCGGGTCTATGTAGATCATCTTGACCTTGCCGAAATACGCTTTCTGCAAGAGCTTCAGCACTTCCAGGTTGTCGCCTTCGATAAAGACGTTCTCCGTCATGTCCCAATCGACCGACTCTTGACGGCAGGGTTTGAGGGTGCCGATGCTCGGCGCCTGAATGACCTTCATGCAGGCGGCCTTGCCCGGCCAGTTGAGGCCAAAGCGCTCGCGGTCGGGCTCCACCCATTCACCGAGAACGCGGCGGAGTTGGTCCAGGTCGATCTTGTCCTCGTCCATGATCTCCGGGAAGGCGGCGGCGAGGCACCGCTTGAGCTGGTCGCGCTTCTCGGCGGCGATGTCGGCGGAGGTCAGGGAGAATTTCTCTGGAAGCTCAGTCATGGTGGTCAATCAATCTGGAAGGTGAACGTAAATAGGCTTTCGATAACAACGGTTTGGACGAGCTGCGCCTCGACCCGGTCAAGAAGCCCGTCCTTCTCGATCTCGACCTGCTTGGCGGCCTCGTCGTAGGACCGCCACGCGGCATCGCGCCGGCCCTCCAGCTCGCGGGCCTGGCGCTGCAAGGCCAGCTTATCAGGGAGATTGCCAGTCTGACGTATCCGTTTTTTCAGCTCCTTGAGCTGCTCGTCGAATTCCTTGAGTTCGAGCTTGAGGCCGGCGCGCCGGTCCTCGGCCCAATGGTCGAGCTTGTCCATCTCCTCGTCGAACCATTCCGCTTACTGTTCGGCCAAGGCGGCGAGGATGGCCTTCTGCTGGTCGTCGAGGGCTGTTTCGATCACCGGAGAGGGGGCGACCGCACCGTCCCGCCTTTTACGGGCGGGAAGATCGAACAGCCGCCGGGCGGCCTTGGGTTCGATCATCCGGCCGTCCACGGTGACGGCGGCGACAAGGACATGGTCCTGGGCGTCGGCGCCGCTGATCGACAGCTTGCGGGCGGCAAGAAGTCCGGTCGTGCCGACGTAGGGTTCGAGAGCGACGGCGCGCTGCTTCCAACCCGAATAGTCGAAGACCATGTGAGCGCCGGCAAGGGCGCGCGATCCTGCCCGGTCAAGAAGGTGTTGCGCCAGCGGATGGCCGAGTCGATAGCGGTGGCCGTCGAGTCCTTGTTTCGTCAGGAAATAGGCCCCGGCGGGAACGTCCAGCCCGTCGGGCGGCGCTTTTAGGACGAAGCCGAGATAGACCTCGTCGAAGGCGGCGCGCTTGCCGAGTTCATGGCGGGTGACGCTCCACAGCGCGCGCTCCACGCGGCCGATATGCTCACGCGATCGGTCGAGATTGATCCGCAGCCGGTCATGAACTTCGGCGTCGAAGTTCTCCAGCAGCTTGCGCCGCGTGTCGTCCATTGTGGCCGTGATCGCACCGTCCATCTCGGCCCGAAGCGCGTTGAACTCCGTTTCGATCTCGTCCTCGGTACGACAGGTCTGGTAGATACCGATGATCCGTTTCTCGAATTCCACGCCGGATTCGATGACACCCAGTACCTCGTCGCTGGCGCCGAACACGCCGGAGAAAAGCTGGAACTTCTCCGACAGCAGCTCGTACACCCGGCGGTCGGCGGCGTTGTTGCGGTTGAGGAAGTTGACCACGACCACATCGTATTTTTGGCCGTAGCGATGGCAGCGACCGATGCGCTGCTCGATCCGCTGTGGGTTCCAGGGCAGGTCGTAGTTCACCACCAGCGAACAGAATTGCAGGTTGATGCCTTCGGCGGCGGCCTCGGTGGCGATCATGATCGACGCCCGGTCTCGGAAGTGATCCACCAGCGCGGCGCGCATGTCGGCGGAGCGGGAGCCGGTCACCCGGTCGCTGCCACGGTGCTGGGCGATCCACATGTCATAGATCGCTCGTGACTGTGAATCGGTGTTGGAGCCGTTGAAGAGGACGATGTACCCCTCGTAACCGTTGGCTGCCAGCAACTGAAGCAAATAGTCCTGGGTCCGCCGGGACTCGGTAAAAATGATCGCCTTCTCCACACCGCCTAGTTCCTTAGCCTTGGCGAAGCCGGCGCGCAAAGCACTTAACAGCGAAAGCCCCTTGGCGTTTTCGGTGATGGAAACAGCAAGGTCGCGGAAAGACCGAAGATCGGTAATTTCCTGCTCCATCGCGGCGATATCGTCCCCCGTCAGAAGCCCTGGCTCCTCGTCATCGTCCGACCACTCCTCGATTGACTCTGACAGCCCCTCGTAATCACGGGCAATTTCTTCTTGGGCTTCTTCTTCGAGATTGTTGCGCAGCGCACGATCATCCTTGATCTGGCGCTCCAGTTTGCGGGCCAGCGAGTCGAGGGCTCCGGCAATGGCAAAGGTGCTTGAAGCCAGCAGCTTTCTCAGGATCAGCGTCATCAAGGTACGCTGACTGGATGGCAATGCCTGAAGGGCGTCCCGCCGCAAGTAATCAGAAACAAGATCGTAAAGCTTGTCCTCGGCCTCAGAGGGAACGAACTCCTGGGTAATCGGAATCCGGTTTGTATAACGGATGTATTCCAACACCTGACGCCGTAGCGTGCGCTGGCAGATGGGTGCGAGGCGGGCTTTGAGCTGGTCAAACTGACCGTCGCCAGAGAGGCGCGCATATTGAGTCCGAAAGCTTTTGGCGTCGCCAAAGGCATGGTCGTCGATCAAGCTGACCAAGCCATACAGTTCCATCAGGGAGTTTTGTAGGGGTGTCGCCGTCAACAATATCTTTGGCGCATTGGATAGGGCTCTCTTAAGAGCACGGCCTATCTTATTGTCGGTGCGATAGACATTGCGAAGCCGGTGAGCTTCGTCGATCACCACCAAGTCCCATTTGGTCACCATCAGATCGGCGCTCTGGCGCGCCGCAAACTGGAATGAGCAAATGATCAACGCGGGCTGTTCGAACGGGTTCCGTACGCCGCTCCGACGCTGGCGGTTATAATCAGCGCTTTCGAGGATATGGCTCGGCAGAAAGAACTTATCGGCCATCTCCTGTGACCATTGCTTGCGCAGATTGGCCGGGCATATGACAATAATACGCCGTTTGCCTTCGGTCCACTTTTGGGACAAGACCAGACCGGCTTCAATGGTCTTGCCGAGCCCAACTTCATCGGCAAGGATCGCGCCTTTGGAGAGGGGGGACTTGAAGGCGAATAGCGCCGCTTCGACTTGGTGGGGGTTCAGGTCCACCTGCGCATCGAACAGCGCGCCAGCGAGCTTCTCGGAATCACTCGCCGAGTGCCTTCTTCTCAGTTCGTGGGTATAAAGTTTAGCGTGGAAGTCGGTTATCAAGTTTCCCCCAACGGAACCCACCACAATCCTCTGCCTATGACCATGACCATGACTTCATGCCGCCTGGGACGCAAGCCTTCCTATGGGGACGCAACCAGACAAACGACAAGCATTGATTGTTGTATATAATGGTGTTACCTCATAAAAACGAAATAGTGGCTATCATGTAGCTAATTTATCGATCCGGTGGGCACGAACGGCGCTTCATTGATTACGTCGCAGCCTCCGGACCATGAGACACAAATCTAATGTAACATAAAGGACGTAATGTTACGCTTCGCGCCCGTCACACCCTGATCCGCTCCACCTCGTCGAGGCTCATTTCGTCGCGGCGGCGGTCGTAGAGTTGGGTCGTCCGAGTCGAGGCATGGTTGGCCATGGCCGCAGCCTTTTCCAGCGTGCCGCCGTTTTTGAGGTAGGCGGTGATGCCGGTCGCCCGAAAACTGTGGTTGCCGACTCGGGTCGCGATGCCGGCGGCCAGGGCGCGGCGGCGGATCATGGCGTAGGCGTTGGCCTGGGGCAGGGGGGTGCTGGTGAGCTGCCCAGTGCCGCGTCCGAGGGTGCGGAACAACGGTCCCTTGAGATCGGCTGCCAACCCGGCCCCGTCGAGGTAGGCGGTCAGATAGGTCTCCAGATTGTGGTGGCAGGGCATGGCGTGATCCTTGCCGCCCTTCTCGTTGAGCCGGACCCAGAGCCGCCGGTTCTGGGTGTACACGTCCTCCACCTTCATCCCGAGCGCCGCCCCGACTCGGGCGAAGGAATAGACCATCAGCGCGATCAGCGCCCGGTCGCGCAAGCCGGCCGGCGTCGTGGTGTCGATGCTGTCGAGCAAGGCGCGCGCCTCGGCTGGGTCGAGCACCGGCGTCTTGCCTTCCTTGACGACATGGCGCGGACCGCGCACCGAAGCTGCCGGATTCACCGGCACCACTTGGCCGACCACCAGCCAGTCGAACAGATGCCTAATCGCCGCGAGCCGCTGCTTGACGCTGGGCGCGGCCAGCCCCAGCGTCTGTTGCTCGATCCAGGTCGCGACGTGCAAGGGCTGCACGGCCGCGAGCGACGGCACCCCAACATCTGCGCACCAGGTCAGAAACTCATCGCACGCCCGGGCATAGGCCCGGCGCGTGTGCGGATTGCGGATCGTGACCGCGAAGAATTCGAGAAAGCGGACACCCGCCCGGTCGCCGGAGGCGGCGACAAGGACTGGTAGCGTAGGTGAGGACACGGCAATCAGATTCATGCTTCGCCCTTGGGGCTGCTGATTTTCAGGAGCCGTTCCCGGAACGCGTTAGGGTCAAAGGCAACCCTTGTGTCGCCATTTTCGACAAGCGGCACGACGGCGGCCACGCGAAGCAAATCATAATGTATCGAATCTGCCCCAGACTGGGCGCTTGGCATCATCCAGCCGCGATAGGCTGGGTCATCTCTGAGATGGGCCAAGGCCTCAAGGCGGAACTCTATCGCTATGGAAAGATTGGCCTGCTTTTTGTCCCCGAACCCCTTTCCCTTCAGCAGCTCGAACAGGCGGAAGGCCCGCTCCTCAAAAACCGGCCTGTCTTCGGAGGGCATGGCGGCATACGCGGTCAGGACTTCGGCCAGGAGCTTTGCCGTCACCTTGGTCTTGTTCACCTCATCCAGATATTCGGACATGACTCCTCCCCCCCCTCTATATGTGATAAAGGACATTATCAGATATAGAGGGGTGCATCGCCAACGACAGTTCGGCTGTCAACGCTCGCTTCAATGAGGCCCCGGCGTTGCCGCCGGGGGGGCCGTTTTGGCCGCCAATCGTAACGGAGTGCAAATGCCGCTTCAATGAGGCCCCGGCGTTGCCGCCGGGGGGGCCGGAATTACGTTGCGCACACTGACCGACGTGAGCGGCGCGCTTCAATGAGGCCCCGGCGTTGCCGCCGGGGGGGCCTGGCTGCCCTACTGCTGGCCCAACTCCACCACCCTGGCGCTTCAATGAGGCCCCGGCGTTGCCGCCGGGGGGGCCGACTTCCAGACGCTCAGCGTGTCGGCGTGCACGCCTACGCTTCAATGAGGCCCCGGCGTTGCCGCCGGGGGGGCCCAGGCCTCGAATTTTACGTTTAATACCGCGCGCTTGCAAGGTGATTTGCGAGCGCTCCCGCTGAGCCATATAAAATGCTGCGCCAGGATGCTACCGTACAGTGAGCACATTGAAAATTTCCCTTTCTTTACAAACCAATACGACATTGCGAGCGCTGCCTGGGTTTTCGCCGGCACCACAGCGCTCGCGGCGGCGCGGCGGAAGGGATCACCACGCAGTCAAAATTCTACACGATGACCGGGCTGCGGGCCACGGCCTCAAAGTGCTTGCCCATGCTGGTGACTCGCGGCGTCACCTCATCGGCAGGGCCGAGGTCGAGGATGACCACATGGTCTTCGTCATGCTTGATGATTTCGGCCAGGGCGGCCGTCATTTCCGCCAGCCCCCGGCGCGACAGGCGGCACTGAAACACGGAGAGCTGCAACCATTCGCCGCGCCCCTCCATTGCCCTGAACAGGCGGCGCCAACGCTTCTGGTCGCGAATGTCATAGGTGACTATATACAGGTGGTCGCCGCCGCGCATGGCCGGTCACCGGGGCATGACATGGGGCAGATCGGGAATCTCCCCCGCCAGGAACCGGCCGAGAAGGCGGGCCTGGACGTCGAACAGCCGACGATAGGCCACCCGGTAACCGAACACCGGGTGGGTGATCTCCTGATCCAGCCGACGTTCGAAGGCGGCGATGATCGCCTTGCGCCCGGCCGGGGTAAGCGCCACCGCGCCACCGCGCTCAATGAAGTCGGCCGGCCCGACCTCGCCGTTGTTGATGGCGCGCAGCACGGTGGAATCGGCGATCAGTGGGCGGAACGGCTCCATCATGTCGAGCGCCAGCGCCGGGCGGCCATAGCGCGGCTGGTGGTAGAAGCCGCGATAGGCATCGAGCCCGACTGCGGAAAGCTGCACCGTCCACACCCGAGCCAGCATGGCATAGGTGAAGGACAGCAACGCATTGATCGGGTCGGTGGGTGGCCGGCGATTGCGACCCTGCCAGTCGAAGCGCCGCGCCCCGGCTCCATCCTCGGCGAGACACAGGGCGAAGGCCGAAAAGTAGCGCCGCGCCGCCATGCCCTCGACGCCAAGGAGGGAGTCGAGATCGCGCGCCGTCTCGGCGGCCTGTCGGTCGCAGTCAAGCAGGTCGAGTGTCGTCTCCACCGACTCCGAGCCGCGCCAGTTGCGGCGCAACAGGGTTTGGGAATTGCGCACCTTGGCGCTGACCAGCCCGCGAGCGAGGCGCAGACAGAAAGAAGCATCGAAACTCTGCCGCCACTGGTGGGCGCGGACCTCGACGTTGTGGTGGCCCAACCCGACGGTATGGCCGAGGAACCAGCCGCCGTAGCTGCTCCAGCTCACCGGAATCTCGCGACGCATCAGTTCATGCAAAGCCGGAGTGGTCAGGCCGACGTTACCGTACACCGCCACCTGAGATACCTCGGCGAGACGGGCGGCGGCGACCTTCTTGCCCTCGATGGAGATTTCCAGGGTATCGCCGTCCTTGCCGATGCGGGCGCCGTTCTCTTGCACCACCAGCGGCAGAGCATCAGGCCTTGCCACGGTCAGCGGCCTGGGTTCGATGCGCCCGGCGCGCAGCCACGACACCTCGTCGGGCAGGCAGATGCCGACCAGGGAACAGCGCACGCATTTCGGGCTGTCTTCCAGCGGCGGCGGGATGTGGCCCGAGGCTGCCATCAGGCGCAGGCCGTTGACCGCCAGCGATACCGCCGCCGGCAAATCGTCGTCCAGCACCACCGGCACCCGCTCGCGACTGGCGACGAAATAGAGGATGCCCTCGTCGCAGGTATAGCCGTGTTCGCGCAGCAACAGAATCTGCAACCCAACCTGAACCCGCTCGGGCAGATAGGCGGACTTCTCGACATGCGGGCGCTTGCCGTGCTTGTAATCCACCGGGCGGACGATGCCGCCCTCGCCTTCCACTAGATCGAGCTTGGCCACCACCCCCAGCGCCTCCGACGACAAGGTGACCGAGCGCGCATGAATGCGCTCCTGCTCTCCCAACTCGTCCGCCTCCGGCAGCGCCCCGCCCGCCTTGTCGGCAACCCGATGGACGAAGCGCCCTTCCACCGTATCGGCGCTGTCGGCCCACTCCCCCTGCACCCATTCCAGATAGGCCAGCCGTGGGCAATAGACAAATTCGTTGACCATGCGCGCCGGCAACGGCGAGACGTCGCGACCGGCAGCGGTGGGGAAGGAAAGCGGGAGTTCGGGTTGGGGCGAGGGGTCGGTCACATGGCCTCGGCGCGAGTGAAGTTGAAGAACTTGCCAACACTGATGCGACTGGTACGGCGCACCTCGATCACGCCGAAGCGGGCAAGACAGTTTCGGTCCGGATTCATGGTTGCCAAGGCAGGATGCGCGATCAGCGCTTGGATCGCAGCCAGAGAAGCCGAATTTTCCCAGATCGGCCAAGTTATTTCCACGCCACCACCGACGTTCAAGTCTGCGCCGAGGGTGAGAAATCGGATCCGGCCGCGGCGCTCGACAGCCGCCCCCGGCAGGGTGGCCAGACCGACTGTGGCAAGCCGATTGGCACCGTGGACGGTACAACCAGCGTCGTTGGATGGGTTTCTAAATCTCAAGGCGTAACGCCGATCCTCCGCCGGGTCCCAGCGGAAGCTGTCGGTCTCGTCCCTCCGCGTCCAGGGCGTAAACAACGCCTCTTCGATCCTGGACGGTGTGTTCAGGTCGGGGGGTGCCTTCTTCTTCGCCAGCGTCTTGGGCAAGACGCCCCTCGGTACGTCAGAAAGGCGTGTCAGGAAATGCTGATGGCCCTGTCCGAACATGGCGCACAGGGGAGAGGCGAGCACGCGCCCGTCCTTCTTGAGCGCACCATCGCTGAACAGAGAATCAAGAACGGCTGCGCGGGCACGGGTTCCTGGTGTCGCTGCCGCTTCCAGTAAGGCTCGCCCGCGCGCTTTGTCGAACGTCAGGTCGGCATCCCCACCAAACTCATAATCCTTGGCCAGTTTGGCGCACCCCCTGGCGGCCGCCTCGGCAATCTTCTCCTGGGTCGCCGCCTCGGCCAGCGTCAGGACCGGACGCAGAGGCGGGCCGTTCCAGTGGACGCGCGGACGCCAATCGGGCGCCCCGGTCTCCAGCGCCCGCAGCAGCCCGAGAAGGGCAAGGAAGGCCAGAAGATTGTCGGGCTCCAGCCCTTCCAGCCGGTGCGTCGTCGTCGCGGTCATCGGCCGGCCTCCTCGGAAGCGCGGTGGTCGGCTAGGCGCACGATCGCCTCCATCCGCGCCAGTTCCCATGGTCCGTAGCGGGCCTTGAGGCGCTCGAAGATTTGCGGCCAATCATGGCCCTGGAACTGAAAATCCAGCCGTTGGGGGCCGAGCCGATCCGGCGTTTCGCGCGGGTCATGGTGCGGAAACAGCGGCCGTCCATGGCCGTGATGGACGCCGATCAGCCACAGAACTAATTCAGGATCGTTTGCCGCCTGAAACCGTGGATCGGCGATGGCGCGCGTCACCGATTGGGCCTCGTGGCGCCAGCGGTCGGGCAATCCGGCTGTTCGGCGCGCGACCCGGCTTTCGTCGACGCTCATAAGACGCGGCGATTTCGCCAATGCCTCTCCGCCCGCGATCACCGCCATCAGCCGGTCGCCGCCCCGCAGCCAGGTCTGGAAGCGCGGGTCCGCCTTGCCTTCGTCGTGGAGCAGTGCCGCCAGGGCCACGTCCGCGCTTCGCTCCGGCGTCAGGCCCGCCACCGGGGCAAAGGCGGCAGCCTTGGCCTCGACGTCGAGGCCGTGCCGGGCGAGAGCGAGTCCCTCGCCAGTGAGCGAGCCACTCTCGTCGTCTTCTGTAACGGCGGCGAATGTGCGCTGGTTCGGCCGCACCGACAGCAGTACGGCGCCCTCGTAGCCTTCAGGCCAATGGATGGTACAGTTTTGGCCCTCAATCGCGATGCCGGCAGATTGCAGAGACGCCAGTCGTTCGGCCGAAGTTTGGTCGCCGTCGGATGAGGCGGCGGTCGCGATGGCGTCCCAGATATCCGGGACAAGGTCGGGGTGGAGACGCTTCACCCAACGGCGGGACGGGGGACGGTCGTCGCCGAGATCCCGGACGGGCGTCGGCGAAGCCGGATTCCAGCCGAAGCGGTCGCAACCACCCCGGGCGGCGGGGACGACGATCACGTCGCCGGGACGCAAAGCGCCTGCCGGAATGGCGCCGGTTGCCGCCGCGTCCGGCCCAGCCCAGCGGAAAGCGCGGTAGACCGCAGTCTCCTTGTCGGTCAGATCGGGGGCGGGAGCGCCTTCAATGTCGGCGGTTTCGGCCGCCTGCCGGCCGGCTCCGGCGAGCCATGCCCTCGCCGCCCACAACGGGACAGCGAGTGTTTCACCCGCATGAGGCGGCACCAGCGCCAGGACTTCGCCGTAGCTGTCGAGCGTGTCCTCCTTCATATCCGCGCGCCAGACGATCTGCACATCGGCCGCCCCTGCCTTGGGACCGTGCAGGAACAGGGCAATGGCCGGATCGACGGCCGGGATCGGTGCGGTCCACGACAACAGCATCACGTCGGCGGGGCGCAGCACCGGCGCATCGGGTTTCTCGCTCGCAAGACCCGCAACCTTGTCATCGCCCAAACGGCCGGAGAAGGCGTCGATGCCAAAATCGATCACCGGATCGGCGCCCTTCTTCTCGGGCTTGCCGGCCACGTCCGTCAGCCAGTCCCACGTCTTCTTGGCCCGGTCGCCGTATACGGCATCGGCGCTACGGGAACCGATTTCGTCTTTGGCAGCCAAAACAGCCGCCATGGCGTGGATATCGCGGCCCATGCGGTTCAAACGGCCGAAGCGCTGGCGCAGAGCGTCGAGCGGGGCGATCTGGGTCACCAGCGCGTCGAAATCAAAATCGGCACCAGCTTCGATGGTCTGGGTGGCGACCACGAACAGCGGGCGGCCGATGGCCTCGGCGCCGGATTTCAGCCGATGCTCGATTTCCCCGATCAGGGTGTCGCGGTCGATCCCCCGCACGCGCCCGGTCAGCAAAACGACATCTGCGACCTCTTCCGCTTTGGTCCGAAGCGCTTCAAACACCGCGCGGGCCAAGCCGACGCGATTGACCACAATCGCCAGGGTGCGCACCGCGCCACCCTCGAACATTCGCCAAGCGTTCTGGGCGAACGCTTCGGCATGCTCGCGCGGCTGGTCTTTCGCGGAACAGGTCAGGGCGCGAAGAGCGACGGGTTTCGCGGCCCGCAGTCTCCGCTTCAATATCGGATGATCGTGGTCGTCGGCTGCGAGCCCGAAAGCCGCAGCTCCGGTCTGAGGCGTGGCCGAGAGACCGACGAAGCGCCACGGTGCCGGACTCGTTTCGCACCAGGGCGGCGCCCGATAGGCCGCCACCCGCGTCAGCGTTTGGGCGAAGGGAGCAGCCAAATGCGCCTCGTCGAGCAGGAACAGGCAGTCCGAGCCCAAGAGCCCGGCATGCACCGGCTTCATCCCGTCTGAAACGCCGTAGCCGCGAAACAGAAGGCGTGATCCGACCTGATCGACCGTCGAGCACAGAACCGTCGGCTGACACGGAGTGCGGGTCCAGTCATCCTCGCGCGGGACGCCGCCGCGCAGGCTGCGCACCACAACGGGTGTGGCGTCTCCCGCCAAATGACGCAGCCGCGCCGCCATGCGCGCGAGCGGATCATCGCCGGTTGCCTGCGCCAGGGCGTCGGCGATCCTCGCCGCTCGATCAGCCGCCTCGTCGACGATGATACGGCGGTCAACGACGAAGGCAATGCGCACCGGCGCACGCCGTTCCGATCCTCGATCGGCCTCCAACGCCAGATGGAACAGGGCCACGTCGATGGCTGCGGTCTTGCCCGAACCCGTCGGCAGGTCGAGCGCATCGGGCCACCGGCCGGTGTCGGCCAGCAGTCGTGCCAAGCGCGCCTGCCATGGGAATGGCCGGCAGCCGTGGACGGCGATGAAGACGGCCTCGAACTCGGCGGCGTTCAGGGGTGGCAGAGTCATGCACGGTCCTCGCCATCGAGCCGAAGGCACAGCCCCAGCCCGGCAAATCGCCCGGCACCGAGGATCACAGGCCCGCCGACCGGCTCGGCGAACGAGATAACGGCATGCGTCAGCCGCCGACCGGCGAGTGCGCCGGGCAACTGCCAGCCGGTCCAGGCCGGGGAGCGCCGGCTTCGACAGGCGGACACCGAACCGGTGACGGCTGAATGCGAGCCGGCAACGATCTTTTCCGGCCGGGGCAGGCCGATACGGATGCAGGCCTCGGCGATGATATTCTCCAAATCGCCAGCAGCCTTGGGGTAGCGGTCAAGCGCGATGGGGGTGAGGCTGGCCCACGTCCGGGAGGGTTTGAGATAACGCCAGGGCTTTAACGAGGCCGGAGACGGGGCAGCTTCGCGCGTGACGGTCCATAGCGCCCCGCCGGGCATGCGCAACTCCAGTTTGAGCCCGCCCCTGTTGTCCGCATTCTGTTTCGCCAACGCCCGAAACAGGCCTGTTTCCTCCAACAGTGCGGCTTCATCGTCGGGGGCGGTGCGAGCGGCGTTCGGATCGCGCGCCCGGCGGCTGGCGGCCTCCAAGGCTCGCGGCAGGACAAGTGCCAACCCCATCATCCGCCCCTGTGACCACGTCCACCCCATGTCCAGCAGGGGAACGGCCGCCAGATGCGGAATGGACAACGGCGTGCCATCGGGCGCGTGACCGGACACCCATGCGGGTGTCCGCCCTTCGCCGTAACCGGCCTGAACCGTCTTGATCAGGGTCTTGGCGGCGATGGCTGTCGCAACGGGGTCGGGCGGCGTTCCCTCGGCGTGAGAGAAGACGATCCAGTCGGCGCCGAACGAACTTTCCGTTGCGGCGATGGCCGTAGGTTCGGCGCGGATCACCACCTCTCCAGGCTTCGGTCGGTCCCCGGTCTTAAAAGCGCGTTCGAGGTCGGCGAGCCGCCCGCGATAAAGTCCCCGGCGGGCCGCGTGCGCCGCACCAAGATCATCAATCATTCTTACATGGCAGCGCACCAGCGAGGCCGAGTGGCCGAGATAGCTGGTGTCGCGCGCCAGGGCGTCGAGAGCCCGAATCACCGGTTCGTCGGGCTCGGTGTTCCAACCGAACCGAACCACGGAATCATGCGGCACTGCGGCGGGAAAGCGTCGCTCCTGGCGTTTTCGGCGTGTCGGCAGGATGGTCGGCGATCCGGACGAATCGTCGTTGGGCGGCACGAATACCTTGGCCTCCCTGCGTAATTCCGCCAGCGAGGCGACGACCCGTGGCGGCGCCTGCTGTTCCAGCCACTCCAACGCCTTTCGTTCTTCCAGTTGTTTGCCGCGCGCCGCCCACGATGCGACCAGGGCCGAGAACAGGCGGTCGGGTTGCGGCGGCCAGTCGGGACCGTCACCCCGGTCGTCGGCGGCATAGGCGACGCCGGTCAGATATTCGATTTCTATGGCGAGCATCACTCGCCCTCGCCTTCTCCGCCCTCGTCGTTCAAGGCGCGTTTCATGCTCTCGCGTACAATGTGGACGAGCTTCTCTTGAGGGGTCAGGCGAACCGGCGTGCCATCGAGCCTAAAGCCCTCCGCCTTCGCCTTGTCGTAGGCCTCGGCATACAGCGTGGCCGCCTCGGCGCGCGACAGGGCGACGGATTCGACCGCGCCATCGAAGGCGACCTTCTCGATCGGCCCCGGACCTTCGCAGACCAGATCGCATCGCGACCGTAGCGCATAGCCCTGCACATCCTGTTCGGTCAGGGCCACCAACCCCAATGCCGCGATCAGGCTACGGCCGGCGAGATCGCGTTCCGCCGAGTCGCCGAAACGCAACCGCCGCAGCCCGGCGAGCGTGATCACCACCGTCTGTTCCGCATAGGCGCAGGTGATTCCGAGGGCACCTACGGAAGGAGCAATGTTGCCGTGATTGACCTCCGATGGACGGACCTTCTTGGCGCCCCTACCCGCGCCCTGTTCAGTAACGTCCCATCCGGCATCGCCCTTGTAGACCTCGACAGCCCGCAAGACACCCAGGGGGTCGATCCGACTGCCGGTGCGCCGGCCTGAGGTTCGAATCTCGATTTCGCCTGTCTTGGTATCGGGCGGACCCTCCTCCACCGGCACGTCCACACCAATGATTTCCGAGACGATGGCACGGGAAAACTTGGCGCCGAGACCGCCACCTTCCCCAGTGGAATTCCACACCCCGAACAGCAGTGCGGTTGGCGAAGCTTCCAGAATGGCGCTGGCGTCCTTCGCCGTCGCCTCCATCAAACGCTTGCCCAACGGGCTCTTCATAAGAGGTGTTTCGCCGAGCAGGCTGTCGCGCAGAATGGCGTCGAATACCCGGTGCGGGGCATCCAGCGAAGTGATCTCGCCGATGCTGTTCAGCCCGGCGGAATCGAAATCGACGAAAAGACGCGGCAGGGCAATGCGATCGGCACGGGCGGCCTCCAGCAGCGCCTCTTCCAGACGGTTGGCTTGGGACTGGACGCTGTCCAGCAGCACGCACCAGATTTCGTTTCCGTCGATCCGGCGGCGTTCGAACACATGACGAGGCGGAGGTTTATTTCTTCCCTCGCCCGGATAAGTCGGTGGGAACAGTTTGTCGCCAGCCCCGCCGACCGGTTGCAGCCGACGCCTGCGGCGGAAGGCGGAGTCTTCGACGACGGACTGGGCAAGAGCGGCATAGGCGAGGGACATGGTGCGACCTCAATCGTGTGCATTTTGCTTGTAAAGAGTAATCCGTATATAAGGAAGAAGTCGAGAGACAGCGGTTCTCAATGCGACTGAGTCGTGATCGCAGAAGGGCTCTGGTTGGCGGGGTGCTGGGGTGCGACAAAGCGACTCTGGCAGGATAGGGGTGTGGCTGACGGGAGATAGATCTGATTCTTAATGGGGATGGGCTCCC
>CAIXKV010000078.1 GCA_903920145.1 uncultured Rhodospirillales bacterium
CAAGGCTGCCCTCAGACGCCGGGCGGGCGCATCCGCGCCCTTGGCTTCGCGTCCACGAGGACGCGGGGCCGCCGTCGCGGCCCGATACCATCAAGCCTTGTTGACCAAGGCTGCCCTCAGACGCCGGGCGGGCGCATCCGCGCCCTTGGCTTCGCGTCCACGAGGACGCGGGGCCGCCGTCGCGGCCCGATACCATCAAGCCTTGTTGACCAAAGCTACCCTCAAACACCGAGCGGGCGCATCCGCGCCCTTGGCTTCGCGCGGGCCGCCCCCTTCCCCCCCCTCCCACAAAAGCGCCTGATATTGCGACCGACGCGCAACACCGTGAAAAAGTTTGGGCGCTTTAACGAAGATGGATTGACGGCGGACCTTTCATCGCGATGATAGGGTGCGACTATGGCTAGTGGCTACTCGTCTTTCCGATCCTGTTTTACCCGTAATTTCGGGAACCGCACTCTATCGCATATGAAAGCAAGCGACAGACACCAAACCAAGAGCAACCGCGCGTCCGGCGTCATGCGTTATTCCGATACTCATTGATCAGAGTCCGTCTGCTTGAGGTACGGGTTTGGTCAAGAGTTGATGTGAGTGACATGATCACGGTTTTCCGCCTTCGCTCCGAAAGTTTCTCTGGATGTTCAGACGCTTCCTTATGACCGCCGCCGGTTTTGTCGCAGTCGGAACAGTTTCGGTTACGGCGAAAGCAGACAGCGTCGATTATGGCTCGTTGGAACAGATGTTCGGCGAACCCGTCACCACCAGCGCCACGGGGAAGCCTCAAAGGGCTTCGGATGTGCCGATGGCGATGATCATCATCACAGCGGATCAGATCCGGCGCGCGGCAGCGATTGACTTGCCGGGAATTCTAAAAGAATACACCGACCTCGACGTGCTTCAATTCACCCGAGGCTCTAGTGATGTCTCCGTCCGGGGCTATGACACCGCCATGGAGCCACGATTGTTGGTTCTGGTGAATGGCCGTCAGGTCTATGTTGACTATTTCGGTTTTACCAACTGGGATGCAATTCCGGTTGAACTGGCGGAAATCCGGCAGATCGAAGTGGTTAAAGGCCCCAACAGCGCACTGTTCGGCTTTAATGCGGCGGCGGGGGTGGTGAATATCATCACGATGAATCCCCTCTATGACAGCGTAAACGAGGCCTCGGCTCGAATTGGAACCCAAGGCGACAAAGAGCTATCCGCCGTTGGAACCGCCCATGTCGGCGACAGTCTAGGAGTCCGGCTATCGGCAGGCGGTTACAATGCCCAACCCTTTAATGACACCTTGACCAATCTATTGACCGCGCCCTTGACCCAAAATCCGTTCCGACGGGCGGTCAATCTGGATGTGCGAGGGCAAATCAATGACGATTTGCAAGTCGGGTTCGAAGCCAGCCACAGCCTCGTGGCTCAAAATCAATGGATGCTGTCCTACCTCGCCCGCCCCAATCAATTAAGATCGGACTCTCTCAAAGCTAACTTCAGCGCCAATTCAGGAATTGGCCTGATTGATGGCGAAGTTTATAAGAATTTTGTCTTCACAAATTACTCGATGATTGATTCAGTCCCTGGTATGGTTGAAGACCTCGCCGTTGGCGATCAACTGAGCACTCGAGAATCAGTCACTTCGGCCAAGCTTCAAGACCTATTCAAAATCGGGGCCGACCATACGCTGCGCCTTGCCGGTGAATACCGCTATAACACTATGAACTCGGTGCCAATCGAAGACGTCCAAGCAGGATATACCGTCTATTCTGGGTCTGGACTGTGGGATTGGGCGATCACGCCGGAGATCGACCTCAACAACGCCTTGCGCTTCGATCATCTTCAACTCGAGCGCAGCGGTCCGAGTTCCAACGGCCCGAGTCCCATCACCAACACCATCCCAAGTCCAGCTCTCAACGCCATGACCGACGCTGCTTTAGCTAACGCGTTGGTGTCAAGCAATCCAGTGACATGGCCCTACACCAATGCCAACTTCAACAGTAAAAACATTAACGAGGTTAGTGCCAATTCCGGTTTGGTGATCAAAGCCAGTGAATTCGATACCATTCGCCTGTCTTACGGTCGCGGCATTCAAATGCCCCCACTCGTTGATTATGCTTGGTATGAACCGATCCTGCGGACAGTCCCACTGGGGGGCGGCGCTACGGCTCAAATTCCGGCGCTTGTCAATGGCAATCCGTCGCTTGAGCCAACCATTGTAACCAATTATGAACTCGGCTACACACGAGACCTCAGCCACCTGTCATCAAAGCTCTCGACGTCGGTATTTTACGATACCTATGAAAATTTAAGCTCAACCGATCCTTTTACCCATCGGGCGATCACCGGAAACCAAACTTTGCTGGAGAGTGAAAATATCGGTAATTCCCATTCGATCGGTCTGGAAGTCGGGCTTGACGGTCATACCGACAGTTGGCGCTGGGGATTCAACTATCGACTAGAGTCCATCCATGATAAATTAAATTTTTCTCAATACGACTCCAATGGTAATCTGGTCGTTGATTTGTTATATCAAGGCTCATCACCCAGCCATTTGTTAACATTACGAGGTGGATATAGTTATAAAAGTTGGGATTTTGATTTATTTGGTCGTTATTCATCATCTTTTTCGCTCCCGAACCCAAATCCACAATTCGGCATTTATGGATTGATGGGAGGAACCTTTAACAAATATACTATTCCGGCGTATGTCACCATTGACGCCCGAATTGCCTATAACCTTACCGATAAGCTCTCGGTCGCGATCAATTTGGTCAATTTTCAGTCAAAGTCGACACCATTTTCCAATGCCCCGCCGGTTGAGCGCCAAGGCTACCTGACCCTTGGGATCAAATTCTGATCGGCGCCTGATACCGGCGAGCCATAAGACCGCCGGTCCTCGGGCCGCAGTCGCGGCCCCATCGCCGTCTGGTCTAAGCCAAAATCCGAGCGCAAGAATCATAAGACCCCAACGTATAAAGGGGAGGAGGCGGGAGACCGAGCCCACTCCGGCAGCGGTGACGATCCCAGCGCCCTGCTCTCAAATAGGCTCTCGCCAATGGGACATGAGAGGGGGCTGCCGTGGTATCCTCTGTGTCGTCATACACTGCGACGCAAATCCTCAATCTGTCGAAGACGACGATTGCCGGCCTGAAAGCCGCAGATATCGCGGCATTGTCGGCAACCCAGATCGGGGCGTTCAGCACGACAGAGATCCAGGAACTGAGTTCGGCTCAGATATCGTGGCTGTCCACCACGCAAATGCAGGAATTGGCGACGACCCAGATCGCGGCCTTAACAAAAAGTCAATTGGCTTTCAGTTCCTCCCAACTCTCGGTTCTGTTGGATGTCCAAATCGAGGCCCTCGGAACCGATATTGCGGCCCTCAATAGCACCCAACTCAGAGGCCTAACCAGCACCGAAGTCAGTGCCCTGACCACCGACCAAATCAGCGCCCTGGCGTCAACCCAGCTCGCAGCCCTGACCACCACCGGCATTACCGGCCTGGACGATACCCAGATTGCGGAGCTGACTACCACTCAACTGAGCGGCCTGACCGCAGCCCAAGTCGTGGCCTTGAGCACCACCCAGATCACTCAGCTCTCCACCAACCAGCTCGCGGCCCTCACCACCATCCAACTCAAGGGATTGAGCAGCACCGACATCGGGGTGCTGTCGTCATCCCAACTCGCCGCCCTCAGTTCCACACAAATTGGGTCTTTTAACACCTTCCAGATCCAGGGCCTGACCGGCGACCAGATTGCTGCTCTGACCACAACCCAATTCGGAGCCCTAACCACCACCGAACTGGGGGGCATGACCACAACCCAGATTGCTCAATTATCCACCACCCAGATCGCGGCGCTCACCGGAACCCAGCTTACCGGCCTTGCCAACACCGGGATCGCCGCGCTCTCCGGTGACCAAATCGCCGCCCTCAGTACGTCCCAGGTCTCCTCGCTCACGACCACCCAGATCCGGGGTCTGACCAGTGCCGAAGTCGGCGCTTTAAGTACGGCCCAACTCGGCGCCCTCACCTCGACCCAAATGGCCGCCCTGAGCGCCACCGGGCTTGGCGGTTTGGTCGACACCCAGATTGCGACGCTGACCACCACCCAACTGGCCGGACTTGCCTCGACTCAACTGACGGCCTTGAGTTCAACCCAGATTGACCTGTTGTCCACCAACCAGCTCGCAGCCCTGACGTCCACTCAGATCAAGGGCCTGACCAGCACCGGCATTGGCACGCTGTCCACCGCCCAGATCAGCGCGCTCTCGACCACCCAAGTTGCGGCGCTGGCGGCGACACAAATCGCCGCTCTGAGTGGCGACCAAATCGCCGCCCTCGGCACCACTCAACTGGGCGTCTTAACCACCACCCAGATGCGGGGCTTGACCAGCACCGAAGTCAGTGGTCTGAGCACAATCCAACTCGGCGCCCTCAGTTCCACCCAAATCGGAGCTTTGTCCTTCGCCGGAACCGGCGGCTTGGCCGATACCCAGATCGCGGCGCTGTCCACCACCCAACTGGCCGGATTGACCTCAACCGAAATGAGTGGGCTGTCCGCCACGGCACTGGGCGCCCTGTCCACCACCGCATTAGCGGCCTTCAGCACCACCCAATTAAGCGGTCTAACCAGCACGGGCATCGGCGCGCTATCCACCACTCAATTCACCGCTCTCGGCACCAGCCAGATTGCGGCGCTGACGACGCTCCAGGTCTCGGGCCTGACCGGCGACCAACTCGGCGCCCTGACCGGCACCCAACTTGGCGCCTTGACCGCAACCGAACTCGGGGGCCTGACCACCACCCAGGTCGGCCTGCTGTCCTCAACTCAAATCTCGGCGTTCACGGCCACCCAGATCAAAGGCTTGACCAACACCGGCCTCGCCGCCTTGTCCGGGGACCAGCTCGGAGCCTTGACCACCACCCAAATCGCGGCGCTCACCACCGCTCAGACCCGAGGACTGACCAGCACCGTAATCGGCGCCCTCACCACCACCCAGATTGGCGCCCTGACCGCCACCCAAATTGCTGCACTATCCGCCGCTGGCATCAACGGCCTCGCCGATACTCAGATTGCCACCCTGAGTCCCACTCAACTGGCCGGACTGACTCCAACTCAGATGGGCGCCCTGTCCAGCACGGCGGTTGGTGCCCTGACCACCACCGAACTGACGACCCTGACCACCACCCAGTTGGATGGCCTGACCAGCACCGGAATCAGCGCCCTCTCCGCCACCCAGCTTGACATCCTCAGTACCAAGCAAGTCGCATCCCTGACCGCCAGCGAGATCAAGACTCTCAGCGGCGATCAGCTCGGCGCTCTGACCGCAACCGAACTCGGGGCGCTGACCGCAACCGAGCTTGGCGCCCTGACCGCCACCCAGGTCGGCCTGCTGTCCTCAACTCAAATTGCCGCCCTAACCACCACTCAACTTCAAGGATTGACCAGCACCGGCATCGGGGCCTTGTCCGGGGATCAACTCGGCATTCTGTCCACCACCCAACTGGCGGCGCTGATCTCGACCCAACTTAGAGGATTGACCAGCACCGAGGTTGGGACACTCACCACCACCCAGCTTGGCGCCCTGGCCTCGACCCAAATCGCCGCCCTGACCGCCACCGGAGTTGGTGGGCTGGCCGATACCCAAATCGCGGCGCTGACCACCACCCAACTGAGCGGCCTGACTTCCACCCAAATCGTCGGGCTATCCAGCACGGCCGTCGGCGCCCTGACCGCGACTGAACTGACGGCCTTGTCCACCACCCAACTGGCTGGCCTGACCAGCACCAACATCGGCGCCCTGTCCACCGCCCAACTCGGCTTGTTGAGCACCAGACAAATTGCGGCCCTGACCGTAACCCAAGTCGAAGGCTTAACCAGCGGTCAGTTGGCCGCCTTGGCCCCAACCCAGCTCGGTGCGCTGACCGCAACCGAACTCGGAGGCCTGACCACCACCCAGATCGGCCAACTCTCCACCACCCAGATTGCAGCCCTGACCACCACCCAAGTTAGAGGTCTGACCAGCACCGGACTGGCCGTGCTCTCCACCAATCAACTCGGCGCTCTGACCACCACCCAACTGGCCGCTCTGACCACCAATCAAGCCAGGGGCCTGACCAGCACCGAAGTCAGCGCCCTGACCACCACCCAATTGGGCGCCTTCACCGCGACCCAGATCGGCGCCTTGACCGGGGTTGGCGGGTTGGCCGATACCCAAATTGCGGCGTTGACCACCACTCAGTTGGCCGGCCTAACGTCAACCCAGATGGCCGGGTTATCCACCACGGCGATCAGCGCCCTGACCGCGACCGAATTGGCGGCGCTGTCCACCACCCAGTTGAGCGGCCTGAGCAGCACCGGCATCGGGGCGCTCTCCACCACTCAGTTTGGCGAACTGAGCACGAGACAGGTTGCGGCCTTGACCGCAGCCCAGATCGCTGATCTGAGCAACGACCAGCTTGGCGCCCTGATCTCAACCCAGGTCGGCGCCCTGACCACCACCGAGCTTGGAGACCTGACCAGCACCGAAATCGGCGCCTTGACCACCACCCAACTGGGCGCACTCAGTTCCAGCCAAATCGCCGCGCTGTCCGCCGCCGGGATCGCCGGGTTGGTCGACACTCAGATGGCGGCCCTGTCCACCACTCAGCTCGCCGGCTTCACCGCAACCGAAATGGGGGCGCTGTCCAATACAGCACTGAGTGGCCTGACCACCTCCGAACTGGCAGCCCTCACCACCACCCAGCTCAGTGGCCTGACCAGCACCAGCATTGGGGCGTTGTCCACGGCCCAGTTCGGCGCCTTGAGTGCCAAGCAAATTGCGGCCCTGTCCACCACCCAGATTAAGGGCCTAACCAGCGATCAGCTTGGCGCCCTGACCACCACCCAGCTTGGCGCCTTGACCGCCACCGAATTGGGGGGGCTGACCGCAACCGAAGTGGGCGGACTGTCGACAGCCCAGATCGCGGCTCTTTCCACCACCCAGATTCAGGGCTTGACCAGCACCGGACTGGCCGCGCTGTCCATAAATCAGCTCGGTGCCCTGTCCACCAGCCAGCTTGGCGCTCTGACCACCACCCAACTGGGCGGCCTGACCAGCACCGAAGTCGGCGCCTTGACCACCACCCAATTGGCCACTCTGACGGCCACCCAACTGGGGGGCCTGTCCGCCGTCGGAATGACCGGGCTGGCCGATACCCAGATGGCGGCGCTCACCACCACCCAACTGACCGGCCTGACCACAACCCAAATGGCGGCGCTGTCCACCGCCCAGATGGACCTGCTATCCAATACGCAACTGGTGGCGTTCACGTCGACACAACTTAATGCACTGGCTGGCAGCGATATTGCGGGCCTCAGCACAACCCAGCTTGCCGCTCTGACCACCACCGAGATTGCGGCCCTCTCCACCACCGAAATCAGCAATCTGAGCAGCGCCGAGATCGCAGCCCTTAGCGCAACCCAACTCGCGGCCCTCACCACCACTCAATTAGCGGTGTTGACCACCACCGAGGTCGGCGCCCTGACCACCACTGAATTAGCCGCACTGACCACCCGGCAAGTGGCGGGGCTAACCGGAACCGAAATAGCGGCGCTATCCACCACCCAACTTGGCACATTGGCCGCAACCCAAATGGCGGCACTGTCCACCAGTGAAATGCGGGGCCTGACCAGCACCCAGGTTGGAGCCTTGACCACAGCCCAACTCGGCGCGCTCAACGCCACTCAGATTGGCGCCCTATCTACCACCGGCATCGCTGGACTGACCAGTTCCCAGCTCGCCGCCCTGACCGCCACCCAGCTCACCGGCCTGACCGCCACCGGAATGGGAGCACTGTCGACCACAGCGGTCACAGCCCTAACCGCAACCGAGCTGGCCGCCCTGACCTCCACCCAGATCAGGGGGTTGACCAGTACCAGCATCGCCGCCTTAACAACGGGCCAATTGGGTAGCCTGAGCGCCTCCCAAATCGCACAGCTCACCACCACCCAGGTTAAGGGCCTGACCGGCACCGAAATGGGCGCGTTGTCCACCACCCAGCTCGCGGCTTTAACCACAACGCAAATCGGGGCTCTCTCCACCACCGGCATTGGTGGCCTGACCCCGACCCAGTTGGCTGGACTGACGACAAACCAGATCGCCGCCATGACGGCGACACAGATCGGGGGGCTATCCCAAACACAAATCCAGTCGCTGACCACCGGGCAACTGGCCGCCCTGACCACCACCGAAATGGCCGGCCTAACCAACACCCAAATCGCAGCACTCTCAACGACCCAGACGGCGGCCCTGACCACCACCCAGTTCGCGGCGCTATCCACCACCACCGTTAGTGGCCTGTCGACAACCGAAGTGGCGGGGCTGTCCACCACGCAACTCACGGCGTTGACCGCCACCGGCATTGGCGATCTGACCGACAGCCAAATTGCGGCCCTAACCCCCACCGAAATCGGCAGCCTGACCACCACCCAGATCAAGGGCCTGACCACCACTCAGATCGGCGACCTCACCACCGCCCAATTGGGAGCGTTGACCACCACCCAGGTCAGGGCACTGTCCACCACCGAGATCAGCGGCCTGACCTCGACCCAGGTTGGCGCCCTGACCACCACTCAGATCGGCGCCTTCTCCACCACCGCCATCGCCGCCCTTACCACCACCGCCGTCAGCGGCCTGACCACCACCGAGCTGGCGGCATTGTCCACCACTCAGTTGACCGCCTTAACGTCCTCCCAGTTCGGTGCCTTGTCCACCAGCCAACTGGCGACCCTAACCTCCTCGCAACTGAGCGCCCTCAGCACCACCGAACTTCGCGGTCTGGTCGATACCCAGATTGCCGCCCTGACGGCAACCCAGATCGGCGCTCTGTCGGCCACACAGATCGCGGCCTTGTCCACCACCGGGATCAGCGGCCTGACCACCAGTGAAATGGCAGCCTTGTCCACGACCCAGTTGGCCGCCCTGACCGCGACCGAAGTCGGCGCCCTGGTCGATACCCAGATGGCGGCGTTGAACACCACCCAGTTGGGCGCCCTGACAACGACAGAAATCACGGCTCTTTCGACCACGGCCGTCAGCGGCCTAACCACCAGCGAACTCGCGGCCTTGTCCACCCAGCAACTCGCCGCCCTGACCCCAGCGCAAGTGGGAACGCTGGCAGAAACTCAAATATCGGCCTTCTCCACCGCCCAGATTTCGGCTCTCTCGACCACGGGACTCAGCGGCCTGCTCGACACCCAGATGGCGGCCTTGTCCACAAGCCAGCTTGCCGCCCTGTCCAGCAGCCAAATCGCGGCCTTAAGCACCACCGCCATAAGCGGACTGACCACCGCCGAAATCGTGGCGCTGTCCACCACTCAAGCCGCCGCCCTAACCACCACCGAAATCAGCAGCCTGGCCACCACCCAGATTGAGGCCCTGACGTCCGCCAACCTTGCCAGTCTGACCACCACCCAGATTCGGGGCCTAACCGCCACCGGAGCCGGCGCCCTGCTTCCCTCCCAGATCGGCGCGTTCAACATCACCCAGGTCGCGGCCCTCTCCACCACCGCCATGGGCGCCTTGACCAGCAGCGCCGTCAGTGCCCTGACCACCACCCAGTTGGGCGCCCTGACCACCACCCAGGTCGCGGCCCTCAGCACCACGGGCGTTGCCGGCCTGACCTCTACCGAACTCGCCGCCCTAACCACCCGGCAGCTCCAGGCCCTCACCCCGTCACAATTCGGAGCCCTGTCCACCACCCAGCTCGCAGCCCTGACCACCACCCAACTCGGTGTCCTGACCACCACGGAGATCAGCGGGCTGGTGGATACCCAGGTTGCCGCCCTGACTGCGACCCAGATCGCGGCGCTGAACACCACCCAGATCGGGGCCCTGAGCACCACCGGAGTCAGCGGCCTGACCTCGAGCGAAATCGCAGCGTTGTCTTTCACCCAACTGGGCGAACTGACCTCGACCGAAATTGGGGCCCTGACCACCACCCAGATGGCGGCCTTGTCCACCACTCAGCTTTCGGCCCTGACCACCACCCAAGTCAAAGGCTTGACCAGCACCGAGCTTTCGGCCCTGACCACCACCCAGCTTGGCGCCCTGACCGCTTCGCAAATAACGGCCCTGACCGCCGCCGAGATCGGCGGGTTGACCAGCAGCATCGTGACCGCCCTAACCACGACTCAGGTGGGCGCCCTAAGCCCGACCCAAATGGCCGCTCTCAGCCCCACCGGCATTACGGGCCTCACCACCACCCAACTGGCGGCCCTGACCTCCCGACAACTGGCAGCCCTCACCGCCACCGAAGCCGGCGCTCTGACCACCACCCAACTGGGGGCTCTGACCACCACCCAACTGGGCGTCCTGACCACCACCGAGATGAGTGGCTTGGTCAGTAGCCAAATCGCCGCCCTGACCACCACCCAACTGACCGCCCTCTCGACCACCCAACTGGCGGCGCTATCGGCCACCGCTATTGATGGCCTGTCATCCAGCCAGATCGCGGCCCTAACCGCCACCGCCCTCGGTGCGCTCACCGCCACCGAACTGGGTAACCTGACCATCACCCAAGCCAGCGAACTGACCACCGCCGACATGGCGGCCTTGACCTCGACCCAACTCAACGGCTTGACCAGTACTGAAGTCGGCGCCCTGACCACCACCCAAGTGGACGCCCTAAGCCCCTCACAATTGGCCGCGCTCGGCACCACCGGCCTCTCCGGTCTGACCAGTACCCAGGTTGCGGCCCTGACCACGACACAGATGGCTGCCCTCAGCACGACACAGATGGCCGCTCTCAGCACCACCGGCATTCCTGGTCTCACCACCACCCAACTGGCGGCCTTGACCACCCGGCAACTGGCGGCGCTCACCGCCACCGAAACCGGCGCCTTGACCTCGACCCAGGTCGCGGCCTTGACCACGACTCAACTGGGGCTGCTATCCCCAGCTCAAATCAGCGGATTGAGCGATACCCAGGTTGCCGCCTTGACCTCGACTCAGATCGCGGCCCTGGCTTCGACCCAAATTGCGGCGCTGTCTCCCACCGGGATCAGCGGCCTGACTGATAGCCAAATCGCGGCCTTGAGCACCACCCAGCTTGGCGCCCTAACCGCAACCGACATGGCGGCGCTATCAACCACCGCGCTCGCGGGCCTCACCACCACCAACATTGCGGCCCTGACTTCGACTCAGCTTGAAAGTCTGTCGGCGACGGGAATGGCCGCCCTGACCACCGCCCAGATTGCCAGCCTGACCACCACCCAGACCGCACTCCTGTCCACCACAGAAATTGGTGGGCTGGTGGATACCCAGGTCGCCGCACTCTCCACGGCTCAGATTGCGGCGCTGTCCACAACCCAGATCGAGGCCCTGTCCACCACCGGAGTCAGCGGTCTGGTCGACACCCAGATTGCGGCGCTGACCACAACCCAAGTGGCGGCTTTGACGCCAACCGACATGGCGGCCCTATCGACCACGGCGATTTCCGGCCTGACCGCCCGTGAATTCCAAACACTCACCACCACCCAATTTATGAATCTGTCGGCCACCGGCATCACCGGGCTGTCGACCACCCTGATCAGTAACCTGAGCACAACCCAGATCGGGCTCCTGTCCACCACGGAAATCAGCGGTCTGGCTCCAGCCCAGATTGCGGCGCTGTCCACCACCCAATTCGCAACCCTGACGCCAACGCAAGTCGGCGCCCTTTCAGCCACCGGAATCACCGGCCTGACCGAAGGCGAGATTGATTCCATGACCCTGACCCAGATCAGCGGCTTGACCACCTCGCAAATCGGCGCCTTGATGACCACCGAAATTGGGCTCTTTTCCAGTACCGATATTGCAGCGATGACCGTCACGCAACTTGGCGCTCTGGTGCGGATGCAGCTCAGAACCCTGAGCGTATCCCAGCTTAACGCCCTGTCCACCACTCAAGTCTCGTCGTTGGGCACCGATCAGGTTTCGAATCTGACCGCAACCCAGTTAAGCACTCTGACAACCACTCAATTGGGCGCCTTGACCTCGAGCCAGCTCGGCGCCCTGACCGCCACTGAACTTGGCGCCCTAACCACCACCCAAATCTCATCCCTGGCGGCAACCCAGATCAGCGGCCTGACCACCACCACCGTTGCGGGCTTGACCGCCACCACCATCGCCGCCCTGACCACCACAGAACTGGAAGCCTTCACCCCCACTCAGATCAGCGCCTTTACCAGCACTCAACTCGGTAGCATGACCGCCGATCAGATCGCGGCCTTGAATGATGCCGCGCTATAATACCGGAGAGCCATAATACAGATAGAGTGCCGGTATAAGATAGAGAAAAAGAGAGCGAGCAATTCATCATGACCGACCTATTAACGCCGGCTTTGATTCAATCGATGGCACGAACCTTTACATTAATTGATCTAATTCGTACCGCAGAATCTCTGAAGCAAAACGGACCGGAGCGTTCGGTAGAAACGCTTTACGCCATCTGGATTCAATATAATAGTGATCATCCGTTATTATATGCTGCTCTTTTTAATTACGCCGTGATTTTATCAGACTCTGGAAATTTACCGATGGCTCGGGAATGTCTTGAGCGGGCCCTTTCACTAAACGCAGAATTCACCCCGGCTTACATCAATCTGGGGCGCATTTACGAGCGCCTGGGGGCGACCGGCGCGGCGGTGATGCAATGGTCCACCGTTCTCGAGAAACTGGCCGCCGTCACCGGCACCGCGATTGCCCATAAAACAACCGCGTTGAACCAGATTGCCCGCACCCTGGAAACTGCCAACGAGGATGACGTCGCCGAAGACAGGCTCCGACAAAGCCTGGAACTCGACAGCCACCAACGGGAAGTCGCCCAACATCTTCTGGCGTTGCGGCAACGGCAATGCAAATGGCCGGTGGTCACGCCCTGGGAACGGGTGGGGCAAGAAGCCCTGATAACCGGACTCTCACCACTGTCGGCGGCAGCCTATACCGACGACCCACTGCTACACCTCGCGATGGCTTGGCACTACAACAAAACCGACGTCGGCTTGCCCGCTGCGGCCCTAACCGAGTGGCCAAAAGCCATGGCAGCCTCTGGCCCGCTGCGGATCGGCTATCTTTCGTCTGATTTACGTGAGCATGCCGTCGGCTACCTAATGGCCGATGTTTTCGCCTGCCATGACCGCAGCGCGGTCGAAGTGTTTGCCTATTACTGCGGTCCCGAAGCCCAAGACCCAACGCACCGGCGATTCCAGACTACGGCGGATCACTGGCGATCCATCAATGATCTAGACGACGTCGCCGCTGCCCGCCACATTGCCGATGACGGTATCCAAATTCTCATTGACCTGAACGGCTATACCCGAGAGGCCCGATTTAAACTGGTGGCGCTCCGACCGGCACCGATCATTGTCAACTGGCTGGGATTTCCCGGAACCATGGCGAGTCCCTATCACCATTACATCATTGCCGATGACTGGATTATCCCCAAGGACTCCGAGATGTATTATTCGGAACAGGTGCTCCGGCTGCCCTGTTACCAACCCAACCAGCGCCAACGCACCACCGCGCCGCGTCCGCCCTCTCGAACCGAGGCCGGACTGCCCGAAACCGGAATGGTCTATTGCTGCTTTAACGGCGCTCACAAGATCACCCGCTTTACCTTCGAACGGTGGTTGACGATTCTGGCCGGGGTTCCTGACAGTGTCCTGTGGCTCCTCAGCAGCACCGAAGCCACCCACGAACGCTTAAGGCGCACCGCCGCCTTGCATGGGATCGCTCCCAACCGCTTGATCTTCGCCCCCAAACTGGCCAATCCGGATCACCTGTCCCGGTATCAGTTGGCGGATCTGTTCCTGGACACCACCCCCTACGGAGCCCACACCACGGCGTCGGACGCGCTCTGGGCCGGTGTGCCGGTCTTAACCCTGAATGGCCGCTCGTTCGCATCCCGCGTGTGCGGCAGTCTGGTGCGGGCGGCGGGCCTGCCGGACCTCGTCTGCATGACCGCCACGGAGTATGTTGAGCGCGCCATAGCCTTGGGTACGGATCCGGTCCAATTGCGCTCTTACCGAGAGCGGCTAGCATCTGGGCGAGACACCTGCACCTTATTCGACACGCCCTTGCTGGTTCGCCAGCTTGAAGGGCTGTACGCGACCATGTGGCAAAATCGGATCCAGGGAACCCTCCCCCAGCCTGATCTCTCCAATCTTGATGTCTATCTTGAAGTCGGAACCCAAGCCAAACATGAAGAGATCGAGGTTCAAACCCTTGAAGACTATCATGGCTGGTGGCGGGAAGCCCTGCTCCGCCGGCATCGCTTGCGCCCGATTGATCCCGATCGCCGGCTTACAGGCGCTCTGTGATACCGGCGAGCCCTGATACCGGCGAGCCCTGATACTGACACATCGCCGGTATCGGGCTGCGACGGCGGCCCGAGGATCGGCATCAACCACACACACGCTCCCGCCAAGCCTGCCGGTAGAAGGCCTCCAATGCCGGAACCGCAGAAGCGTTGCGGTCCTGTTGAAACACCATAGAATTGGCACGCAGGATCGTCCGAAGCTGGAACAAAGCGGGGCGATTCTTGGCAAGGGCAACGGCGGTCGCCACATAGTCATCTTCGCTGGCGGCGGCATAGAGTCCCAACTCGGGACAGGCTGCAACACCCAAGCGAATCAAAGGTAAGCCCATCCATTGCAGCAGGGTGGCGGTGGTTCCGGCGGTGTAGGGGAATGGATCCAGGACGATATCAATCTCGGTCAGATACTCGAGCCACGCTTCGAACTGGCATTCGGGACGAAGATCCAGGCGTTCGGGTGGAAAACCGAGCGCAGCCAATTGCTCAAGCCGCTTTTGCGCGGTGTGCTCCCTCTCGACTCCCGGAGCGACCAGCAACAGGCGGGCATCGGGCAACGCCTCGAGAATCCGGATCCAGGCTCGTTGTGCGGGGACACTCACTTTAACGAGGCGGCTCACCGAGCCAAAAGTAATCATCCCCTCGAGCCTTGATGTTGAGTCATCAAGTCTGCCCTCAGACGCCGGGCGGGCGCATCCGCGCCCTTGGCTTCGCGCGCATGGGCGCGCGGGGCCGCCGTCGCGGCCCGATACCGGCAGTGTGTCATCGTTATAGCTCGCCGGTATCATTCTCTTCCCACGTAAGAAAGGCGGCGGTGACACTTGGGGCAAAGTCGCCGGGGCGGCAAAAGGCAGAATCAGGAGCGCGACCGCCTCGGTGCTAAATCGAGGCTCGTCACTGTTCTTGGCGCCACTGCGACTGACAAGCCGATAATCGATCCGGGTCAAGCCGGTTGTGCCAGGATAACCGAGGCAACTGATCTGCACCGGCGCCGGTTTCGCCGCAAAGACTGGCAACAGATTCCAGGCGGTATGGCCGGCAATATCGACCAAAATATCAATCCGGTCGTGACGGATAGTCTCGATCGCCCCGGCAATGTCCTCGAAAGCCAATATCCGCCAATGATCCGCCTTGCCCCGCAACCGGGCGGTCACAGCATCCGTTTTGCGGGGAATGTGGTAGCAAAAAATCTCGAACTGCGTTCGATCATGGCCATCAAGCAGAGGTTCAAAGAAAAATGTGACGGCATGATCGCATAAATCGGGAGAAACATAACCAATACGCAGTCTTCGCCCCGCCAATTCCGTCTGATCCGGCGGCAGAAAGGCCGGAGTCGGAAAGCGACTTTCCCAGAAACGGCCAAAGGCTTGGTGCTCAATAAAAACGTCTTCTGGAGAGGTGGCCGCGTCATGCAACAGACAAAAGAGCAGGTTGCTGTGAAGCGCATAACAGTCGGGGTGACGTTGAAGGCCAGTGCGAAAGACTTTTGCCGCTTCGCCGGTACACCCGGATAACGCCAAAGCCTTACCCAACGCCGCGTAGCTTTCGGTTGAGCCCTGGCTGTCGACCGCAAGCCGAGCCGTGCGAATGGCGGTGGCCATATCATCGTCTTTAAGCGCAACCTCGCTGCGGAGCAGATTGAGCTTGGGATCGTTGGGGACTTTCCGCAACGCCCCATCCAGCCAAGCAGCGGCCTCGATGACCCGGCCCATTTCGCATAGACAGCGCGCCAGCCCCAACAGCGAGGGCTGGTGATCGGGATGGTCAACGGAAAGGCGCAAGAAACGATCGAGAGCATCGGACAGACGCCCTTCGCTCATCAACAGCTCGCCCTCCAGAGAACGCAACTCTACAGTTTTTCCAGCCTCTGGAACTCGCGCCAGCACTGCATGAGCCTCAGGCCATTGGCCCTGGCGCAACAGGAGCAATACGGTATTAGCCACCACGTCCGGGCGCGGCCCCAGGTGCGTGAGGGCCATTCGGTAAGCGTCGCCGGCCTCGGCCAACCGCCCCAACGCCAACAGGCCGTTCGCCAGATTATACCAAGCATGTCCATGCCCCGGCGCCTGTTCAACCAGTGTGCGGTAAGCCGCAACGGCTTCGGCGGTTTTCCCCAGCCGCCGCAAGGCCCACGCCAAGTTAAAACGGGCATCCTGGAGATCGGGCCGATCTGCGAGCTGGCGAGAAAACCACTCGACCGCTTCGACAATCGCTCCGCATTCCAACGCCGCCACGCCGACTTCATAGGCCAGTTCCGGGTGGTGAGGCGTCAGCGCCGCCGCCTGTTTCAAAATCGCCAGCGCCTCGTTGGACCGACGAGCCTTCAGCAACAGCTTGCCCATCAGCCGCATCCCTTCCACATGCTGCGGCATCACCCGCAGCAGCGACTCAAGGGTGGCTATACTATCCGCACCACGACCGGCCAGAGCCTGATCAAGGGCCTCGCGAAAAAGCACATCGGAATGAGTCATACCGGCGAGCCTCTTGATTGACACATCGCCGGTCTTCGGGCTGCGACCGCCGCCCCGCGCGCTCATGCGTGCGAAGCCAAGGGCGCGAACGCGCCCGCCCAGCGTCTTGAGGGCGGCGATGGCTGGAAAAGTCCGGGAGGATCAGCGCCTTTCCAACAGGCGGATTCTGGTGTCGATCCTCAAGCCTATCCACTATGGTACCGATAGGCTCAGACAAGCCTGCTTCGAAACGCCGTTCTGTGCGGAATGCCCATCTGAAAGTGTGCACATGAGCAACGATCCCGCAAAAAACGAACAAACGTCCCAGCTTGATACCTGCCTGACCCTGGCCGGACATTACCATGTGAACGGGCAACTGCGAGAGGCGGAAACGCTCTATCGGCAGATTCTCGCCGTCGACCCCAATCACCTTATCACACTCAAAAATCTTGGTATTCTACTCTCCAACTCCAATCGCCTCGACGACGCCGCCGATCTGCTAGAACAAGCCAGCCGACTGGATGCCACCAATGTTTCCCTTGCCACCACCGTTGGCTCGCTCTTGATCCAACTTGAGCGGTATGAGGAAGCGACCTCGCCCTTTCTCCGGGCAATCGCCATTTGCCCGAACGCCAGCGATGCCCACCTGAACCTCGGCGTTGCATGGTTGCGAGCCGGCATTCCGCGACGGGCCTTACGCAGCCTGCGCCGAGCCGTAGCCCTATCGCCCAACCAGAGCAAAACCCATTACTATTTTGGCCGATGCCTACAGGCCACAAACAGCCTTGACGAGGCTGAAATTTGCTATCGCCGCGCCATTGAGCATAAAGCGGACCTCGCCGATGCTTGGATGTATCTGGGCATATTACAACTTGAACGGGGCAATATCGCCAAGGCCATCGACGACTGCCGTCGAGCGAGCGAACTCGCTCCGAATCAAGCCACGGCCTTCACCAGCCTTGGAAATGCGCTGAATGCTGCGGGGCAGCGTGAAGAAGCCTGCGCCATCTATTGCCGAGCCATTAAGCTGGATTTTATACAAGAGGAAGCTAACAAAAACTTTGCAAACCTTCTACAGAGTTTATGGAATTCTAATAAATTAAGAAATATTGTTGAATTTTACCATTATGCCCGTCAATTAAATCATAAATACAGGCGCTATCTCTTTAAGGGCATGAATGACGTAACGCGTTATGAAATCGACGACAATAAACCAGAAACAATGGATGAAACCAGAGTTAGGGCTATTTTCTTTTTTTCAGATATTCTTGAAGATATTGGTCGCGGTAACGAGGCCGAGCAGTGTGCTACGGCTCACCTTAACGCGCCGATGGCAGGCGCTCTTTACCATAATTTGCTCGGGTTGTTCTATGGCCGCTCTGGCATCCTTAATAAGGCTGTGGCTGCCCATGATCGAGCGGCCGCTCTTGATCCCGACAACGTCGTCTACCGCTCCAATCAAATCTTTATGCGTCTTCTTGAACCGGATATGACGAATCATCGTCTTTTTGAGTTCACCAGGACCGCCGAATTCAACTCCAATCGCATGATTCAGACTCGCCACTTGACCAAGAAACCTGACAAAGAAAAAACATTACGCATTGGCTATGTCCTTGATCTTCTTCTATATTCTGATAATATTTATAAATATCTTATGGGACCGATAGTCCATTTCTTAAATACTGAAAAATTTGAGGTCTTTATTTATGGCGACTCTGAGCGTGGCGTTGAAGAGTCATTAATAAAAATGTTTCCAAAAATTCGCGCATGGAGAAATACTTATGGATTAACGCGCGATCAAGCCCATGATCTTATTCAATCTGACGATATTGATATTCTAGTTAATTTGGTTGGTCGGGGTTATTTTATCGAAGATCGGACGCTATCATTCTTTTACAGTCGACCGGCCCCAATCCAGGTCACGCTTGGCGCCTCAATGACCACCGGCCTTGACGCCATTGATTACTTTATTGCTGATCCCTGGCTGGTCCCGCGTACCGGAACCGAGCAATTTTCCGAGCGTGTTGTCCGCATTCCCCATGTGTTTGCTTTTCCTCCAAATTTTTGCCTAGCGCCGCCCGTTGCGCGGCCTCCGATGCTTCACTGTGGTCGAATGTCGTTTGGTTTCTTTGGCAGCACATGCAAACTCAACGACGAGGTGATCGCTCTTTGGTCTGAGGTTCTCACTGCCGTAGAAAATTCCCAACTGCTTATCAGAGGTGGATTTTCGAGTGAAACCGCTCGACGATATCAACTTGACCGTTTCTCCCGCCACGGCATCGACGAAAGCCGCATAAAACTGCTACCAAGAACTTTTGAGTATTTTGATTATTTACAGGGGTACAATGAGATTGATTTATCTCTTGATCCCTTTCCCTATTGCGGTGGGCAAACCACCCTCGAATCCCTGTGGATGGGCGTCCCCATGCTCACGCTCCCCGGCGAGCGTTGTGTCGGACGGATGAGCCTGTCGATTTTAGGCACAATGGGACTTGAAGCGTTCGCCGCCCGCTCAAAGCAAGACTATATCGATATTGCCGTAAAAATTTCGCGCAATCCCGCCCAACTTGCAACATTACGCAACACGTTGCGGGAAACCATGAGAACATCCCGACTGACCAATGCTCCCGGCTTTGCCCACAACATCGAGCGCACATGGCGTGCCTTATGGCGCCGATGGTGCGAACAGCAATGCACCGATACTGACGCGCCTTGATCGTGACGCACCGCCGTTCTCAGGCTGCGACCGCAGCCCCGCGCACCCGCCCAGCGTCTGATACCATCGAGCCTTGATGGTGACACATCAAGGCTGCCCTCAGACGCCGGGCGGGCGCATCCGCGCCCTTGGCTTCGCGTCCACGAGGACGCGGGGCCGCCGTCGCGGCCCGAGGACCGGCGATGTGTCAGTATCAGGGCTCGCCGGTATGAACATCAAGGCTCGGTCGCATGAGTCCACATGATGCACCATATGATCACTCTGACCTCGGCATCATACATTCCTTCAGTTACAAACAATTCATAATCAAAATAAATCGCTCTCCAGAGTGATCGCGAAACTGTTTTCCGGCGGTTTGGCCCCGAATGGCTCGCGTATCGGACACAGTTCGGCTGAAATTTTCCCGCAAACTTGACGTAAACACTTTATCAACAAAGCTATAACGTCGATACTTCTTTGGTGCGTCCACCATCTGCTGGTCTATCGCAAGGGCAAAGGAGCGGTCTCATGTCAATTCGGGGTTTCCTCCGGGCCAGCCTCACCATCGTTGGCATTATTATCACAGTGATGGCCGGGTTGTTGATTTCAGAGCATATACAGACAACTCGTGATGCCGGCCTTGCTCGCGAAATGATTGATGTGCTGGCGGCCAGCACCGTTATCTCAGAGAAATTGGCGCCAGAACGAGGCGCGACCGGAGTCGCCATCGCGACAGCAGACGAACCGACCCGGCAGACCCTAGCCGACGCCCGCAGCAAAACCGATGCGGCTTTGGCCGAGGCCAACAGACTCATTGCAAACGCGACGTTTTCAGGCCGGGAAGACATCGCAACGGAGCTTGCGACGCTGACGGCCAGCCTCGCGGCTTTACGGGCTCGAACAGATGCGCTCTTGGCAGGAGACAAATCAGCCCGGACACCAGACGCCAATCAGGCGATCATTTCCAGCATCAACGACCTACTCGAACGTCTGGGAACCCTTGCCAATCGCATCGAACAGCAGCTTTCAACCCTGGACGCCGAAGCGGCCAGACCGGCTGCCGTCGCTCAAGTGGCCTGGACGCTCCGCGACAGTGCCGGTCGCCAATCAATCCTGTTTCTCCAGGCGATCAATAGCCATCAGGCAGCGCCGCCTGAAATCCATCACAAACTGGACATGGCCCAAGGAGCCATCGATCAAGTTTGGCAGCGCCTACAGGTGGTGGCGGACTCGCCTGACAGCCCCCCGCTCTTGCGCGAAGCGATGGCGAAGGTGCGCGGAAGCTATTTCAGGGGGATGGAAAGCCTGCGCCAACGCGTCACCAAGGCTGGTCTGACGGACGGCGCCTATGACATCGACGGGGCCGGATGGCGCCGCCTCAGCGCCCCGATGCTCCAGTCAATCTTGTCGATACGGGACGCTGCGATCACCGAAGCACGGGCCGCTGCCGACGCCCGCCAAGTCCGCGCCCGTTCCAACCTTGTGGGGGTCGTGCTTCTGTTCGGCTTTGCCCTGGTGGTGTTTGGGGCCGTGGTCCGGGCGATAAACACACGAGTTTCCCATCCCTTGACGATCCTGACCGCCGCCGTAACCCGGATGGCCGAGGGTGAACATAACGCCGCGATTCCGAGCACCGGGCGTTCCGACGAAATCGCCCACCTTGCCCAGGCCATCGAGATTCTTCGAACCAGCGTTCTCCGAGCGGACGAGATGACTCGCCGTCAGCGCATCGAGGCCGAAGCCAGGGAAGCCGGACGCCTGCATCTGGATGGCATTACCGGCACCTTTACCTCTGTGATCGAGGCCATTACGGCAGCCGTCACCAGCGATGCCGATGGCGTCCGTACCAGCGCCCGGACCTTGACCGACATCGCGGAAACCGCAAGTGAGCGTTCAACGTCCGTCTCCATGGCTGCCGATCAGGCAAGCGTCAACGTCCGAACCGCAGCCACAGCTTCCGAACACTTGGCCACATCCATCGGCGAGATTTCGCGGCAGGTGGCCGAAGCCTCCTCAACCAGCGGACGCGCCGTGGCCGAAGCGGGGCAAACCGGCCAAATCGTCGGCAGCTTGACAGCAGCAGCAACCCGAATCACCGATGTCGTCAAGCTGATCAGCGGCATTGCCGCCCAAACCAATCTTCTTGCCCTGAATGCCACCATCGAAGCGGCGCGGGCCGGCGAGGCTGGTAAGGGCTTTGCCGTGGTTGCAAACGAGGTCAAAGCGCTGGCCCGCCAAACGGCTCAGGCCACCGAAGACATCCACGCCCATGTCGACGACATCCGGTCCCAGACGGAAAAAGCCGTCACAGCCATCGGAGGCATTGGACAAACCATCGCCGACGTAAACGGCCTCACCGTCAGCGTCGCCGCCGCAGTGGAGCAACAAGGCGCCGCCACACGAGCCATCGCCCATAGCATCCAGAAGGCCGCCATCGATACCGCTCAGGTTTCAATCAGCATCGGCCATGTTCTTGAAGCGACGCAGACAACCAAAAATGCAGTCAACGGACTGGCTGGATTGGCTGACGATCTGTCCGAAAAGGCCGTGAGGCTACAGCGGGATGTCGGCGGCTTCATTTTAGGCGTGAGGCGTGCCCAGACATGAGAAACCGGCCCCCCAGACCTTCGAGCCTTGAGCGCACAAGGCTGCGGACACAGCCCCGATTTCAAAGCACCGTCATTAGGATCTCAGCCAAGGCATCGATACGCGCCCGCGAAGCGGCTTTGCGCCAGACCAAAAGGGTCCGAATCCGGCCTTCCGGTCCCAGTGGCAGCAACGACAGGCTTGATCGGCCTGGGTGGCTTTCGAGCAGACTCGCCGGCACCAGGGCAATGCCCATCCCGGCGGCCACGCAGCCGAGCATACCGTGATACGACGTCATCTCGACGATCCGATCCGGGATGACTCCGCGCGCCGTCACCCAATCCTCGAGGTGCTTCCGGTAGGCGCATCCCTGCACAAAGGTCAGGAGCGTCAGGCGTTTGCCATCGGGCGCCGAAGCCCCTGGCGGCATAACCACCACCAAGTCTTCGACATAGACAGCGCGGGTCTCCAGACGAGGATCCTCGACGGGTTCAGCCACCAGAGCGACATCAAGCTCCCCCTGAAGAACTTGACTGATCAGGGGGTAGGACGCACCCGTTCTCAGTTCCAAGGTAATGTCGGGATAGCGGCGGTGAAACGCCGCCAACGGGACCGGCAAACGAACGGCGGCGGTGCTTGCCATGGTGCCCAACCGTAAATTGCCAGTTAACGTCCCACCACGAACCGCCTCGCGGGCCTCATCGGCCAGCTCAAGCATTCGCTGTGCATAGGTCAGAAGCACCATCCCAGCGGGTGCCAGCTTCACCCCGCGACCATGGCGGCAGAACAACGCCACCCCCAGGTCTTCCTCCAGCTTTTTCATCCGGGTTGTGATGTTGGACTGAACCCGGTTGAGCCGTCCCGCCGCCTTCGTGATGCCGCCGGCTTCGACCACAGTGCGAAAGACGGCCAGATCGGACAGTTCCATCGATCTCTCTTTCTTGATTGTTCTCTTTTCGAGATGAATTCCATCTTAACAATTCATTATACGTGATTTATGCGGAACGGTAAAGTGTGGCTTGATGGCCCCGGATGGTGCGATCGCAGAGCCGGAGTGAGTGGCATGACGAACAGCCTCCCCAATGACAGCCCCCCAATGCGC
Source organism: uncultured Rhodospirillales bacterium (assembly GCA_903920145.1). Classification (GTDB taxonomy): domain Bacteria; phylum Pseudomonadota; class Alphaproteobacteria; order Azospirillales; family Azospirillaceae; genus BOG-933. The sequence goes on from CAIXKV010000078.1 coordinate 23,160, forward strand.
GGCTACCTGTTGGCCGCCCTGATCATCGTCATCTGGACCGGATTCATTCTGGTTTCGCGCGTTGGCGGAACGGGATCTCTTACGCCCTACGACGTTGCCGCGATCCGAATCAGCGTTGCCGGCGTCATCGTCTTACCGTTGTGGCTGCGCATGGGACGGGCTTCACTGATGAATGGCAAAGTGGCCGCCCTGACTCTGACCGGAGGACTGGGATATACGTTACTGGCCTTTTCTGGATTTCACACCGCACCAGCAGCCCATGCGGGAATCCTGCTGTCGGGCCTGCAACCCTTCGTCATGGCTATTTGCGCCTGGGCGGTGATGGGTGAGCGTCCCTCGCTTCAGCGGCAGCTTGGGATCGCGATCATTGCCGTTGGTGTCGGCAGCCTGGGATACGAAGTGCTTCAGAGTGGGGTGCCCACCTGGGACGGGGACATGTTGTTTGTCGGGGCTTCATTGTGCTGGGCGCTTTACACCGTGCTGGTGCGGCGCTGGCGGATTGGGGCTTGGGAGGTGACGGTCAATGTCGCGATGCTGGCGGCCCTGGTCTACCTGCCGATCTATGCCCTGGCACTGCCGAAAAACATCGGTGCGGCCAGCGTCGGCGAGATCGCTCTTCAGGCCGTTTACCTCGGGGTTCTGGCTGCCGTCATCCAGATGGTCATCTATATGCGGGCCGTGGAGCTTTTAGGAGCAACGCGCATGAGCGTTCTTGTCGCCATGGTTCCTCCTTTGGTTGCGATTACGGCGGTCCCTGTTCTGAACGAGCCCCTAACCCCACTCATCGTGGTCAGCCTCCTGTTGGTATCGGCCGGCGTCGTTATCGGCAACTCCCGCACTCCTCCTGCCATGAGGGTATCCGAATGCCGTATGTGAATATCAAAATCACCCGCGAGGGGGCATCAACTGAACAAAAAGCGGCCTTGATCAGCGGCATCACCCAACTTTTGGTCGATGTCCTCGGTAAAAATCCGGCGACAACAGTGGTCGTGATTGATGAGGTCGAAACCGACAATTGGGGAATCGGCGGCGAACCTGTCAGTGCCCGACGCAAGCGCGGTCTATAATCCCGGTTCAGAGGCTCTGTTCCGGCCCCACAAGGAAGCATGGCCTCCTTGTGGGGGTTTCGGGACGCCCATTAGTGCAAGCGCCCTCTCCCTGTTCCCGTGCCAACCTGTGGCGGTGCCGAAACTCGCCGCAAGATGAAGGGGCTTTTCTCACTGGCCTCCTCCGCAGCCGCAGGATCGGCGGGCAAAAGCAGCAAACCAACCTTCCCAATTCTACCGTCAAGAATCTCGGATAATGCCTCTGTCGTCTCGGTGCACAGATAGACCAAGAGGAAGGCTAGGGCTTGCATCACCCTCTGATCGGTATGAGCATTCCCAATGACGGCATCCCATATCAGATGCTTGGCCCGCTCGGAATCATCACTGAATATCTTTCCAGATGCGAGATCAAGCCCCTTTACGAGAATTTTAGCTCGCTCTCTGGCCACCACAATATTATTAGAATCCATCAAGAAATGAATAATATAAGGTGGAGAGCATTCATCCTCGCCCGTTATTTCAAGTCCTTCTTTTAGGAAAACTTCGAATTCCATCGGCACGTCCTTTCCTTTAGCCTCGTCCCTTGCTCCCATCCACCGCCCCCAGACCTTAACAGCCGATGCCAATCCCCGCAACCGCCCCAGGCTGAGAGCAAATCGCCGCCTTAAGGCCATAACAATGGCACAAGACCGGGATTGGGCCGTGACCACCCCGTCTAGGCAGGCTTGATGGGGCGACATCAAGACTCGATGGCCTGACCAAGAACATCATGAACACCAAGAACACCATGAAGAGCAGACTTGACGATCGGCGGACTCTGGCCTACAAGGGCGACGGTCGCCAAGCGGTCTCCGTTCGGCGCTGGGAATGTTTTATCCGCTGCCTTGTTCAGCATTTTTGAAAAGGGATCCGTCCGATGGCACGTCGGTGCGCCGTGACCGGCAAGGGCACGCAGTTCGGCAACAACGTTAGCCACGCCAACAATAAGAATCGGCGGCGCTTTCAGCCTAACCTTCAGGAAACCTCTTTGCTGAGCGATGCGCTTGGCCGGATGGTTCGTCTGCGCGTCTCGACCAATGCCATCCGTTCGATCGAGCATCGCGGTGGCATCGATGCCTTCCTGCTGTCCAGCCAGGATGCGGTGTTGAGCCTGGAGGCTCGTCGCCTCAAGAGCCAGATCGCCAAGGTCCGGGCCGCTAAGGAAGCCGTGGCCGCCTGAAGCATCCGGGGGCTGCGGCCCCCCCCATAGGCGTTGGGATCAGGCTTTTCGTGGGTTTTGCCCACACCTGCAAAGGGCCAATTGGCCCTTTGACGCCTTGACGGATCAAAACCAAGGCTCGCCGGTATCACGCCTTGTGGTCAAGGAGACTGCGGTTCCTTGCAGGTTCAAGGCCGGGCTCCTGAAGTCCGCCGACAGTTTGCCCGTGTCGTCAATCTTGTTCGTCTTGAGGCTCGGTTTCGGCGTCGATGACCCGGCGAGCGGTTTCGTAAGCGAAACCGGCCCGCCCCAGAGACGCAAGATCGCGGGTCCGATGGGGGGTACGTTGCTCCACCGCCCGGAACGGTCCCAGGCGGCGACGGCGTGCCAGCGCCCATGCCGCCGCTTCGTCCGCCGAATCGAGGCAATCCGAGCCACCATCCTGGTCGGTTCGCGCCAAGGCCGCACTCGCGGTTTCGGCTTCAACGCCCCGCACCGCCAACCGCTCGCGAATCGCACGCCCCGACAAGCCCCGCCGCCGCAAACTGGCGGCCTTGGCTTCGGCGTAAACCGCGTCATTTACCAACCCGCTGGCTTGGTAACGCACCAACAAGGCCTCGACCCATGCGGCCCCTTCGGTGCGGTCGGTCCCATGACTGCGGGCTGAACGCTCGACTCGTGCCAGCAGCACCCGGCGCAACTGAGCCACCGATGCGGCAAATCGCTCCAAGTAGCGCAACGCCGCCCGCTCCAAACGCTCAGGCGTCAGCGGCGGAGCCTCTTGCCGTTCAGTTGTTCTCGTCATGAATCGCGACCTGAGTCGCCGGAGGATTCACCGCCTGGGCGTTGCGATCGGAGCCCGGCTGGTAAAGCGGCCAACTGCCGCCAACCATAGCATCCAGAGTTGCGAAAGGCTGGCCGAACCGCATCTGATAAATCCATAAATTCGCCAGAACCTTGTGAATATAATCGCGTGTTTCCCGCATTGGAACGCTCTCGACAAACAAAAGCGGATCGTCGATATCTCCGAGTTCGTGCCGCCAACGGGCCAAATTGGTTGGGCCGGCGTTATACGCCACCGCCAGATGAATTAGGTTCCCCGCAACCAAAGGGTTCCCGAGCAAACTGGCCATGTACCGTTGCCCCAACGCTAAATTCACCTTTGGATCGAACAGGCGCCGCCGGGCTGCCAACGCCTCGTCACTATCGCCGCCAATCTCCCGCATCCCCAAATCGCGCCCCATATCCCGAGCGGTTTCGGGCATCAACTGCATCAACCCTGCGGCTCCAGCCCGACTGACCAAACGGGGCTCGAAACGCGACTCCTGGCGCATGATGGCAAAGAGCAAGGCGCGATCCAGGGTAAAGCCGTCGGACGGACTCCAATGAGGCAGCGGATAGAGGACAGCGTCATAGGTGCCGCCGTCCGGAGTGGCCACGGCATTGCCAATCTGTAGGCCCAGAGCCGGTAACCCCGCCTGATCGGCCAAAGCCACTAACGCCTCGGCCAGCATGGGATTCCAACCCGAGTTGCCCGGACGAATCCGCCGCAACTCCTGTTCGGCGAGATCGTCCTCTCCTACCTGCAACAGCGCAATGGCCCGATAGCCCGAAGCCGTCTCGGCGATGGCCGCCAGATGCCGAGCGGTCAACGGCGGCACCCGCCAATGAAACGCCGCCGTGCGCCCCAAGCCGCGCCGAGCGATCAGGCCGTAAAAAGTCCGGTCATACCGGGCGGCACGTTCCAACCAATGTTCGGCGCGATCGGCGTGCCCATGCCGAATCTCGGCTCTGGCCGCCCAGTAGGCCGCTGCTGCCGCCTCCCAGGGCGCCAAAGTGACATCCTCAGCCATGGCCCCAAAAAAATGTTCGGCGGACGCGATATCGCCCAGGCGCCACGCCGCCAAGCCAGCAATCCAATAGGCAAGGGAAACGGTACTGCCCGAACGGGCCGCGCTGGCCGACGCCAACACCAGAGCCTCGCGCGGATTGCCGCCATAAAACAGCGCGGCGGCAATCCTGGCCCGCAAGGTATCATACCCCACCGAAGACAAACGGCGGGTCAGGCTGTCATCTCCCAACAGCTTGATGGCGGTCCCTAGCCGCCCCTCGCGCAGGCAGTCCTCAATCCGATCGACCACCGGCCCTTCCAGCACCCGTCCCGGCGAACGGCTGCGGGGCGCAACCTCGCCCGCGCCCCAGGCAACCCGTTCTTCCAAGGCCCCTGCCAAAGGCTCGGTGTTAGGTTGGTCAGGAAGGGGGGAGGCACTGCGAGGCTGTCGGGCCTCAGCCAAAGCATAAATACGATCCGCCCCGGCTTCGTCGCCATATCGCTTGAGCCAGAACCGTAACTCGTCATAGCCAACCTTGGCATAAGCCGGATGCAGGTAACGCTGGCGCAGGACATAGCCCAACAACCGCCGGTCCCGCAGACGATTGATCTCGGCGTCGGCGTCGCCCCAGGCGGCGGCGGCCTGGCGTTCGAAAATACGGCGGTAGCTTTGGACGTCCTCGTCAGAAAGCCGTATCTTGTCCAGTGCCGGTTGAGAGTCCGTCAAAATCCCCAGCCGGCCATGGCCCGACTCGTCGGTCGATGCCTGGGGCAGATACTCATCCCCCGCATCGGCGGCGCCCCCCGATACAGACACGGGCCCTGATGCTGACGCCGAAGCCACCACAGCAATCGTGGCCTCAACCGCCGGCTTTGCGTCCTCTGCCAGCGTCCCCGCGATGGCAGACCCCAACAGCCCCGGCGGTGACAGCGCCGGAGACACGGCAAGCCACACCCCCAGCCCCGCTGCTAATCCCCACCTCAGTTTCTGCGCGAGCGCCCGCAGTCGACTCGCCATGGAACACAATCCGAGCATTTATCTCGCATATCTCGGAATATCTCAAAGCGCAAGTCTGGAATCCGGATACTAGCCATTTGCCTACCTCATTCCCTCAATCCAAGCCGCTCAATATCCGTAGACATCTCAGAATAATTTACTTTTTATAGCTAGAAGATCACGCCATGTCTCACGTTTATGGATGGACGAGCGCAAAAGATACGCGGGGTGATAGGTTGCCAGGGTGGGAATAGCCCGTTTCACTCCCGGCGGCTGAACATCAAACCACTGACCACGTATTTTTGTAATGCCATCAACGCGATTCAACAGGGTTTTGGCCGCCGTAGCTCCCAACAGAACCAATATCGGCGGAGCAACCAAGGCAATATGACGCTCGATGAAGGGCAGGCATAGAGCGATTTCGGCTGAAGTCGGGCTCCGGTTCCCCGGCGGTCGCCATGGTAAAATGTTAGCAATGTATACATGGTTGCGGTCAAGGCCGATGGCCGCCAGCATGCGATCCAGCAACCGACCGCTGGCCCCGACAAACGGCTTGCCTTGACGGTCCTCATCTTCGCCGGGGGCCTCGCCCACCAGCATCACCCGGCATTGGGGATTGCCGTCGGCAAAGACCAGATTCATGGCGGTATGCTTAAGACCACAGCCCTCGAATCGCTCCAGCGCCTCGGCTAGCGCGGTAAGGCTGTCGGCGCTGTCGGCCAAGGCGCGGGCATCGGCAACCTCTGGACTCGCGGCATCGGCAAGCACACCTCTCGCTGCCACGGCTCCCCGAGTCGCGGGGGTCGGCCCCGCCACAGAGGGCCCCGACTTGGCGCCACCACCAAACGGCGTCGGGGCCAAGGGCGAACGGCGCGCAGCCAAGGCTCGCGCCGCCCACTCGGTCCAATCGGACGGCGTTTCGGCAAGGGCTTCGTCAATGCCGATTTCGCTCTGCCAGCGCAGAGCCGCGATCATTTCGTCCTGCCAGCACAGGGCCTCGATGCTTTCCACCCCCCTCGCCTCCCCCTGTTTCCCGCCGCCCTGCCCTTCACATTTCGGATCATGGCACAGGCTTCGCAATTCCGACGCCTTTGTATAATGTCTGAGAGCCATCCGGTGCGTGGGTGCCGGTGGGATTCGATCAGTATCGGAGAGCCGGCTGGATTACCCCTGTCGGTGTGCCAACCGATTCACACAAAACCGATTCACACAAAAAGGGATCAGGGAATGGAACGCGAAGTCATGGAGTATGACGTCGTGATCGTCGGTGGCGGGCCTGCCGGGCTGGCCGCCGCGATCCGATTGAAGCAACTTGCCGCAGAACAGGATCACGAGGTCAGCGTTTGCGTCCTGGAAAAGGGCTCGGAGATCGGCGCCCATATCCTGTCCGGCGCGGTGATCGAGCCGCGCGCCCTCGACGAATTGCTGCCCGACTGGCGCACCCAGGGAGCGCCGCTGGTCACCCCCGCCGCCGACGACCATTTTGTGTTCCTGACCCGCAAATGGGCAATTCCCCTGCCCACACCGCCCCAAATGGAGAATCACGGTAATTACCTTGGCAGCGTCGGACTGTTGGCCCGCTGGCTGGCGGAACAGGCCGAAGCCCTGGGCGTGGAACTCTATGCCGGCTTTGCCGCCGCCGAAGTCCTCTATGACGACGCTGGCGCAGTGCGCGGCGTTGCAACCGGCGACATGGGGATCGATAAAAATGGCGAGCGAACCGAACGCTACACCCCCGGCGTTGAACTGCACGCCCGTCAAACCCTGTTTGCCGAAGGCTGCCGTGGGTCTTTGACCAAGACCTTGTTCGATCGATTCGGTCTGTGCCGCGAGGCCGACCCCCAGGCTTACGGTCTTGGCATTAAGGAAATTTGGGAAGTCGATCCGGCCAAACATAAAGCCGGTAAAGTCGTTCATACCATTGGTTGGCCGATGGACGCCAAGACCTATGGTGGTTCTTTCTGTTATCACATGGAAAATAATCAAGTGGCGATCGGATTTGTGGTCGGCCTTGATTATACCAATCCTTATTTATCGCCCTATGAGGAATTTCAGAGATTTAAAACCCACCCCGCAATTCGGCCTTTGCTGGAAGGGGGGCGGCGCATTGCCTATGGGGCCCGCTGCCTCGTGGAAGGCGGCTTTCAGGCCATCCCCAAACTGACGGTTCCGGGAGCCCTGCTGATTGGCGACGGGGCCGGCTTCCTCAATATCTCAAAAATCAAGGGCACCCACACCGCCATGAAGTCGGGCATGGTTGCCGCCGAAGCGATCTTTGATCATTTCCGCCGCCAGCCCGCCGAATCCGAAACCGCTGTAGCCGAGATTACGGCTTATTCCGAACGGCTGAAGCAGTCCTGGATTTGGGATGAACTGTATCGGACCCGCAATGTCCGCCCCTCTTTCCAATATGGCCTGTTCCCAGCCATCGCTTATTCGGCGATTGATACCTATGTGTTTCGTGGTAAGGCGCCCTGGACGCTGCATCTTCACCACCATGATCACGAGACCTTCCGCAAAGCCTCGGAATCCCCGCGTATCGACTATCCGAAGCCCGATGGCGTGATCACTTTTGACCGCCTGTCCTCGCTGGCCTTCGCCAACGTCAATCATGAAGAGAACCAGCCCGCGCATCTCAGGCTGCGGGATCATACGGTTCCGGTAAAAATCAACCTGGCCCTCTATGACGCCCCAGAGCAGCGTTACTGCCCTGCTGGCGTATATGAGATCGTCAACGACCAACCCGGCGGCGCTCCGCGCCTCCAGATCAATGCCGCCAACTGCGTCCACTGCAAAACCTGCGACATCAAAGACCCAACCCAAAACATCACTTGGGTCGTCCCCGAGGGCGGCGGCGGGCCGAATTATTCGAATATGTAGAGCTGATCCGCACAAAAACCGACAGACCAGGGGGGCTTTCGCCTCCTTGGTTCTCGGGGGCCGGCCCGCCTGCCCCCCGGCCCGCCTGCCCCCAGGAGCTTTTTCCTGGACCAAACGAAGAACCAAGAGCCTTTGGAAACGGGGACACGAGAAACCTTATCCGGGAATCGTTACGGAAAAAGCCGCTCCACCGTCCATCCACCGGCCCCTGGCCCCCGATACAGGATGCGCTCATGGAGCCGGAAGGGCCGGTCCCGCCAAAATTCGATTTCTTCGGGAATCACCCGATAACCGGACCAATGGGCCGGACGAGGAATCTGGCTGATGCCGAACTTCAGAGCATATTCGGCGACTCGGCGTTCCAACTCCCAGGCGCTGGCCAATGGCCGGGATTGCTCCGAAGCCCACGCGCCGATTTGACTGCCACGCGGGCGGCTGTGGAAGTAGGCATCGGCCTCGTGGTCCGTCACCGATTCGACGAAGCCCACGACTCGGACCTGACGCCTCAGGGATTTCCAATGGAAACACAGCGCCGCCCGCCCCGTGGCCTGAAGCGCCAAGCCCTTGCGACTCTCTAAGTTGGTGTAAAAAACGAATCCCCGTTGATCGACGCTTTTCAGCAGAACCATCCGCACCGACGGAATCCCGCCGGCATCCACCGTCGCCAGGGACATCGCATTGGGATCATTGGGTTCCGACCCTTCAGCCTCGGTCAGCCAAAGGCGGAACCGTTCGATCGGGTCGGCTACAGGCTCGTCACTCATAGGAGATTCCGCACATCACTCAACAGCCAATTCACAGGCATCATATGATGGCTTATATGAGTGTTCGCCAGTATCGTTTCGTAACACCACCCAATTTGTCGCGGCGTCCGATTGATCGGCGCGGGGCGTCTTGGAACAAGGAGGGAAGCACCAGATCGTGGCCACCTTGCGCGATCCGTATCAGGTTCTCGGGGTCGGTCGAACCGCCACCGCCGATGACCTCAAACAGGCGTACCGCCGACTCGCCAAACAATATCACCCGGACCTCAATCCTGGACGCAGCGACATCGAGCAGCGTTTCAAGGAAATCTCGTCGGCTTATGGCCTCCTCTCGGATCCGGCTAAACGACGACGATTTGACCAAGGCGAGATCGACGCCGATGGCGCCGAGCGAGCGAACCCGTTTCGGACCCATGCCAACCGGGCGCGGGGACGTGGCGGCGCGGGCAGTGATCCTTTCGGCGGTTTTTCCGCCGACGACATCTTCGCCGACCTGTTTCGGGGACGGGAGGGACGCGCGCGCGGTTCCGATATCGAATACTCGGTAACAGTGTCGTTCCTGGAGGCTACCGCCGGCGGCAAGCGGCGAATCAGCTTATCCAACGGCAAAAGCATCGACCTGACCATCCCGCCCGGCACCACCAACGAGCAAAAGCTCCGGCTTAAAGGCCAGGGCATGCCCGGTAGCGGCGGCGGCGCTGCGGGCGATGCCATCGTTGAAGTCCAGGTCGAGCCTCACCCGTTCTTCACCCGCAAAGACAACGACATTCATGTGGATGTGCCCATCACCCTGCCCGAGGCCCTACTCGGCGCCACCATTAAGGTGCCAACATTGGACGGGACGGTGGCGCTTAAAATCCCGAAGGGCTCCAACACTGGCTCGGTGCTGCGGCTCAAGGGCAAGGGAATCGCCGAGTCCAAGCAAGGCAACGGCGGGGATCTTTACGTCAAGCTCAAGGTGGTGCTCCCGGACCCACCCGATGCCGAGTTGACCCAGTTCGTCGAAAAATGGGCCCAGCGTCGTTCCTATGATGTGCGGAAAAAGGCCGGACTGGAATGATCGGTCAGTGGGGACTGGCCCCGTGGACGCTAGGCCCATGGACGCCAGGATAGCGCCGTTTCCTTGGCTTTCGCAGGGCTCTGCCCTTGTGTCTGTACCCGCAAGGAGGCCGGCGGCCTCCTTGACCTCTCAAGACGTTATGGGAAACGTCAAGGGTTCAAAAGGCCGACCGTGGCCCTTTGCGGGTGTGTGGGCAGAGCCCGCGATAGCCCTACCCCGACGCCGGGGCTTGGGAACCCGCTAATGGGACCAGAATCTCAAACACCGAGCCCCGCCCAACCACAGACCGGACTCGAATCGGATGGTCGAGGATCTGCCCCAACCGCCGGGCCCGCGATAACCCCAAGCCCTGCCCTGCCCCCTCGCCAGTGCCGCCGGCAGCCGCCCGAAGCTGCTGAAACTCTTCGAAGATAGTGTCGAGATGCTCGTTGGGAATTCCGATTCCGGTATCCCAAACCTGAATCGCGAGCCAGAGTCCCCGGCGCCGGCACCCCAACAGCACTTGGCCATGATTGGCGAACTGAATGGCATTCGAAAGCAGGCTTTCGCACAGGGGCGACAGCAAGGCCGGATCGCTGTGAATCACAGCCGTTGAATGAACCCCCCGGAATACCACCCCTGAAGATGCCGCGATCGAAGCGAATCGGTCAACCAAAGGTTCAAGTACGCTGATGATTGGCACGTCTCGTTTGTGAACTTCGATCCGCCCGGACTCTAACCGCGAGATTTCCAGCAGACCATCCAACATCGTCCGCATCGTCACCAAAGATAATCCAAGATTATCCACTAATTCAGCATGCGGTGTGCCACGCAAACGACGGCTCAATAGATCGTGAAACAACAAGCCGGCCTGAATCGGATGGCGCAGATCATGCCCGGCAGCCGCCAGAAAGCGCGATTGACTGCGATTGGCCCGCTCGGCTTCAGCTTCGGCCCCAGCCCATGCCTGGCGTATCCTTTGGAAACGATAAGCCGCCCACCCGCTGGCTCCAATGGCCAGAACCAACAGCAGACGGTTAACGATCTCTACCAAAAGGATGCCACCGCCGCCGCACACGGGCGCGGCCAGAGTCAGCCCCACGGCCACCGCCGCAACCCCGAGCGAGGCTCGGCGCCAGGGAAGCCAAAGGGACAGGAACACGAGGCCAAGATAGGCAACGGGGATGGCATCGCCTCCCGGCGCTTCCGCCCGCATCGCCATGTCAGCGGCAAAGACCAGCAAAGCCCCAAGGCCCACACCGGCCACCGATAGAACGCCCCTCACCCTCGGCACTAGGGGACAGCCCCCCCTAGCCATAGGCTCGCTTGACGATCGAACGCAGCGTAGCCGGCGAGACCGGCTTATACAGCAAGGGAATCCCACTCTCGGCGCAGCGGGCCCGCACCTCGGGACTGACCAGCCCGGTCATCAGGCACGCCACAAAATCATCCCCCAACGCCTGACGAATCGACACAATCGCCTGAAGGCCATCGACGCCACCGGGCAAGCCATAATCGCAAATCAACAATCGGGGCCGACGGGACAGGGATAACACCAGCGCCAGAGCTGCCGCTGCACTCGAAGCGGCCAACACCTCGCATCCCAGCTCTTCTAGGAAAGCGCAGACCGCTGCCCGAACCAGCCGATCATCCTCAATCACCAGAATGGGCCCGGCATCGCAACATACACCGGCCTGCTCGTCGGTCTCCAGGGGCACGGCCCCCGCTACGGTCCCCGCCGCGCTTACGGCCCAGCATATGCTCACGGTCATGGTTGACGCCACCTGTCTCAACGCCCCGCACCCCCTTGGCCCGGATTCGAACTGGCGGAGTCAACAGCAGCCCCCTGCAAGCGCCAACGAGAATCGACATCGATCAACAATAGTAACGATACCGAACCCACCTTCGCTCGCCTTGCGATAGAGCTTCTTCTTTTGCAATCAAACTGACTTGCCGACGGCCAATCCCTTACCGCTTTTCTATCGCACTCTCTGCGCTCACACCAACTGACCTTCCGCCTTAATCCATCCGGCTTTGACGGAAGAGAGGGGCCTTATGCCATCGAGCCTTGATGGTGACTCATCAAGGCTGCCCTCAGACGCCGGGCGGGCGCATCCGCGCCCTTGGCTTCGCGCGCATGGGCGCGCGGGGCCGCCGTCGCGGCCCGATACCGGCGATGTGTCAGTATCAGGGCTCGCCGGTCTTAGCGGTCATCTTCCAGTTCATGCCGTACCCTTTGGTCGACGATTCCGCATCATCGGATGGCGTAAGACCCAGTTCACGGATCAGGCATTGCCGCTCCGGCCAAACCGTTCCGGTGGTATCGAGTGTCTGTAGTTCGATACCAACAAAATCTTTTATCTTTCCCTGAGCCACCGACACCAGGACATAGTCCACACTTCCACCGGGGATCGACACCTCGGGAACGATGTGGAGTTCGTTTCCCGGTTGGTGCAGGGTGAGGAGATGGAGACAGTCCATGAAAATCTGACTGCGTTCAATCAGTCGGGTCGGGCAGATAATGATCGGTAAAGGTGGGTTCCCATATGTCACCGTGCATGATCCAATAGAGAGTCCTGGATCGCTTTTGCGGACTTTGTAGCATCGCTTGTTTAGATATGGGCATTGCTGGACTGAAACCAAGTTGGACCAGTCTAAGGCGGTGTTCTCTGTCGCGTGGCCGAAAAGCTCAACAACTTTGTTCATGGGGTGGACCGAAACCTTTCCTGAGTGAGCTCAAGGTAACGTCGGGAAATGTCAATGCCGACTGACTTCCGCCCCAATAGATGCGCGGCAACAAGGGTGGTGCCTGTTCCCGAGAATAGGTCAAGGGCTATACCTCCCGGTGGGCATGTCGCCAGCAAGGGGCGGCGACATAGGTCGGTGGGGTAGGCGGCGAAATGTGCTTCTCGGCCTTGTGTATCTTCCGGGATAATTTCCCAGACGTCTCCCGGCTTACTCCCCTTCGGGTGGTACTTCAGGAAGTAGAACCCCTTTTCGATGACTTCCTTGGCTCTGCCGGACACCTTGGCGCTATCGGAGTGGATCGTCCGCTGCTGACCTCGGATGACCATACGGAAATCGGAGAGCCTGCCCTCGGCCACATCGTTGAGGATTCGTTCCAGTGCCGTGAAGGCAGCCTTCTTCTCGGACGGTGTGAGCGCAGTCGAAAGTTCGATCTGCCTCTTATAGCGGACGCCAGAGACGCCCGTTGCAGAGATCACAGTCCCGTTGACGACTTTGGCCTCGCGCGCCTTCGAGCGGATGGCGTCGGCGTCATAATAGTAGCCCTTGGGTTGTTTGACGAAATGGAAAAGGCTTTCGTGTATGTTGGCGAGGCGGTCCTTGCTATTGTCCATCCCCCCTTTGAGTTTGTTCCACACAACATCGTTACGCAGAACCCAACCCTGGTTATCGGTAAGCTCAAATGCAACACGCCACGGAATGCCAACCAACCCCTTGCCGCTGTATGTGTCGCCTAGGTTTAGCCAGAATGATCCCTCGGGTTTGAGCACGCGCTTCACTTCGGCGAAGATATCCGCGAGATGCTTCACATAGTCCCGATAGTCCGGTTCAAGTCCAATGCCGCCGCTCTCGTACTCACGCTTGCCCCAGTAAGGGGGGGAGGTCATCACAAAGTCGATGGAGCAGTCTGGAAGTGATTTAAGAACTGCCCTGGCATCGCCCAGCAGCAACAGCGGCGAAACGTTACTTCCTATTCTGTAGGCCGTGAACGCATGCTCGTGATTACTTTCGATTATGGCATTTTGATCCGCTTGATGGCTGAACGGGAGGAAGCCTTCCTTAGATACCTGTTTTGCGCCTAATTTTTTCATTTTTAATGTTCATCCACCACATCCCGAAGGGTTCGGCATTTTGAAGCTGCGTCTATCACCATATTATGGTTCGTTTTCGCCGATTTATGGTGAAAAACGCAGCTCATTATATGCTAAACCCCTCACGAACAGCCGGTGGTTGATCCGCAGGTGTCGCATTTTAGGCATGTGCCATTGCGGACCAGGGTCATGTTTCCGCATTCGCCGCAGGCGTCACCGACATAGCCTCGGGCGCGGGCTTCGATGATTTGTTCCCGCCGGGAGTCTGGACCGTTGCCTGAACCCGCGACCGAGCCGATCAGCGTGATCGCTTCGCCACGCACCGCGCCCTGGGCATGGCCTTGGCCTTGGCCATGACTCTGGGTGTGGCCGTGAGCATGGGTTCCTGTTCTGGCTTCGGTTCCGGTGCTGGCTAGGGCTAGGCTGGGGGTGGCGCGGTTGAGGTTGCCGCCTGGCAGAACCCGCAGATTCGAGCGGACATAGCCCTTGCTGGTCATGCGTTTGACGGTTTCTTCCAACACCGAGGCTGCCGCCGGCAGTGCACTCTGCCGTTCGCCGCCGCCAACGGTATCGGGGACCAAATCTTCGGGGGTGGCGTGGGCGAGATCGGTACGGCCAAGGTAAGAAATCGCCAGTTCGCGGAAGATATAGTCGATGACCGATGTGGCCATCTTGATGGCATCGTTACCCTGAACCGCTCCTGACGGTTCAAAGCGGGTAAAGGTGAAGGCTTCGACAAATTCTTCCAACGGAACACCATATTGCAGGCCAATAGAAATGGCAATTGCAAAGTTGTTCATCAAGGAACGGAAGGCTGCGCCTTCCTTATGCATATCGATGAAAACTTCCCCAAGCCGTCCGTCCTCATATTCTCCGGTCCGCAAATACAGCTTGTGACCACCAACCACGGCCTTTTGAGTGTAGCCCTTACGCCTTTGGGGCAGTTTGACCCGACCAGCGGCCCGCTCGATGACCCGTTCGATCACGCGCTCGACGATCCGTTCGGCCACCATCGGTGCCCGAATCCCGTTGGGAGCCTTGATCAGAGTATCAATGACGCTGTCTTTGTCTTCGGCCTCATCATGGTCATGGTCATGGTCGGCGTCATGGTCAGCCAGGAGGCTGGCCGACAGCGGCTGGCTGAGTTTCGAGCCATCGCGATAAAGAGCATTAGCCTTCAGCCCCAGGCGCCAGGACAGCAGGTAAGCCTCCGCACAGTCGGTGATGGCGGCGCTGTTGGGCATATTGATGGTTTTCGAGATGGCACCCGAGATGAAGGGTTGGGCTGCCGCCATCATACGGATATGGCTTTCCGCCGAAAGGCTGCGGGTGCCGATCCGACCGCACGGGCTGGCGCAATCAAACACCGGCAAATCCCGAGGACGCAGGAACGGCGCGCCTTCCAGGGTCATGGCCCCGCAACAATAGGTGTTGGCGGCCTCGATTTCGGCCTTGCTGAAGCCAAGCCAAGCCAGCAGGTCAAAACCCTGCCGATTTAGTTCGGCTTCCGGTACCTTCAGCACCTGTTGGCAAAAGTCGGCGCCCAAGGTCCAGCGGTTGGCGGCAAAGCGGATGTCAAAAGCCTGACCCAACGCCCCTTCCAGAGTTGTCAGGGCCGCGTCGTTGAAACCAACCGCCCGCAGGCGGGTGTGATTGACGCCGGGAGCGTCTTTCAGGGTGCCGGAGCCGGTGGCGTAACGCTCGATGGCCTCGATCTCGGCGCTGGTGTAGCCGAGCCGGGCCAGGGCTTCCGGCACCACCCGGTTGATGATCTTGAAATATCCGCCCCCGGCCAGTTTTTTGAATTTAACCAGGGCAAAATCCGGCTCGATGCCGGTGGTGTCGCAGTCCATCACAAGGCCAATGGTGCCGGTGGGGGCAACCACCGTGACCTGGGCGTTACGGTAGCCGTGGGTGCTGCCCAAGTTCAGAGCCCGATCCCAGACTCGGCGAGCCGCCTCGACCAGCGCCGGTTGTGGGCAGTCGGCGGCAATCAGCGGAACCGGCGGAATCGACAGCCCTTCATAGGCATCATCGGCAGCGGTGGAAGTGCCACTGTTGATGCCGAAAGCGGCCCGCCGATGATTGCGGATCACCCGCAACATGGCATCACGATTGGAGGCGTAGCCGGGGAAGGCGCCCAATTCCTCGGCCATTTCGGCAGAGGTGGCGTAGGCAACCCCGGTCATGATCGCGGTCAGCGAAGCCGCCAAGGCTCGGCCTTGATCACTGTCATAGGGCAGGCCCGAAGCCATCAACAGACCGCCGAGATTGGCATAGCCAAGACCCAAGGTGCGGTATTCATAAGACAATTGGGCGATGCGCGGTGATGGGTATTGGGCCATCAACACCGAAATTTCCAACGTGACGGTCCATAACCGGCAGGCATGTTCGTATCCGCCGACGTCCACCGCTCCGTCAGCGTCCCTGAACTGCATCAGATTCAGTGAGGCCAGATTGCAAGCGGTATCGTCCAGGAACATATACTCGCTGCACGGGTTTGAAGCGTTGATCCGCCCTGAATCCGGGCAGGTATGCCATTCGTTGATGGTGGTGTCGAACTGAACGCCAGGATCGGCACAGGCCCAGGCGGCATAGCCGACCCGGTTCCACAAATCCCGTGCCCGAACGCGCTTGGAAATTTTGCCGTCGGTGCGGCGGATCAGCGGCCAATCTTGGTCCTGCTGGACCGCTTCCAGGAAATGGTTAGGGATGCGCACCGAATTATTCGAGTTCTGGCCAGCGACGGTTAGGTAAGCTTCGGAATCCCAGTCGGTGTCATAGGTGCGGAACGGAACCCCGGTCATGCCCTGGCTTTCGGCCTGTCCCGCGAACTGGATCGTCCGTTGGACCAGGGATTCGGGGATGGCCGCTTCGCGGGCGGCCAGGATGGCCTTTCTTAGGGGCTTGTTGACCTTGGGATCGGCAGCTTCGACATCGCTGAGGCCGTCCCGGCGGGCGTCGAGCACCGCAGCGGTAATGACCTTCAACAGTTTGCTGGTGGTCACAGATCCCGCCACCAGAGCCGCAACCTTTTGCTCCTCAACCACTTTCCAGTCGATGAAGGCTTCAATATCGGGATGGTCGATATCCACTGTGACCATCTTGGCCGCGCGGCGCGTGGTCCCCCCGGACTTGATGGCTCCCGCTGCCCGATCGCCGATTTTCAAAAAGCTCATCAGGCCCGAGGAGCGCCCGCCCCCCGACAAAGATTCTCCTTCGCCCCGCAATTTAGAGTAATTGGTGCCGGTGCCGGATCCGTATTTGAACAGGCGGGCTTCGCGGACCCACAGATCCATGATGCCGCCGTCGTTGACCAGGTCGTCGCCAACGCTTTGGATAAAGCAGGCATGGGGTTGGGGATGTTCGTAGGCCGAGCTGGACGTGGTTAGCACGCCGCTGCGGAAATCGACAAAGTGGTGGCCTTGGGCCGGGCCGTCGATGCCGTAGGCCCAATGGAGTCCAGTGTTAAACCATTGTGGGCTGTTAGGCGCAGCCATCTGGCGGCACAGCATATGGCGGGTTTCGTCGAAAAAGGCGCGGGCGTCGGCTTCGGCGTCAAAATAACCGGCCTGCCACCCCCACCATGTCCAGGTTCCGGCCATGCGGTCGAACACCTGCCGGGCGTCGTTCTCGCCAACGGTGCGCCGTTCTTTGGGCATTCGGGACAGCGTCGCCGTGTCGGCGGTGCGGCGCCATAGCCAAGACGGGGTGTTGGGGTCTTCGACGGCCTTCAACGCTGCCGGGATGCCGGCTTTGCGGAAATACTTCTGGGCCAGAATGTCAGAGGCCACCTGACTCCAGGCTGCCGGCACCACGATGTCAGTTTGCTGGAATACCACCGAGCCGTCCGGATTGCGGATCTCACTGGTCACGGTGCGGAAGTCGAACATCTCGTAAGCGTCGCCGCCGTCCCTGGTAAACCGTCGTTCGATACGCATGATGCTCTCCGTTGCCGCTGCCGTAAGATGTTGTCTGGTTCGCCCACCCTGACCTGGATGACGCAGGAACCGCGACATCGGGTGGCGAAGCCGTTTTAGGCCACTAGATATAGGAGTCAAGACGACGGATGGTTGGGGGCATCGGTGCCATCGGGAAAAGTCCAGGACTCCAAAGGCATGGGGCAGAGCGACAATTTTTTCAGGAGCCGGAGGGTGGGAAGCAAGGGCTCGAGGGGTGGAGCCTCCTTGATGCCCTGGCTTGGCATGGCGCAAAACCAGATCCGAATGAAGCTTGGGGATAGCGATGGTCGATCCTCACCGCGCGTTGATGACACCATGATCCCGGTGTTGGCATCCGACGCCAACAGGAGCGACGAGGAGCGCGATACTATCGGCGAGCCTGTCCGCTACTTGCCGGTACTCAAGGATTTAGACCCTCATCGGCTGACCGAAATGGCCAAGGCGCGTTTGGCTCTGTCGACCGACCCCGGTGGCCTTGATCCCGCCCTGGCGATGATCGAAAGCGAAGTGCCGACTCGGTTCCGCGAGGCGGCTGCACGCGCGGGGCCGGGCTTGCCGCATGACACTGTAGACCGGCAAACAATATGTGATGGCAGTCATAAGACATTATGACGTGTGACAGCCCGGAAAGTAGAGTATTTGGGGCGGGTGTCGGTGCCGTCCCGCCGGTCTGACGGGAAAACGGAGCAGGGACGAAAGGTTCCATTCGGAAGGAAGACAGTCGATGCTGCGAGCCAAGTATCGGGATGGGGTAGGGTACTCCCTTTCTGCGACCATGGGTCTGGGGGCCACTGCCAAGCCCGTCGAACGATTGGCCAGCGATGGGGCTGCGGCGGCACTTGCCGCCCTTGATCAGCTTGCCCGAAGCGCCTACATGGACATCCCCGACGGAACTGATCCGGTTACATGCCGAATCAAAGAGGTGGCGCGCATTTTTCAGCGCCGGGATAGCGAGTTGCTGGCAAAGCTGGTGTCTCTTTCGGTGGATATCAATCAGGCCGTGGCCACTTCGGTGGGCTGCATGACCAAAGACATGATGGAGGTTGACCGACGTTCGCGCCTGATCGTGGACGGCACGGAACGAATGACTCGCCTGATTGCGGAAGTGACGGCGGTAGAGGATCAGACCAAGCGTTGTGTCGACCAAGCCGACAATGCTGCGCGGGAAGGAATCACCGCTGCTGAAACCGCCGAACAGACCATGGGGCGAATCGTCGAGGTGGTTGCCGACGCCGGGGCCAAGGTCAACGCTCTGTCCGAAGCGTCTAACAGCATCGGTAAAATCGTTTCCCAGATCGAAGCCATTGCTAAACAGACCAATCTGTTGGCGTTGAACGCCAGCATTGAAGCAGCACGGGCTGGCGATGCAGGGCGGGGATTTGCCGTGGTGGCGGGCGAGGTCAAGGCTCTGGCCCGGAAAACCGCCGAGGCCACCGTCGACATTCGCCAGCGGATCGAGGTGTTACGCCGGGATATGAACGAGATCGTCCAGTCCATTGGCGAGGGCCACGCGGCGGTGGATCAGGGGCGGACGGCGGTTGCGTCCAGCAATCAACAGATGCACGCCACTTCAGATCATATCGCCGGAATCACCGGCCTGATGACCGAAGTCGCTCGGGCGATGACCGAAGAAACCGAGGCTGCCGGTGAAATGGCCGGCGGAATCGCCGTAATCGGACGTCTAGCCGCCAATAATGTCAAACAGGTCAATGATCTGGCCGACGGCATGAGCCGAGCCAACACCAGTCTGGTGGCATCGCTGGATATGTTGACCACGTCGCATGTGGAAAATTCGACGGTTTTGCGGGCTAAATCAGATCATATGATTTGGAAGAAGAATTTGGCTGATATGCTAATCGGTCGGGTTATTCTCAAGCCCGAGCAGTTAGCCGATCATCATGCGTGCCGATTGGGAAAGTGGTACGATCAGCAGCAAGGGACCGATCTGTGCCGTCATCGGGCCTTTATCGCTTTGGAAGTTCCTCATCGCGCCGTTCATCACCATGGCATTCATGCGGCCCGTTGCTATGCTGAGGGTGATTTGGATGGGGCGCTGGCTGAGATCGAAAAGGTCGATCACGCTTCGGTCGACGTGTTGAAGCTGCTCGACGAGTTGGCGAATCGATAGGTCTAGCCTTACCAAACCGGACAGCGGGCGGTGATATTGGCATATTCCTGGGGCGTGTCGAGGGCACTGTTGCGCCGCCCCATCCGGTCGGCGATGTCTTGGAGAGTCCGATTCAGGGGAGACATGAAATAGTCCGAGAGATAGTGTTCTCCGGCTTTAGGATCGCTGACGCGAATGGGAAGCGCGGCGTTTGCTAAAGCCGCCTTCATGGTTGTTTCGATCTGAGAGAGCCCAGCCTTCATTTCATCATGATTGATCATCACATGCTTATTCTCATGAAAGATAATCGCTAGCCGTTGGCAACTGTCTTTGGGATAATGTTTGTCGACATAAACCGTCATATCTTTGAAGCCAGCCTGGACCGTGATCGAACTTGGCATCAGACACCAATCGGTTCCGATCTTTTGGGTCTGGTAGGTCAAAGCCAATCGTCCCACGAGATGGTGAACCGTCAGGCCGCGCAGGGTGGCGTTGGATGGTAAGGGCAGAGGATTGATGGCCTTGAAATCCTCGCCACTGCGACTGAAAATATAGACTAATTTTGCGTCTATGGGTTGTATTGTGAGCGTGACATCCCGCGTTGATCCAAGGCAGGCCCGCCCGTCACCATCGGCCCAAGCCGGTTTCAGCCCGCACCCCAAGGCGATCAGCCCGAGCAGCAATAGGCTGATCCGTGGCCATGACATCGATGGCATAAAATAGGGCATCTGACATCCTCCTGGTGCGGGGTGGGCTCAAAAGAAGCTCTTATTTAAGCGACTTTTTCGGGGTATTGTGACGTTGGTCACAGCCCCGCTGGCTCTGACCCGACAAGATGAATCCCGTTACCGGCCAACCGATCGCGTTTCTGGCCGGGCTTGCGTGGAGACGATCCGATGGCCCTAAGTCAACAGCTTTCCCAGACCCTGCGCGAGATGACTTTGGTGTCGCTGTCTCCCGACAACACGGTGCATTTTGCTGCACGAATCATGTCGGAATATCGGGCCGATGTGGTGGTCTTAAAGCGGCGGGGATGCGTGGTGGGGATGCTGACCCTGCGCGACCTTGCGGCTCGAGTCTCGGCGCTGGGGCGCGATCCCGAAGTTACCGCGCTGTCGGCGGTCATGACTGCAGCCAGCGCCGCAAGCATGACCGGCGGGATCGGGATGGCCGGTCGTTGAGGGCTCTTGGCCCTAAATCACGCCAAAACAGCCGTTATCCTTGAGGTAGGTACAGAAGAGGCCGTCATAGCCGCGCATGTGATCGGCAAGAGCTGAGGCCGTGAGATTCAGGGCGCGCAGCAGAGCCTCTTGGCCTTCGGCGTCTCGGATCATGGTGGTGGTCAGTCGCACCAGTTCTTGGTGGGCGGTGCGGTGCTTATGGACAAAGGGATAGCTAAAGTCGCGCATGATCTGTTCTTCATGCTCGAAATGCTCTTCCGTGCGGACCAGGATAGCCAACAGACTGTCACTCACCGCTTGGGTGTCTGATTGGTCGGCCATGGTCCGTTGGGTCTCGTTGACCAGATCGACCAAGTCCCGATGTTCGCGATCGATCAAGCTGTGGCCGACAACGAAGCTCTCGCTCCACTCCACCAACATGGTCCCCCTCCCCGGATGCCTGGCCCCGGTTGGCTTCGATGGCTCACCCCCTCCGCTACCACATATGGGCCGGACGAAACAAAGACCCGTTCGGGACCGCAGCGATATGCCGCATGACGGAATCGAGGGTATGAGTTGGGACTTTGTCAAAACAAGACGCTTGACAGAGGCAAGCCTACTCGTCACTATCCCCCCGTTCCCGTCGCGGGGTTGATCGCGAAGGGTGGTGGGGCCGTAGCTCAGCTGGGAGAGCGACGCGTTCGCAATGCGTAGGTCGTGAGTTCGATCCTCATCGGCTCCACCAATTCATCTCCAGAGATGACGTCGAAGGCTTGGCTGGAAACAGTTGGGCCTTTTTTTGCGTTCCGGGGGAGCCTCCCATTTTTTTCGGAGAGTCGCAAATTGCATCGCGCTTCGCAGGGGCGGGCGGGGGTGCGGAAGGCGGTATGCGGGTTCCTATTGGGAAAATCCTTCGTCGAAGCGGCCTTGGGACGTGGTACGGCATTTGCTTTAGATTTGCGGAGATTGCCAGGGGCCATGTTTCGACCGACCATAACGGCGATGGGTGCCGGTCGGCGGCAGGCCAGAAGATGCCCGGGGGGGTAGGCCATGTATTATCCAGCATATGACCAGACGACGGCCAGCGAGATCGAGTATCATGTCGTGCGCCAGTTCGCCCGCTTGCTACGTTTGCAGGCGCGGATGCTGGATGCCGATGGGGACCACAAAGAGGCGGCGCAATTGCGGTTCCGTGCGGCCCGCAGCGAGCGGGCCGTGTTGGGACATCTGTAATACCATCGGGCCTTGATGAGTCACCATCAAGGCCCGATGGTATATACCGGCAATCGGCATGCACGAAGGTCAGGGCATCACGGCTGGGGCCGTGGCGCTGTCCTCTGGTCTCAATTGGCCAGCATGCCGATTTTCATGGTCTCAATGTTATAGCGGATCATTTTAAGATAGCTGGTGGCCGGGCCGTCGCTTTTGGATAGGGCTTCGGCATAAAGCGTGCCGCCTAACTGGGCGCCGGTCTCTTTGGCGATTTGTTGGACCAAGCGAGGGTCTGTGGCGTTTTCCAAGAACACCGCTTTGATGCCATCATGGCGAATCTGCTCGATGAGGGCTGCCACCTGTTGACCAGAGGCCTCGGCTTCGGTGGAAAAGCCCACGGGAGCCCGAAATTCGATGCCGTAGGCCGCTCCCAGATAGCCAAAAGCGTCATGGCTGGTGATGACCTTGCGTTTGGCTGGCGGGATGGCGTTGATTTCTTGGTGAACCCAGGCGTCCAGTGCCTTGAGGTCGGCGATATAACGGCCGCCATTGGCCCGGAATCGAGCCGCGTCTTCGGGGTCGGTGGCCTCTAGGGCTTTTTCAATGTTCGCGGCGTAGAGTTCGGCATTCGCAACACTGTTCCAGGCGTGGGGATCGGTGATCAGTTTGCCAGCGGTTTCGCCGTCATTTTTGTTGGCATCGTCATCATCGAGCATCGTGCGGGATGAGACCCCCTGGGATGCCACCGTCACCGTGCCCTTGTAGCCCGAGGCGGTGATCAGGCGGTCCATCCAGCCTTCGAGCCCCAGGCCACTGACGAACACCGCATCGGCGTGAGCCAAGGCGGCGCCGTCGCTCGGGGTTGGCTCGTAAACATGGGGATCGCCATTGGGGCCGACTAGGGATCGCACCGTTACATGATCGCCGCCGACTTCGCGGACCATGTCGGCCAGGATCGTAAAACTAGCCACAACATGAAGGTCGCGCGCCGAGGCTGGGCTGGTGACGGCGCACAATCCGAAGACGGCCAGTGTCGCAGCGGTTATGCCATCGAGCCTTGATGGTGACTCATCAAGGCTGCCCTCAGACGCCGGGCGGGCGCCTCCGCGCCCTTGGCTTCGCGTCCACGAGGACGCGGGGCCGCCGTCGCGGCCCGATATACCATCG
>CAIXKV010000079.1 GCA_903920145.1 uncultured Rhodospirillales bacterium
AGGCGCCCCTCGGCTTCCCAGCGGCGCAACGTCTGCACCGAGACTCCAAGGGCGTCCGCCGCCTCACCTATCGTCACTAATCTGCTCATTTCGGTAATGTATGAGCATGTTTGCGCAATGTCAATGCACTCTGTTAAAAACCCGCTCTCGGAACCCGGATATCTTCGTGGTGACAGTCGTCCTGCGCATCGACTTGGATCCCTACGGCCCCATCGGCCCAGGTAAGATTCGCTTGCTGAAATTGATCGACGAGGCGGGTTCGATCTCGGCGGCGGGGCGCAAGCTCGATATGTCCTATCGTCGGGCGTGGATTCTGGTCGAGGAATTGAATCGTTGCTTCCGCGAATCGGTGGTGACCTACCGATCGTAAGTCAGGATCGCATCCCGCTTGGCGTTAAAATGCTCGACAATGTGTTCCGCCAGCTCCAGAGCCAGCGGCACGCCATAGGTCTCAGCCGCAGCGGCCAGTCGTTCAGCCGTCACGCCTTGCAACGAGGCGACACCGGCTGACGCCATGGCGGAAACGCGTTTGCGCAGACCAGGGTCCGTGGTTTGGGCCAGCCAAGCGTCACGAAGACATGCCGGGACATACGCCTCGGCGCTGATGGCGATGACATGCGCGCCATCAAGGGTCCGGATCGCCGCAGCCATGGCGATGTCGGCCAGGATCAGGTGATAGCGCTGGTTGTCGGTCAGGGTGCTCATGGTCTTCCTTGGTCAGGAGGCGGCGTCTAATCGACGGAAGATCTTGTAGGAAATGCCGTGCTTTTCCATCCTCAGGCCCAGGATGCGCCGGGTCAGGCCCAGATCCTTGGCGGCCTCGGTCATGTTGCCGTTGTGGGTCTTCATGGCCTCGACGATCATCTCATATTCCACCGCCTGGATTTTCGCTTCGAGACTACAGCCAAAGGTGGTTCCAGTCTCAGTCGAGGTCTGAAGCGAGGGTGGTAGGTTGTAGCCGTGGATCACGGCGTCTTCAGACAGGATCACCGAACGCTCGATCACGTTTTCCAGTTCCCGGACATTCCCTGGCCAGTGATAGGCCATCAGCATGTTCAGGGCCGGTGTCGAGATGCGCTTGACTTCCTTGCCCGCGTCGACGGCATAGCGGGCGGAAAAGTGGTCGGCCAGCAGGATCACGTCGCTGCCTCGATCGCGCAACGGCGGAATGGTCATGGGGAAGACATTCAGGCGATAATACAAATCCTCACGGAACGTGCCTTTCTCGACCATCTCCATCAGGTTGCGGTTCGTGGCAGCTATAATACGCAGGTCCACCTTGACGGGCCGCGCCCCGCCGACCCGTTCAAAGGTCCGCTCTTGGAGTACGCGGAGCAGTTTGGCCTGCATCGGCAGACTGAGCTCACCGATCTCGTCCAGGAACACGGTGCCGCCGTCAGCCAGTTCAAATCGCCCCTTGCGCATCATGGTGGCGCCGGTGAATGAGCCTTTTTCGTGGCCGAACAGTTCGCTCTCGACCAGGGTTTCAGGCAGGGCGGCGCAGTTGAATGTCACGAACGGCCCGCTGGCGGTCAGGCTGTTATAGTGGATGGCGTTAGCCACCAGCTCCTTGCCGACGCCACTCTCGCCCAGGATCAGCACCGTCGCCTTGGTGCCGGCGACCTTGCGGATCAGGTGGTAGATCTCCTGCATCGGCTTGGAATTGCCGATGATGTTGGACGGCTTGAAGCGGTCCTTGAGGGCATTTTGCAGGCGGCTGTTCTCGGCTTCCAGGCGGACCTTGTCGACATTTTCCAGGAGATACAGCTCGACTGCGGGCGCAATCATCGAGGCGATGGTGGCGAGAAGCTCTACGTCCTGCTTGAGCAGGCGGCGGTTGTGATAGATCCGCTCGGCGCTGATGGTGCCCAGCACCTTCCTGGCATGGAGGATCGGCACGCAGAAGAACGAGACGTTGGCATGGCCGCTGTGACCACGGGCCTGTGGGGTGTCGCGCAGTTGCGGGACGATGATCGCCTTGCCGGTCTCCACGACCTTGCCGGTGGCGCCCTCGCCCAGCGAATAGATGCCGCGTGCCTTCTGCTCGGCGGTCAGACCGAAGCTTTCGTGGATGAAGATGGTCTCAGACTGGCGATCGTAGAGTGTGACCATGCCCCGTTGTATCTTGAGCCGTTCCTGCATCACCTGGAGGATGATGGCCAAAGAGGTGGCCAGATCCTCGTTCTCGGTGATGATCTGGCTGATCTTGAACAGGATTGGCAGCACGTTGACTCGGCATTCGCCGGTGAAACAGTGGGTGAAGTCAGCGACGAAATCGTCAAGCTCGATGGCGACCGTGTAATCCATGTTCATCCCGCCTGACCCCCGAATCCGCCAGTTCGTTAGATAAAGCAATTTCCAGGCCATGACGCGTCTGCGGTAGTCCATTGATATTTTTGAATACCGCTATTGCCATTTTGCTAATAAAAGATGCCACTGGGCGTTTCCTGGCCACAGGAGCCGCTGTACCAAAATGTACGAAATTCCAACGTCTCTCCAGGAATGTACGAAGTCTCTGGCTCCCGTACCGGAGCTTGGAGCGCTCCGATCCGGCGCCCAGGCGCTATAGCCTTAGGCGTCATTAATGTGGTCCGGAGATTGCAGCTCTCCCGGCCAACGATCGCAGCCAGGAACACCGGAATGAAGCCCGAGGACATCCTTGCCCTGATGACCGAATCGGCCTGCGCCCACAACGCCAAGACCAAGTCCGGTTGCGCCCGGCCGCAACCCGGTGCCACCCAAGGGGGTTGCTGTTTCGATGGCGCCCGCAACGCCCTGTTGCCGATCGCCGACGCCGCCCATGTGGTCCATGGTCCGATCGGCTGTGCCGGCTCGTCCTGGGACAACCGTGGCACTCGTTCCAGCGGTCCCGACACCTATCGGATCGGCATGACCACCGACCTCAGCGAGATGGACGTCATCATGGGACGCGGCGAGCGGCGGCTGCTCCGGGCCATCGGCCAAGCGGTCGACAGCTACCGGCCGGCGGCGGTGTTCGTCTACAATACCTGCGTTCCCGCCCTGCAAGGCGACGACATCGAGGCGGTGGCTAAGGACGCTGCGGTTCGCTACGGCGTGCCGGTGGTGCCGGTGGATTGCGCCGGCTTTTACGGCAACAAGAATCTCGGCAACCGGCTGGCTGGCGACATCGTCTATCGGCACGTGATCGGCAGCCGCGAACCCGAGCCGGTGTCGGCGGCGGCGATGCCGCCGGGGATCACCGGCCACGATGTCAACCTGATCGGCGAATGGAACGTCGGCGGCGAGTTCTGGAACGTCGCGCCGCTGTTCGATGAGTTGGGCCTGCGCATCCTCTGCACCTTCTCCGGCGATTCCCGGTTCCGCGAGGTCCAGACCATGCACCGGGCCGAGGCCAACATGGTGGTGTGCTCCAAGGCCATGCTCCACGTCGCGCGCAAGCTGAATGAGGATTACGGCACCCCATTCTTCGAGGGCAGCTTCTACGGCATCAAGGACACCTCCCAGGCGTTCCGGGATTTTGCCCACCGACTCAACGATGCCGACCTCAGCCGACGCACCGAGGCGATGATTGCCCGCGAAGAAGCCCAGGTCGAGACGGCCCTGGCGCCGCTCCGCCGCCGTCTGGCCGGCAAGCGGGTGCTGATCTTCACCGGCGGCTACAAGTCGTGGTCGGTGGTCTCGGCGGCCCAGGATTTGGGCATGGTCGTGGTGGCCACCGGCACCGAGAAATCCACCGAAGAGGACAAGGCGCGTATCACCGCCCTGATGGGGCCGGACGCCCTGATGATCTCGGACAACGACCAGACCGCCTTGATCGAGGCCTTCCACAACCTCAAGGCCGACATCCTGGTGGCCGGCGACCGCTACATCTACCCGACTCTGAAGTCGCGGCTGCCCTTCCTCGACATCGACCATGTCCGGTGCATCGGTTACGCCGGGTACGACGGCATGATCGAGCTGGCGCGCAATCTTGATCGTGCCGTTCATTCGCCGGTCTGGGAACAGGTTCGCCGCCGTCTCGACTGGTTGCGAGCTGCGGCCTGAGGAGCGGACAGATGGCCGAAATCGTCCTGCCGACTAAGGCCCTGGCGGTCAATCCGCTCAAGGCCAGCCAACCGATCGGGGCCTCGCTGGCCTTTCTGGGCCTGGCCCAAGCCATGCCGCTGGAACACGGCGCGCGCGGCTGCACCTCGTTCAACAAGCTGTTCTTCATGCGTCATTTCCGTGATCCGATCGCCTTGCAGACCACCGCCATGGATCAGATGACTACGGTGCTCGGGGCCGACAGCCGTGTGGTCGAGGCGCTGGCGACTATCTGCGATAAGAACCAACCAGCAGTGATCGGGCTGATCTCCACTGGCCTGTCGGAAATCCAGGGTGCCGATATTCCTCGCACCGTTGCCGCCTTCCGGGCCTCCTGTCCGCACCACGACGGTGTGGCCGTAATCCCCGTCAGTGCCGCCGACACGCTAGGCTGCCTCGAAACCGGCTTCGCCGCAGCAGTCGAAGCAATGATCATCGCGTTGATTCCCTCTGCGCCGTCCGCAGTACGGCGGCCCGGTCAGGTCAATGTCCTGGCTTCGGCCATGCTCACCCCTGGCGATATCGAGGCGATCAAGAGCTGGATCGGGGCCTTCGGCCTAACGCCGATCGTCCTACCCGACCTCGCAGATTCCCTGGACGGCCATCTGATCGAGGCCGGGTTCTCAACCCTAACTTATGGTGGGACTCCGCGCTCCGCTGTGGCCGCCATGACCGAGTCCGTAGCCACCCTGGTGATAGGCCCGTCGCTCGACTACGCTGCTGACTTGCTCCAGGCCCGAACCGGCATTACCGACCATCGCTTCCCCGGCCTGCTCGGCCTCGATGATTGCGATGCCTTCACCCAGGCCCTGGCAGGCATTTCCGACTGTCCGGTGCCATCAGCTTTGGAGCGCAAGCGAGCGCAGTTGCAGGACGCCATGGTCGATTGCCAGTTTCAACTGGGTGGTGCCCGCGTTGCGGTGGCCGCCGATGCCGACCTTCTGGCCACCTTCACCCGTTTTTTGGTTGCCATGGGCGCCGAGGTGGTCGCCGCTGTCGCGTCCGCCCAGGCCGGGCACCTAGCCCATCTGCCCACCGACAGCGTGGTCATCGGCGACCTCGAAGACCTGGAATGGCTGGCCCGCGAGCACGCCGCCGAACTGCTGATCACCAATTCCCACGGGGCCGAAATCGCCAGGCGCCTAGGAACGGCGCTGCTGCGCGCCGGATTCCCGGTCTACGATGCCTATGGCGCGCACGCGCGAACCTGGGTCGGCTACGGCGGCAGCCGCCAATTGCTGTTCGACCTCGCCAATCTGTTGGCCGGACATTACCAGGAAATCCGCCCCTACCGTTCGCGCTATCGGCAGGAAACCCCGCACGACGGCAAAATCCGGAGGCCAAACCCATGCTGAGAATCGCTTTTGCCTCCAACGACGGCACTACCGTTAATCTGCATTTTGGCGGCGCCGAAAGCTTGTTGGTGTTCGACGTGGCCCCAGGACAGGCGGATCTGATCGGGGTCGGCACCTTCGTCAAAGCCGAACAAGTCGGCGAAAGCGGTCGCGTCGGTCTGACCGGCACAGCTCATGACAAGATCCTGGTCAAGCTCGACTTTCTCGAAGGATGTCATGCCGTCTATGCTGCCTCGGTTGGGATCTCGTCGATCCGTCGTTTGATGGCGGCAGGTATCCAGCCGATCATCGTCGATAATGGCCACGAGATTCTGGATCTCCTAAACGAGGTCAGCTTGGCGCTGGTTTATGGTGGCCTCGCCTGGGTGGACCGCGCCAAGGTCAAGGCCGCTCAACGGCAGGAACCGACCCCAGCAGCCCCAGTCGCGACGAGCCACCGTCTCATCAGCTCAGTCGAAGACTTAGAATGAATGCGACATCTTCAAGCTGGTCATTTTCGGACTGGCGGGCATGCATTCGAGAACTATTGGACATCAGGAGCCGTCATAATCTTGTATGAAATAGTCGAGACTATTCTGCGTAATCTTCAAATACAGCCTTCGATACCGCTTTTCGGGGCGAAGATGCTATTGCCATAGTCGATGGCATATTGGACATCGCGCAGCACGTGGGCGAGGCAGACTTGATGGGCGCGTTGTATGCCACGCCCGGCCATCATGACTTGGCAATCGTCAATGCTGAAACAGGGGCGGAGATTGGCCACCGTGACTTCGTCGTCCGCTAGCAATCGTGCATGCGGGTCCGGCTAGGCTGTATATGCCTATGAATAAGAGCTGGACTCGCTGCGGGCGCCTTGCTAAAGTCGCGCAGCGGTCCGGCAGTCCCTTCAGGACTCTCTCATTATCCTAGCGTTGAACATAAAGCAGCAGGCATATCGTTGACGGGTATGTTTTGCTGTAAAGTTCGTTGTTTTAGACGTGCTATCTATTGTAATAGCAGGTTTATGCCTTGGTGCAAATCGAAACCTTGCCCGACGAGCTTGTTGGCTCACCGAAGGGTGATATTATACGATACTTAGCCTCTTATACGGGCTCCGGAAATCGGGAAGAAGGAGCTAAGAAAAATGAGGGGGTGCTTCAGGACAGGCCCGACAAGGAACCTACGGCGATGAACATTGGCAAGAAACCGGGACAGTTCCTATCCAGCCACTGGAAGAGTCTGTTGCTGCCGGCAGTCGTGGTGATCGTGCTCTTGGGTGCATTGCTGATCTTTAGCAATGGGAATGCCATCGCCCCGACTCTTTACCAGAAATTCTGATTGTAGGGACAAGGTGAGGCTAAACTCCCTCGACACCTTACGAGGACTGGCTGCTCTGGCGGTCGCGGTTCCCCATTATTTCATGATCGAGCGGGTGGGCGGACATCTCAGCGAGAGCTTGGCGATCGTTTCCGTGGAAGTATTCTTTGTGCTCAGCGGTTTTGTGCTGGCGCCGCAAATCCTCTTTTGCCTCGATGACAAATTTTGGAGCCGATTTCGTATCTTCCTGATCCGCCGCTGGCTGCGCACGCTGCCGCCTTTCGTGCTGGCAATCACGGCCATGGCAATTCTGACATCGAACGTCTTCGGTATCCAGTATTTCAAATACATAACCTTCACCTATAACTTATTATTCCTCGACGAATCGAATAATTACTTTCCGATTGCCTGGAGCCTTTCGGTCGAAGAGTGGTATTATATCATCTTCCCGGCCTTCATCGCTGCTACTCTAGCCCTAGGGGTCAATACCGGCTGGGCGATCGTCGGATTTCTTGTGCTGCTGCTGTTGTCCCGGTTCATCGGTGCAGCGTTTGACCCGGACTTCTGGCGAACCTCGAGGGAAGTCGTCATCTATCGTCTGGATTCCATATGCTTCGGCTTCGTCTGTTACATCGTCCTGACCAACCTGCCGCAACTGCGACGGCCCCAAGTGATAGCCGGAACTGCGGCCAGCCTGTTGATTTCGGCAACCCTGCTGGTATTGCTGATGGAATCGATTTATGACAATGAGAGCGTGTTTGCGCGCCTGATTTATTTCTATGTGGCGATGATTTTCTCGGTATCTCTTCTGGTCTCTTTCTATTTTCTGGAGCCGCTCTTCAAACATCGGACCCTGGCCGCACCGACATCCTGGCTCGGAGAGTTGTCCTACGACTTTTATCTCTTCCATATCCCGGTCATTCTCGTCCTCGATTCAGCCATGCCCGGTAACTCCTACCAGAAGTTCCTGGTCTATCTGTTTGCCCTGGCGGCTTGCTCTTACGGCATCCGGGTCTGGTTCGAGCGGCCGATCCTGAAAATCCGACCCAAATACCAAGAACACCAAGGCGACGACGAAACCGAATTCAACCTCTGTAATTCCGAAGCAAGATCGTAATTTTCGGTCATCGCCAGGAAATATCGGCCCCGCCGACCGTAATCTTACCATCTTCGGGCCGCCACGGCCGCACGATCAACAGGATATGATCCGCCCCCGGCGGCACCTCACGTGTGACCTCGGCGGTGGTGGCTTCGCTCTCCCTGACATTGAAGGTCGCGGTCTCTCTGGACACCTCGCTGCCGCCCTTCTGCCAGATCACATCCACCAAAATGGTGGCCATATCGACCGTCCCGGCCAACTGGATGGCTGCGGCCATCTCCCGGCCGGCGGCCGGTATCGGCAGAATCCGATAGATCTGGCTATCGGAAGCCCCGACCACCCCGCCGGCCTGCACTGTCGCGTTCGGACTGCTGGTGTACCAGCCGTCGGGAGTTGCCGCTCCGGCTAGTGCGCCTGCGATGCGAGCACGTTCCAGTATCGGTCGGGCAGGCGCCGTGACAACCGCCGCCGGCTGCGCCTCCTTGAGGGCCGCCGCGATCGCCTTGGCCGCCACCGCCATGCCGAGACCATTCCAATGAGTATCGTCCCGCCAATAGACATAACGTCCTTCGGGCAGTTCGCGCCTGGCCGCCTCGACCAGAGACGGCGTCAGATTGACGGTCGGAATGCCGGTTTCCCGGCCCAGCCGCTGAATGAACTGCCAGCGAAGGTCCGGCAGGTCTTCACCGGGATCAATGAAGTCATGATAGACCCGAGATTTGTCGGGGATCATGGCGATCAGGGCCGTACTGCGCGCAAAAGCGCGATAGCGGGTGATGACATCATCCCAAGGGCACGCGACTTTCTGCCGGATGGCCTTGTAGTACAAACTCATAAAACCGACGTCTTTGTCGCCAACACGCGCCACCATGACACTCGGCGGCAAGGATCCCCGCGCGAAAGTAACCAATACACGTCCGGTCAATGCATGAAATATCTTGTACGTTGCCAACGGTTTGACAAAATTAGGCACATCAAGATACCAAGGTAAAGTTCCGTTAACCACGCTCCAGTCATCATCGGGGCATGGTAGATCCTTTCCTTCAAAGAAGAGGAAGATGGTTTTGGCTTCTTTGGCATTTTTTCCGGCGTTTTTTTCGAACCGGACTCGCCATGTCAGGTAATCGATCGGTCCTCCGGGATAGGAGGCATTGTAGACGGGGCGCCCCAGCTCTCGAGACAGCGCCACCGCCAAAGTTTCGGACTGGGTCGTGCCGGAACCGACGGCAAGGGAATTCCCGATCAGGGCCAAAGTCTCGCCATTGTAATCGTGTTCGTTCCGATTACCCAGGCTGTCTGTAATGAAGTCGACGCTACGAGGCTCGATGATCGATGATAGCGGACGGTTCGAAATGGCATAAAGATCACCATAAGGCTGGTGAAACCCGCGCAACGCAACGTTCGGGACAAAATGGTCACCCCGACCGATCATTTCATCGACGCGGTAATATATCATGGACGAACCGGCGACCTGTAAAACCAGCTCAAGCATGATCAAGGTTATGGTCGTCGATACCGACACCATCATGGTCGTCCATGGCCCCGCCCGGACAAACACGATAACCGCCAGAACCGCCACAGCCAGCGAAACCGTCGCGGGGATGCTGAGGACGCAGAAGGCCAGTGTCAGGACAGGAACTCCGACTACGGCCTGCACAATTTTGGCAACCATTACAGCAAGCTCCTTACCGGACGAGGAAATCAAGATGGGCGAGATCGGTCCGGGATTCCGCGTCGACCACGGCCAGATCATGATGGCCGGGGGTCGCGTACAAGTCGGGCGAGATCGTCGTGGTCAGCACCAGAGCCTTTTCATCGAAGGCGGTAGGCAGGTCGCGGCCGTCCCAGGTGACGACGATGCCGACCGGCAGCGGCGCCGTCGCGGGTTCACCCCGCGCCAGCGCGATCCAGAGGGTCGAGGCACCGCCGGGCTGGACGCTGAAGCCCTGACCGGTCGCCGTCTCGTGGGGACCGAAGGCCGAAACCGTAAAGGATGCCGGCGAGTGCTGGCCTTCCCCGGTCACGGCGTCGGCACTGAGCTGCGGGATCAGTTGAGCGGCCAGCCGCCGTGTCAGCAGTTCCCGGCCGGCCAGATCCAGATGGGACGGCGGTGTGTCGAAATAGGTCAAGGCCTCGGCCGATAGGTCGAGATAGGGCAGGCCTCGGGTTCCGGCCCAGGCCGCAGTGGCGGCGAGGTCGGCGGCAGGAAACGGGATCAGGGTAAAGAGGCAGCGCAATCGGTGCTCACGACACCAGTGCGGCCCCATCAGGAGCGTGCTCTCCGGCCCATAGTGCTTGAGCTGGTCGGTCGGCAGCGGATCGGCTTGGGGATGGGCAGCGCGGAACAGTTCTCCAGACTCGAATGACCAGAAATTATAAACATCAAGGCCCTGCTCGTCCCTCAGGACAAAGCTTTGAGACGGATCGTCGAGCCGAAGCCGGCCATCGGTGTAGGAAATGGCCGGCAAAATCCCGAAGAGCAGCCGGTCTTTCTGATAAATTGAGCGGATATTCAGGACTTTCCAGCTCGCCAGAACTCGGTTCCAGGTTGCGACCAGTTTGGAATAGTCGGAGAGAATCCCGAGGTCATAGAGGTCGGAAACGATGATCTTGTCATGAATATCGTTGGATTCGAGGATCATCCGGGTCAGCACCGCACCGTCGCCATAGCCACGCCCGAGATTGAGAACCTTGATCGGGCGGCCCAGGGCCGCCTGCAACAGCGCCGACAACTGCCCGGCATCGACCCCGAATTCCAGGTGCGAGGTTCCGGTCAGGAGAATATCGGCCTCCCTGATCTTTTCCTTCAGGCCGAACAGGCCGAAGAGAAACAGGGGATGGTCGGTATGATCATGACGGTAGGCCGACAGATAAAGGTCGCTGGGAGCAGACCCCTCCGGCCAGACCGAGGGTGAGACGGGCCTTAAAACATGGAACAGGCCAGCGGTGAGTCCGGCCGCAACGATGAAGCTCGATAGGACCGTTACGGCACGGCGGCGGGACGGCGTCTGGGCCGTACTGGTCAGACCGATCCAAAGCCGCAGACGCTGCATGGCCGTTTTCCTTCCCTCAATCGGCGTCAAAACTTAAAATAGATAAACGGCTGGGTTGCCGTGTGCATCATGATATCGACGACGAAAAGACTGCCGGCCAGAGCGCCATGAAGCGTTCCGAGATACCGTCTCGGAACCACCCGGATCACCAGCGGCGCCGTGTTGTGGAGTATGGGCAGGATGGCAAACGGCAGAATCAGCGCCACCGGGGCCGCGAGATCAAAGGCGCCGGCACCGCCGAAACGAACCATGCCGTGAATAAACCCCGTGGCGGTTTCTAGGGTCGGAGAGCGAAAAAACACCCAGGCCATCATCACCCAAGCTTGAACCAGGATCCAACCCGACAGGATCACCCAAAGCCGACACCAAGGCGGCGGCTTCGGCAAGCATCGTTCGATCACCAGGCCGAGGCCATGCATGCCGCCCCAGATCACGAAGGTCCAGTTAGCGCCATGCCACAAGCCGCCGAGCAGCATGGTGACCAGAAGATTGCGTCTGGTCTGCCAGACTCCCTGACGATTTCCGCCCAGGGTAATGTAGAGATAATCCCTGAGCCAGCGCGACAGCGTAATATGCCAGCGCCGCCAGAAGTTCTGCAAGCTGAAGGCGATCATCGGAGAGCGGAAATTGGCCGGGAATTTATAGCCTAAAAGCATCGCCATGCCGATAGCCATCAGGCTGTAGCCGGCGAAGTCAGAATAAATTTGACCGTAGTAGAGAAGAGCAATCGCCCAATGATCAGCAGCCGATTGTAATGTCGCCCCGCCCTGCCAGTAGGGATCGATAGCCATGCCGATGTTATCTCCGGCCAGCGTCTTCAGGCTATAGCCGATGATGAAATAATTCATACCGCCGATAATCTTGCGCCGCCGTCCTGGGGATTTTCCGATCTGCGGTGATAACTGCCAAGCGCGCACGATCGGGCCCGCGATCAAGTGGGGGAAGAAGCTCAGATAGAATATATAATTCTTGATGTTAAGCCTGGTGATGCTGCCCTTATGCAAATCGATCAGGTAACTGATGATATGCAGGGTATAGAACGAGATCGCGATGGGAATACCGAAGGCCATCGGCGGCAGAGGAATGCCGGTCAGTGCGGTGATGGTATCGGTCAGGAAACCGCTGTATTTGAAAAGGGCCAGCAGCCCGATATCGAGGGTGACCGCGAGGGCAATCAAGGCACGGGACCGGCGCAGGCAGTCTCTTCCGACCCCCAAGGAAATAAGGTAGTTGGTAGAGACAATCGCCACAAAGACGATAAATCCAAAACCACCCCATGAATAAATAATGATCCAGCTAATCGCGATTAGCACAAACTCTTTAAGCCAGATTCCAGGACGGCCTAACCAGTCCAAACTCCAGGAAATACAGACTAGTAAAGCGAATAGCGTGACAAACAGGCAATCCGTATAATTCATAATCAATGATTCCTGTATCTTAATGACTGTCGTTCCGGTCGAATGGCTCGGCTATTGAAAGAGATGAGCAATGCGCGCACCGGGTTTTGTCTCCCGATAGGGTGGGCATGGACAACCGAATCTCTTGTGAAGAAAAACGATCCTCTGTCCGGCTTATTGGCGGGCTTACGGATGGGGGTGTAGGAAGGGGCATATCTCGAGGCGCCCCTTCCTCACGAACGACCGTATCGATCATACCATCAATAGGCTCGCCGGTATTATTCAACACGCTCGGCAACACACAGGAAGAACTCCCGGAGAGGCCAAGTGATGCGGAGGCGTTTCAAGCGTTCGCTAGCGGTCAAAGGCGCCAGCATAGCGGAAAGAAGCTTCGAAGTCAGGCTCCCTGGCCACTTCTTTTCCGGCAATTCGGCAAGATAGGCCACACTCCACGACTTGGGAAAGTAATGGGTGGCGACGACCCTCATGCCGATTCGTTCCAGCAGCATGCCTAGCGTCTTCGGGGAGAAGTGGAAGAAGTGCTGATACATCAGCATCGGATAATGACGCCCTAATAGCCGCGCATAAGTCGTGTCGATATCGTGGGTAGTGATAAACAGCCGGCCGCCTGGGGCCAGGGCATCGCGCAGCACGGCCAAGTCACTTTCGGGGGCGCACAGGTGCTCAACGACATCGAACATCGTGATGATGTCAAAAGAAGCGGGCGGTAGGTTGGCTTCACCGATGACCGCGTTCTCGATATCGACGCCCAAGGTCTCGCGTCCGCTTTGTGCGGCCTCGCGCGAGGGTTCGAGCCCCCGTGCCCTAGAGGTATAGGCCCCCACGCTCTTAAGAAATACCCCGGTATTGGCACCGACATCCAACAGTCGCGCCTCGGCCAACGACGCGTGGCGACCGATCAGGTCGATCAGAATATCGAATTGACAATGCTTTTCGGCAAGATTCAGTTTGCCGATGGTTTCGTCGAGATAGCGTTCTGCCTTGAGCAGTTCGACGATAGTCGCGCGGTCAATCTGCTTCTGGGCCAGTAGACCGCAGCTTCGGCAGCGATACAAGTCGTCATAGAAGGCGTATTGCGAGAATCGCGCTTCCACCTTACGGCCAATATTACCGGCAAAGGCGAAATCAAAAACGGTTTTACCATAACATGGACATTGTGCGGGTATTCCTGGAGATTCGGTCATATGTTGTTCCGCTTTTAGTGGCGGCGTCCTTGCCGAGATTGATGGCATGGCGCAGCACGGTGATCCTGGTCAGGGTGGTGATGGTGGCAAAAATCCCGGCGCAGGCAAGACCACTGCCGTCATCGCCCTCGATCCCCTGGAAAAGCCCGTGATCGGGCAGCATCGGCACGAATTCCAAGGGAGACTCCGCTGGCCTGTAATACCGGCGAGTCCTGATACTGACACATCGCCGGTCCTCGGGCCGCGACGACGGCCCCGCGCGCCCATGGCGCGAAGCCCCCGTGTGACTTTAGGGGGGCGCGGATGCGCCCGCCCGGCGTCTGAGGGCAGCCTTGATGAGTCACCATCAAGGCCCGATGGTATAAGCCGGGATGAAGGGCGATGACTCGGAGACTGATCTGAACGCGCCGTCATCGTGGTGTCGATCCATGCCTAGGTGTTGGGTTGGGCTTAATGTGGCTCTGGCAGACTGACCCGATAGCCGGGGAATTCGATCTCAGCGATATCGGCGGTCATGCGATTGGTCCCGGAGATCGAGTTCCCGCGCACGACGATACGCAAGGAATCGATGGGCTCGCCGTTCAAGGGCACCTCAATGGCCTTGGTATCCCTGAGTTCGGTCAGTTTAGCCACGACTTTTTCCTGTCCGTTCAGCCCGGTGACCACATCGAGCGCACTCAGTCGGGTTTCATTGCGGTTAATGATCACCATCCGACGCAAAGCCGTGGGATGATGGAGTTTCAAGAACACGAAATGGGGCATGGCGGTGGGCAGCGATGACCAAACCCGACCGATCGGATCCTCAGCATTTCCGTCAAACAGGAAGTCTTTGCGATAAGATGGCAGATCCTCGGAATCGGTTTCTAGACTCTCCAGAGGCAAAACCGGCAAGGCAGGCCAGTCGGGCAGGCCAATCCGATAGCCGGGAAGAATGATCTCGCCGATTCTGGCTTCGGACGTGTCCATGCCCTTGAAGATACTCTTGCGCACAACCAAGCGTAGGGAATCGATGGCCGCCCCAGTCAACGGAATGTCGAGGACGTCCTGATCGCCGAGGCCGGTCAGCCGGGCGACGAGCGTTTCCTGGCCGTTCAACCCGGTGATCACATCCAGCGCCCTCAGCCGTCCCTCTTTAGGGTTAAGGACGAGAATCCGCCGCAAGGCCGTCGGCTGTTTCAGGCCGAGACGCACGAAATGCGGCATAGCGGTGGGCAGAGACGACCAGGACCGGCCAACCGGATCGTCGGGCTGCCCATCGAACAGGTTTTCCTGGCGGTAGGACGGTCGGTCCTCGGAATCGGTCTCCAGGGTTTCCAGGGGCAGGACCGGCAGCGTGTCGGCGTAGACATCCTCGTCCACCGCCAGCAGCGGCCGCTGGGCAGCCGGATCGACGGGCTCGAGACGCACGGTTTCGCCGGTCTTGACCACCCGATAGGCAAAGAGACCAGCCTCGAGGGCGCCGGGCGGAAACAGCGGCCCCAGTTCGGCGCGGAAGGCGGCATTGTCGCGCAGGATCAGCAGCCAGTCGGTGGCATTCAAACGGTCGATCCACTCCTGCCGACTGAGCCGACACGGGATCCAGCCGGGCTGAGGGGTCGCCGAGCTGGCGCACAGGTCGACATGCAGGGGCAACAGGTCCATGAACGGGGCGTAATAGGCGACGCCGCTCCGCCGTCCGTACCAGATGGCGGTAACCCGCCCAGGATGGCCGGCCCGCTCGACCAGGAAGGCGGCGCGGGTGGTGAGACGATCCCGCTCGGCGCGCACCTGCGCCGGGATGTTCTGGGTGAAAACTGCGGTCGAAGCCGGCAGACTCAACAGCCAGAGGGCCCCTGAAATCGCCAGCAGGCTGGTGCGGACGACGGTTCGCCATCGACCGCCGCCGACTGGTTGAGTCAGAAAGGCCACGGCAATCATCGACAGCGGTAGCAACACGATCCCCATGTAGCGCTCGAATGAAGTCATCATTCGGGCTTCTTCAAAGGAGAGCGTGAAGGAATAGAGGCGCAGCAGGCCGATGACGAAGACCGCAAACGCCGACCCAAGAACCACGGTCAAAACCACAGCGTCTCGTCGAGACCGGCGAAGACCTGTGATGGCAGCGACGATCAGGGCAGCGAGCCCCCACAGTGCACAGACCAGAACCGGCAGCGGCAGGTCGTGACCGGGCAAGGTTCCCAGTAGGGCTGGGCCGAGGTTCCCAGCCACGAGCTTCTGTTGGGGAGTCGCCTGGCTGGCATCGATCAGGCCGCCGATGGTCTCGGCGACCGATCCCTTAAGGTCGACCGTCCGAACCAGATCATGCTGTCCCAGCCACAGGTTCCAGCCTTGGGACGCCGTAAGCGGCGTCCCAAACAGCAGTCCGATCAATAACAGCCGCTTCGCGAGTCCCGGCTTCCAAAGGCCTCCGGCCTTGAGCAAATCCAACGCTCCCGCCACACCGCACGCCGCCGCGACCATCAACGCCAGAAACAGCCCGGCATCCTTGATCAAAGGCAGGGTGAACACGCACAGCACCGTCACCCAGCCGAAACGCCAACGCGGCCGGAGCGAAAAATGCAGGATGATCGCGGCTCCCGCCAGCGCGCCGATGATATGATCGACGTAAGCCGTCATCAGGCCAGCGCCCTGAGGGGAAAAGGTCGCGATCAGGGCATAGATCAGCGCGAGGACCGAGACCAGGACCAACGGCCGGCGCCAAGTTAGCGGCGCCAGCATCGCGGACGCGCAGGACAGAAACAGGATGCTCTGCGCAAACAGGATGTCGCTTTCCCGAAAGCGGGTTCCGATCAGAAAGAAGGCGTCGAACACGGTCGCGCCGGGAGGATAGGCGCGGAGCAGCAGGGGAGAGTCGGCATGCGGCAGGCTGTCGGTGAGTAAAAGTTGCTTGACCGCCGTTCCCCAGTGGGAAAACTCGTCCGCGAGGGTAAAACGCGCGTCTCCGGTGATCAGCCAAGCGCCGCAGCCGAAGATCACGAACAGGACCGTCGCCGGTGGAACCGGACCGATCCCAGGGAGAAACGACCATCCCCGACGCCACCCGTAAAGAACCGGCAGCCCGGCCAGCG
This sequence comes from uncultured Rhodospirillales bacterium, assembly GCA_903920145.1. Lineage (GTDB taxonomy): Bacteria > Pseudomonadota > Alphaproteobacteria > Azospirillales > Azospirillaceae > BOG-933. Next base: position 16,539 of record CAIXKV010000079.1, read on the forward strand.
TAATCACTCCGACCCCATGGAGGATCGTGATCGCTTCTTTGACCCAGCCCAGCGCGGCGGCAAGAGTGAGCACCGTGATCAGAGCGGTGGCGGTCGCCAAAGGAGACCAGACGAACGGCAGCCGGGTCAGCCGGGTCAGCCCGGCTGCCAGTCCCAGAAAAGAAAGGAAGGCGATCATGTTTCGATATCCGGTCAAAAGTCCTGGGACGCGCCGGAGCCTTTTCTATCAGCGAGCTCGGCGAGCGTAAAGAAACGCCGATAGCTCATCCTCAGTTTCGGGGCGCCACTCTTAAGATCACGCGACCAAAATTTTTACGAGAGTGCAGAGTATGAAGTATTATCTTTTGCGAGCATTGCGGACGAACGGGAAGAAGACGAGGTCGATGGTGGGAAGCCTCCTGAGGAATACCTCGCCGTGGCCGTTGCCGTCATCGTCCCGCGCGCACTCACCCCAGACGTGGCAAACCGCATTCGTTCGCGGCCCCATGCTGGAAGCCGCCTCATAAATCATTTTATGTAACGTAAGCTATACAGCTAATTTGCGTCGAAACCGACCTTGATTCCGCATCGCTACAGCTACAGATCAGAAAGCCTCAAGACATGATTGCTTTCCTTTCCTTCGTCGGACTGGCCGCCGGGCTCTCCTGGGTGACGCGACTGCCCATTGCCTGTTCCCCGATGACGGTGGCGGTGGGGCTGGTCGGACTGCTGTATCCGGCGGCGGCGATCGGCCATGTCCACCAGGCGATTCTGTTGCTTCAAACGGTCGGACTCCTGATCCTACTCGGATGGCTGTTGGCCTATGGCCGCCGCTTGGCCTCGTCGATGCCGATGGCATTCCGGACTTTGGTGCGGCAGGTCGGCGCCGACCTCCGGTCAGCGCCGCCGGCTCTAATCCTGTTTCTGGTCTTCGCCGGCAGCCTCTGGCTAGCCAGCCGAGGAGCACAATTCTACCTGTCCGACGAGTTTTCTCACTGGGGGGCGGCGGTTAAGGCCCTGATCCTGACCAACGGGCTTCCGAACGCGAGCACCGAGTTACACTACTGGCTCTATCCACCCGGCGCCGCCCTGTTCGACGTTTTTTTCCAGGCGGAAAGCCCTTTTTCCAGCGGGAGTCTGCCCTTTCGGGAAGACGACGTTTTGTTCGCCCAGGGTGTCTTTTTTCTATCCTTCGTTTCTGCGGTCATGGCGCTGCTGACATGGCGCCAACCCCTGGCCCTTGGCCTGACCGTCGGGCTAATGGCGGCCCTGATCGCGACCTTTTCGCCTCATGGAGCCGGTTTGCTGACGGCCTACGTCGATCACCTGATCGGTGGTCTGGCCGGGGCGGCCATCGCCTTGCAACTCTCGCTCCCATCTCGTCGGCGTTTTGCTTGGGTGACGCTGCTGTGCGTCTTGGCCTTGCCCCTGATTAAGGACGCCGGCCTATTTCTAGCTCTGGTGGTCGCGACAGTCTTTGGCGCCCTCGAATTGGCGGCTCTGATGGCGCGGCGACCGGCCTGGACGGTGGTTTTGAAGCGATTGCTGCTTGTGGCTGTCCTGTTCGCGACACCGATCGTCGCAGCGCAAAGCTGGAGACTGTGGCTTGCCGGCCATCAGATGGTCCCCGAAATCGCCACCAAGGGATCGATGACCGAGACTATCGGCGGGCTGATTGATGACCGACAGGCGACGCCCCAACAAAAAGTCGCCGCAGCCAATATCGGCCCGGCCTTGTTGGGAACCATTCCTAGTGGCCGGGATGAACCGTTGCCGATGCTGGTTTACGCTCTGGGGGCGCTGGTCGCCCTGATCGCGGTGGTGATCACCAGCCGTGGCCGCCAACAACGGGACGCCATTATCCTGACCGTGGTTTCGATCCTGGCCTTTCTGTTTTTCCTGATCGGATTACTGCGGGTGTATTCTTTTAACCTGGGCTTCGACGACGCCCGACTGATGTCCTCGTTCGAGCGTTACATGAGCATCGTATTGTTGCCCCTGTGGATCACACCCATTGCTCTGCTGGTACAACCTGTCGCCAGCCCAGGACAAATGAGAAGCCGTATGGGCATCATGCTCGTTATAAGCGGTGCTTGGCTGCTGGTGCTACCGCCATGGACAACCACGGTTACACATCATCTCCAAAGTGAAGCGCAACAATCCGAACGGGATCGGATCGCCCGCCGCATTGGTTTTCTGCTCGAGCGGGCCGACCATACCGACCGGATCGCCACCATCTGGCATAGCCGACCGATCGGCTTTCCCTATTTCGTTCCCTTTCTGGAGGCGTTACCGCACCATCTTGACTCATGCATCGTGACCCTGCCGGACGCCAGCCAGCCCAAAGACGGCCTGTGTCCGCTCGACCGTGCGGGATGGATCGGCCGGTTGCGGTTCTTCCAGTGGCTGCTGATTTTGCGCGACAACGCCGCCTTTCGCGCTGAAATGGGGCCGGTGTTTCCGGCAGGCGCCCTCGATACCGGCCTGTTCCTGTACCGGATCGACAAGAATCCTAACGCCACGGTGCGCGGCCTGATCCCGGTAGATCCGGATGCTCAACGACGGCTGGTGGCTCTGGACGACGATTTCTTCGCCGACACTCTGCCCTCGTTACCCCTCGACAGCATAACCGTCGATTCCGAAGACCTTCCTGCTTATCACAAGGAATATCTGTTTGATGGCCAAGTCAACAATCCCATCGGCCGAGCTTGGTCTTCTACGCCGACGGCCATGCCGCATTTCGTTCGGATCACCCTGAAACAGCCGGTGCCCTTGCGACGCATGGTGCTGTTTAATCGTGCTGAAACTAGACTCAGGGCGTTGGATGTTTTGACCGGGGTGCAAGGGCGGGAAACGCTGGTGGCTAGGCTGAACGGCCTTGGGGATCGGATGACCATCGAGGTTCCGTTAACGGGGGCTCCTATCGACTCCCTGCGCATCGTTATCCGCGCGAACTCGGTCAACGGCGCCGATCGCATCACCGGCGATATCGGTGAGATCGTCTTCCCCGGATATCAGGTCCACCTGCCGGCGGCGCGGTAATGAGACCGGCGAGCCCTGATACTGACACATCGCCGGTCCTCGGGCCGCGACGGCGGCCCCGCGCGCCCATGCGCGCGAAGCCAAGGGCGCGGATGCGCCCGCCCGGCGTCTGAGGGCAGCCTTGATGAGTCACCATCAAGGCTCG
>CAIXKV010000080.1 GCA_903920145.1 uncultured Rhodospirillales bacterium
CCTTGATGGTGACTCATCAAGGCTGCCCTCAGACGCCGGGCGGGCGCATCCGCGCCCTTGGCTTCGCGCGCATGGGCGCGCGGGGCCGCCGTCGCGGCCCGATACCGGCGATGTGTCAGTATCAGGGCTCGCCGGTATGACTCGTTCCCTTCCTGGTTCAGTGGGCTTGCCCAGGTGGCAGCAAGCCGGTACGGTGGGCGCAGTTCAAGGATTGTTGGAATCATGCAGGATATCAGCGTCGTCGTCTTTGGGATAGCCGGATTGTTGGCTTTGGTGAGTTTGCTCCCCCCTTTGGCCAATCAACTCAACATGCCTTACACCGTACTGCTGGCGGTGGTGGGGACAGCGTTGGGGATTCTGATCCGGTTTTCCGGTGAACTGGACGGTTTGGGCGTTCTGAGTGATTTCTTGCGGACGTTGGGCGACACCAATCTGAGTGCCGAAGCCTTTTTGGTGATATTCCTGCCGATTCTGCTGTTTGAAACCGCTTTTTTCATCGATGTTCGCCGCTTGCTGGATGATATCGCACCGATTCTGATGCTGGCCGTGGTGGCGGTGCTCATTTCAACCTTTGTCGTTGGTTTTGCGGTATGGAAACCTTCGGGCGAGTCGCTGGTCGGGTGTTTGTTGTTGGGAGCCATCTTGGCCACCACCGATCCCACCGCCGTCATTGGCATCTTTCGGGATCTGGGGGCGCCCCGGCGTTTGACATTGTTGATCGCCGGCGAAAGCCTGTTGAACGATGCTGCCGCAATCGTTTTATTTACATTGCTGTTGTCTATGTTAACCGATAACAAGCAGCCCGTTATTGTTGATTCAATCATCGATTTTATGATCAATTTTGGCGGTGGCGTGGCCATTGGTTATGGAATGGGCCGCTTTTTATGTTATCTGGTGACCCCATTGCGAAATGTTCCGCTTTCTGAAGTGTCTTTAACGGTGGCTTTTGCCTATTTGACCTACATTGTAGCGGATCATTATCTAGGGGTTTCTGGAGTTGTGGCGGTTGTCGTGAATGCTTTGGTGGTCGGGTCGGTGGGCCGAACCCGTGTTTCTCCCGAAACCTGGGGTGATCTGGAGCGGATTTGGCGGCAATTGGGCTTTTGGGCCAGCTCGATGATCTTTTTATTGGCGGCCATGTTGGTCCCCCAATATCTCAATAATATTACGTTCAGCGAAGTCCTGTTGCTGGGTTTGGTGATGATCGCGGCGCTGGCAGCTCGGGCAATGGTTTTGTTTGGTCTTTTGCCCATCTTGTCGACGCTGGGATTGGCGCAACGGGTCGCACCGGCTCACAGTGCAGTGATTCTGTGGGGGGGGTTGCGGGGCGCGGTATCCTTGACATTATCGCTGGCCGTCACGGAAAATGCTGACGTCGATCCGTCTATTGTTCATTTTATCGCGGTATTGGCTCCTGGTTACGTCTTACTGACGCTGTTCTTGCATGGGACAACGCTGAGAACGTTAATCCGTTTACTGAAACTCGATCAGTTGTCGCCAGCGGAGCTGGCCATGCGCAATCGGGCCTTGGCTTTGTCGCTCTCCACCGTGGTCGAGAAAATGCAGGCGGTTTCGCGCGAATATCGGGTTGATCCCGGCGTAACCCGTCGAGCAGTGGAGCAATATGCCGAGAGGTTGACTTTTATTGAACGACAACTCGCGGCTACATCGTCGCTTTGTCTTGATGATCGTCTTTATATTGGCCTGGTTATTTTGGTAAACCGGGAGGAAGAGCTTTATCTCAATAATTTTAAAAGTGGAATTATTTCTCGTAGCGTGGTTGAAGCGTTGACGGAGCGAACTGGCTGGCTGTTGGATGGAGCCAAGACCCGGAGGATTGAAGGGTACGAGCAGGCAGCCCGTGAAGCGTTAGGGTTCAGTCGCCATATGCTGTGGGCCATCCGGCTGCAACGGCAGCTTAACCTACGAGGACCGTTGGCCCGGCGTCTTTCTCTTCGGTTCGAAGCTCTTTTGATCAACCGCGCGGTTCTGATTTCACTGCTGACCTTGACCCGGAAGAAACTGGCGCCTTTGCTGGGCGAGGCTGCGGCGCGTCAGTTGGATGCCGTTCTGGAACGTCGCCGCGATATGGTCGAGCAGGCGCTTTCGGCTTTGCGGACCCGCTATCCCGATCACGCCCCCGTCGTCGAATACCAATATCTGAAGCGTGCCGCCTTGCGTATGGAAGAGGCTGAGTATGCCTTGATGCATGCCGAATCGATCATCAGTCAGGAAGTTTTTAATGATCTGAAGCAGGATATCGGGCGTCGGTGGGAAGGAGTCGAAACTTCACCGCAATTGAATCTGGGTCTGCAACTGTCCGACTTGATTGCTCGGGTGCCGATGTTTGCCGGTTTATCCGAAGATCGACTGGCAGTAATTGCCCGGCTCTTGAGTGCTCGCTTGGCCCTGCCCGAAGAGATCTTGGTTCATCGCGGGGGACGGGGAGATTCGATGTATTTTATCGCATCGGGAATCGTCGACGTGATGGTTCCTGGGCGAGCAACGCCAATTCAATTGGGGCCGGGGGATTTCTTCGGAGAAATGGCAATTCTGACTGGCCAGCCCCGCACCGCAGATGTTCGGTCGGTTGGTTATTGTCATTTGCTGGAACTAAGCGAGGCCGATTTCCGGCGCCTGATCGAACAGGACGATGATATTCGCAATCATATCATGGCCGTGGCGGCTGAACGTCAGACGTCGGAGCGGGCGCTGGTGGTTCCCAAGATCGCGGTGGAGGCCACAGGGCGATAATTCGTCGAGATCTCGCCGATTTGCCTGGAGGCGATCAAAACCGTTGGATGACAGGGGGCACAGCGGAGGCTAGTATGGCTCCGCTTTCGAGCTCGGTATAGGCTCCGGGAGATCGCAGGCCGACGGAATTTCGCCATGGCATTATTGCAATTGTCGCTTGATGATCAGCGTACCCTTCAGGCGATCGGTATTCTGGCCGATGCGCTTGAGGGCGTTTCTGGTGCCGGAGTCATCGATACCGTTCTGGTGTCGAAGGCCTTGCGCCAAGTGCTGATCACGCGTTCGCGTCCAGCCTTTGATTTTGCCTCTCGGGCCTTTTCCACATTAGACCCCGAGGTCAAGCGGAGAGTGGCTGCCGACGCCGATAACCGGGCGCGCGAGCATGTCAGGCGTCAAAGGGACGAGTCGTCGCCTGCCGGAGTTCGCTCGACAGGCGCGGCGGCTCCGACGGGGCGGGTTGGGGTGCGTTCCCCCAGTGGCATCCTCGCCGCCCTCAACAATCGTGGCCGCATGGTCCCGCAGCCGAAAAAGGGCGAAGAGGCCGACGAAGAGTGAGGACTTTTGGTTTCAGCTCTCGCGGTGAAACCAAAAGGTTAGCCATGACGTTCTTTTTTGGGAAGCTGCGTCGCCTTACTGAAGCGTCGTGCCGTCCAGTCGCTCGGGGTTGACGTTCCAGAACTTTAGTTGAAAGGTGCCGGGCTTGCCGGTGATCAGGCCGGCATGGCCGGTTTTCATGACATAGCTGGAACGTGCGGGGCCGGAGCGTGCGGAATCGCTGGCGCCCAAGACGTGCGGGAGAAAGCGCAAAACGCCATTGCTGCTCACCACCAAAAGACGCTCGGTATCGTTGGCTTGGGCGATCACGTGGTCGGCAAACGCGCGGATAGCGTCTCGCAATTCGGCTTCGGTGGTGACCCAGCCAGCGCTAGCGGGCCAGGCATCGCGGGCGCTCCAGGCGTCGAGGGCGGCGGCTTCTTCAGGGCTGGCGGCGGCGATCTCTTCCGAGCTGCGGCCAGCCCAACGGCCATAGTCGATTTCGTTGAGCCTGGGGTCAATATCCAAGGGGCGAGCGTGTCCGAGCGTTGCGGCCACGGTTTCGGCAAAGCCTCGGGTTCTTTGTAGCGAGGCCGCTATGATCCTGTCCGGCTGAAACCCAAGTCGAATCAAGGCATCACCCAAGGCGCGGGCTTGGGCCCAGCCCTTATCCACCAGGGGTAGGTCGGTTTCGCGGCCAACCCAGACCACTTTATCGTCAGGGCCAAAGGTGTTGCCATGGCGGGCGAAGAGAATATCCATGCCTATCCCTGTTAAGGTCATTCACGAATGGGACGATGTTGCGCTCGAATCGGACCTTTTAGGATCAGATCAAATCCCCTTCGCGGTCAATAATCTCTTCAACCATCGTGACATCTTCGGGGGCATCCACTGACCAGTGGGTTCGGCCCCGGTAATCGGTTAACACAATTCGGATCGGGATACCATTTTCCAGGGCTCGAAGTTGTTCCAACTGCTCGGCAATTTCCAGCGGTGTTTGAGGCAGGGAAGCCAGGTGATCTAGGGCCTCAAAGCGATACCCATAGATGCCGATATGACGATAAACCGGGGGTTCTGGCATGGTCCGAATACGTAAATATGGAATAATCGTCTTCGAGAAATAAAGAGCATTCAGATTCTTATCAAACGTTACCAATGTTCCGCTGGTTGGGCTAATTTCTTTTGATTTGCGGATCTCTTCTACCTGATGCCAACTGAGATGCACTGCCGGCGTGACCAGTTGGAGAGTCGGGTTGGCTAAAAACGCGTCAACCAGGGACTGGACCACCCAAGGCGGGGTCAACACTGCATCACCCTGAAGATTGATCACGGCATCCGGTGGTTGGGGCAGTGTTTGCATCGCCTGCCGAACTCTCTCGGTCCCGTTTTCACACTCGGGCGAGGTCATGATCACGCGGGCACCAAAGCCCTGGGCATGGTCCATCACCCGCTGGTCGTCAGTGGCAATATAAACTTCGCTGACCCCGGTCACGGCTTTGGCGATGGACCATACACGGTTGAGCAGGCTGCGACCACGGATCGGCGCCATGGGCTTACCGGGAAAGCGCCGCGAACCGTAACGCGCCGGGATGACGATAGCGATGTTCAGTGCGGCGGTATTCACGGCAGGTCTCCCTTAAAGGTCGCTGAGATATGTTTCATAGGCAGGGGCGGGGGGGTAATGGCGGGCCAGAGTCGAGCCGCCGGCGGTCTGTTCACGGTGGTCTTGATGTGCGCTTTCAAAGTTGTAGGCGCGGGTGAGCCACAAGAATTCGTAGGCGCGGAACCGTTGAGAGTCCAGAACTGAGCCGGCGACACTCTGGTAGCCTTGGAGAAAGTCGGAGTATAATCGATGATCCGGGACCAATAAACCGTCAGGGCCGATGGCTGTCCAGTATTTCATTTTCATGAGGTCCAACTCGGGGGCATCCACCAACCAGTTGTCCCAATCAATGATCTTTTGGCCGCCGTAACTGTCAATGATGATGTTGCCGCCGGAATAGTCGTTGTGGACGAGGCAGGGGCGGGCAGGCATGAGCGCAGCGGGGTCGAGCGCATCAAACTTGGCAATCACCGTTGCGGGCAGGCGCGGCAAAGCGTGCTCGCGCTCATGGGCTAGGGCCGTCGCGAATCTCTGGTGCCAAGACAACGGTTCGCGCCCAATGCGAAAAATATCCTGATAATAGGATTGGAAGGTGATTTGGTGCAGAAGCGCCAAATTTCGGCCTGCGGTATAGTAAGGCTCGGGTTCGGCCTGGCTCCATAAAATCTCCCCATCCACCCACTCATAGATGAAGAAAGGCCAAGGGAGCGTCGCCATGGACCAGTCATAATGAATAACCCGATGAACCAGGGCGTGCCCAACGTGAGAACCGACTGGAGAGGCCAGCATGCCGTCGACAATATCCTTGGCGACGCCATCATTTTCGGCGTCTCTAGCAAAATAGATCAGGAAAAGGGCAAATATCTCTTTGATAATATCTTTTTCATAGCGAAAACGATAAGTATTTAGGGCTAGGCGCACGCCCAAATAGCGGCCCTCATAGCGCAGTTTGAGGATGGCGTTGATATTACCCGCAAAAAAACCCACGGACTCGGGGGTGCCGAGCCCACCTAACCGTTGCTTCAGGATGGCGCCAAGCCGTTCCAGCACAACCGGAGTGTCAAAGTCGCCGCCGGTCGGCAGGACAGGCGGTCGAACCCTTGTCATGGTCTAGGCACGCCCCAGAACCCGCGTTAACAACTCTCGTGCCCCGGACTCAAAGTCATGGCGGAGCGGGAAGGATACCAATTTTTCAAACTTGCTGAAGTCGACCTGATACGATTCCTCAAGGGTCGGCTGGCCGAGATCGGCGGCAAAAGCATAATCCGGCTTTAAGCCGAATTCATTAGACAATAAGGCCGATAACCGCTCGAACAAATCCCCGAGCCGGGGATTGAGTCTCGCCGCGCCGATATTCAAAATCTCGCCGTTGGTCTGCGGAGCCTGTTCCAGCAGGTGCAGCATCAAATCAGCGGTATCACGAATATGCACAAAGGGCCGGATATTGTCAGGGGAGCCGGGCAGAATGGTTCGCCGCCCCGCAGCCGCGTCCACCAAGAATTGATTGATAAACTGATTATAACGCATGCCAACCGCATAGCCAAAAACGGTACTGAGTCGGAACACAGTAAAAGGCAGGCCCTGGCAACGATCGGATTGCCAAATCTTTTCTGCGACCAACTTGCTGGCAGCATAATTATGCAAGGCCACTGCCGGATCCGGGTAAACCTGTTCGCTATAGGGTGGGGTAACATCTGGCATCCGGGTTCGCACCGGGCCATAAATGCTGGTGCTGGAAATATCGATGACCTTGCGCAGCTTCCCCGCATTTTCGGCGGTGAGAAGCTCGGTTAAGACCCGGACGCCGTCGATGATGTATTTTTCGTGAAGATTAGTGCTCGGAACCTGAGTCAGTGAGGCAACGTTAATGATGAAATCACTGCTCTTGACCAAATCCCGGAAGGTTGCATCACCGGGCTCGCTGAAATCCAGGCAGTAAGAGTGGAAATGTGGCAATCGGCTTTCAAACAATGCCTGCAGTGGGGCCATCCCTCGGCCATAAGACCAATTGTCAACCACGACAATATTGCAATTTCGATACTTCTCGTGAGCGGCGATGCTTTCCAAAAGCTGTGACCCAATATACCCAAAACCGCCAATAATCAGAATTTGCATGAGGTCACTCCTGGAATCAGACATTTCGTCGTTACTGACAGTGGAAAAAGCAATTCAAAAGCATAACTCGGCTGAGAATCGCCACTCTGGCTGTTTGGGTCACAGTCGGGTTTGCGGCACGGGGGCCGGTATGATGCATAATGGATCGCCGGTGTTGATGGTCGCCGCTGCCGGGGATCCGTCGATGTTGGTACGCTTGGGCACGTCATCCGTCAAGTCCTCGAGCAAAAGGCTTGATCGCATGGTTCTGAGGGTATTGCTCATCCTCTCGGGTTAAGTCGGGTTCTCAGTTGCGTATGAGACAGAAAGTCTCTAGGGTTGCCGCACCTCGGAGCAAAAACGAAAAGAATAGCATAAAAACTAACATAAATGAAGGGAGTCGGAGATGAAGACGGGCGATCATCGGCTGCTTGAGCTTATCAACGACCCAATTTGCCGGACCTTGATGGAACGGGACGGGGTTGAGCCACGTGATGTGGTGAACTTAATGCGTAGTATCAAACCCATGGTTTCCCGGAATAGTGGCGCGCAAACCACTTGTGGGCGCTCGTGCGCCGCCTGATAAAAAAAGGCCCCCGCGACCCTGGGCGGTCGAGGCTGCGGGCATAAAACAGAAAACAGGCGGCTGTAGAACCGCAAAGCGGTTCGTTGGTCCCAATTCCCCCGTCCGGCCATCGCCCTGATTGAAGGCGATAGCCGGTCTTGTCGTTTCTTTTCAGCGATTCTGAAACCGGCTCTTCATCAAAATGAACCAAAAGATGAAGGCTCTTCACGACCAAAGGGAACGGACGACGCGATTGCGACCGAAAGCCAGATAGGGTGTTTCTGACTTAGGCGATATCAGCCGGCCTTCCGACCGAGGCCGAGCTTCAGCGCCAGTTCTGACCGTGACTTGGCATAATTCGGGGCAACCATTGGATAGTCAGTCGGCAGACCCCACTTGGCCCGGTACTGATCAGGCGTCATATTGTAGCTGGACATCAGGTGCCGCTTGAGCATCTTGAGCCGCTTGCCGTCTTCCAAACAGACAATGTAATCAGCGGTGACTGATTTTTTGATCGGAACTGCGGGCTTCAGTTCCTCAACCGGCTCGGCGGGGGGCTGATTGGCAGTGGTCAGGGCATCGCGAACGCTACGGATGACTGTCGGAATTTCCGAGACCGGAAGATTATTGTTCGAAACATAGGCGGAGACGATCTTGACCGTCAGTTCCGTGAGATCGAGCGACATATTTACGTCCTTGTTCAGGATGAAAAACGATACCCCATATATAAACAACTTGGCGGAGGCCGCAAGGGGAATAACTGTAGGTTCGGCATCATCCCAACGATGATTCATACCGGCCATGCCGAAGCCCTCAGCGTCATGACAGGAGTCTATTCCGAAATGAGTCTGAACAGTCCCCCGTAATGATCGTTTCGATTCGGTCCTCAGTCGCATGGCAAACCGGGAGCCTGCGGCGGATCCTTGCGGTCTCTCGTCGGGAATGGCGGTGTTAAAGCTTCATGGCGGACAAATCAAGTCATTAAGGGCGATCGCCGCATTTGGGTCTTGTCGGATGATACGGATTTTTGCTGATATCCGCGATATTGGGGGATATTGCCATCATGACAGGGGTGATTGGTCGGATTCCGATTGATGAAGATTGATCGCTGGGAGAGGATGTGCCTGTGCGTTTGAGAAGGCATCGTCGGTGGGCCGCTATTGCTCCATTTCGATGTTCCGTTTCGGAGTTTTCTAATGTCAATCATTGCCTTAGATTTTGAAACAGCAAATGAAAATCGTGCCAGTGCTTGTGCCGTTGGTCTGGCTTGGATCAAAGGTCGGCAGGTGGTGCGGGTTGAAGAACGCTTGATCCGTCCAACGCCTTTTCGATTCTCGCCATTTAATGTTCGGGTCCACGGTATTACAGCCGCAGACGTGGCCAATCAGCCGGAATTTATGGATGTGATGTCGTCCTATTTTCCAGACTTAGCCAATTCTCTGGTGATTGCTCATAATGCAGCCTTTGATATGAGTGTATTACGGGCGGCCTTGGATCATCGAAGCCAGCGTTACCCAACTTTTTCGTATCTTTGCACCGTCAAGATGGCGCGTCTGGTTTGGCCGGATATGACTTCGGCGGCATTGCCTGTGTTGGCCTCCCGTCTTGGCGTGACGTTCGAGCATCACCAGGCGGGGGCAGATGCCTATGCCTGTGCTCGGGTTGCCATTGCTGCGGCAGAGCTGTTGGGCGTGGCTGATGTCTCCGAAATTCCCGATCGGATTGGCTTGGCTCCCGGCGCTTTGTTTGAAACCGGCTGGCGCCCCTGTTCATCCCCCCGTGTTCCCCGCGCCTAAATACCACACGAGGGCTTCGCGTCCACGAGGACGCGGGGCCGTCGTCGCGGCCCGAGGACCGGCGATGTCGTCATTGTCACAACAAGAGAAAATTCGCGTGTGAAGGTATTGTTACGGTTCGTCCGTTCGTGTTTCTGGAGTGCCACCAGCGCAATCGGTGGTCCATCAAGAGTCCTGTCAACGTCGACAGTTGTAGTTAGGTATGGCGAGATGGTTTGCTCGGTAACGCAAATGGTGGCGCCCTTGGGTCGAGGTGCCGGGTTGTTCCGGCCTTGGCGGGGCGGGCTCGGTGGCTTGGGCTGTTTTGGCTTTGGGCATCGTTCAGAGGCAGGCGTTCACGGACGTTGATGGGAGCCGTGGTGCTCCATTGCGGCGTGGTCGATTGACAGAGGAATTGGCATGGAAGCGCATGAGGCACACGAGCAGCACGAGCAGTTGGAGCATGCAGCTCATGGTGAACATGGCGGGCATAACAAGCGGATCGCCATTCTGATTGCGGTGTTGGCGGCCCTGTTAGCGGTGGTTGATTCCGGAGGTAAGGGCGCCCAGAACGAACAGGTTACGGCCAACATCAAGGCCTCAGACACCTGGGCCTTCTATCAGGCCAAGAATATCCGGCAACAGGTGGTGATAACTTCATCCAGTCTGCTGCAAACATTGGCATCCGAAAGCGCAAGTGCCGACCAAAAGGCTAAAATTGATAAGCAAGTGGCTGACTGGAAGGTGGTGGTCGATAAGCTCGAAGCCAATGTCGAGACCAATGGTAAGAAAGAGCTGATGGCTAAGGCGCATACCTATGAAGAAGAACGGGATTTGGCACTTGCGGCCTACCATAATTTCGAGTTTGGTGGCGCTGCCCTTCAGCTTGGCATCGTGCTGGCGTCGGCCTCTGTGATCACCAGTATGCCAGCCTTGGCGCTGGTGGCCGTCGGTCTTGGTGGGGTGGGGACGCTGTTGGGCGGTCTTGGGTGGTTTGCCCCCGAGCTTTTGCACCATTTGGGACTGATGGGTTGAGTCGGGTTCGGGCGATCCTGTCGGGGTCCGGGACTTCAGACGCCAAGCGGCTAAACACCAAACGGGGTGTGTGACGTCATGATGATTACTGAAATTAAGCCACCGCTACCGGGGCGTTTGCTCGTGTCAGACTATCTGGAGCCGCGACAGCTTTCGATCAACGCTTTGGCGCGACAGGTCGGGGTCTCACGCAAGCATCTCAGCAACATCGTCAATGGCCGGGTGCGAATCACCCCGCCGATTGCGGTGCGTTTGGCTCGGGCGTTGGACACCAGCCCAAGCTTGTGGGTCAATCTCCAGTCGGCAGTGGATATCTTCGAGGCCGAACAGGAATTCCGCGAAGGCGTTGGGCTGGAGGCCGGGCGGGTTGGTTTAGAGTCGGACTAGTAGGTTGCGTCGGGTTATGTGACAGGAGCGCGGGCATCTTGTCTGGCGAGAGACCCCCGCGCTCTTACCCTTTAATGGGGCCGACGCACCCCGCTAGGGTAGGTCGGCGAGGATCATCTCGCCGGACTCCAGGGTTTCGATGGTCACCTGGGCCTCTTCGCTTAAGGCCGCCCCGTCGCGGGCGGTGACCTCGCATCCGTTGATCAGGAACCGACCGCTGGCCGGAACAAGGTAGGCTTGTCGGCCTGGGGTGAGCGGGTAGACAAGCGATTGTCCAGCACGGAGCGTTCCCCCCAAAAGGGCAGCGTCCTGGTGAATCCATAGGGCGCCCCGTTCTTCGTCTCCGTTGCGACCGGATGCAAGAACCGTCAGGGAACCATCAGTGTCGACACGGGGGAAGAACCGATTATCCCAGCGCGGCGCGTGGCCACGCTCATTCGGCACTATCCAGATTTGAAAAATCTCGGCAGGTTCGTTCTCTCGGTTATATTCCGAGTGGGTGATTCCGGTTCCTGCTGACATCACTTGAACCTGTCCGGCTTCGGTGCGGCCATGATTCCCAAGATGGTCATGGTGCGTAATCACGCCGCGCCGGACATAGGTGATGATCTCCATGTCCCGGTGACCGTGAGGCGGAAAGCCGGTGTTGGGCTGAATGGTGTCGTCATTCCACACCCTCAACGGCCCAAATCCCATACGATCCGGGTCGTGGTAGTCGGCAAAGCTGAAATGATAGTGGGCGCTCAACCAATCGCCGTCAAATCGACCGAGCGAACGGAACGGGATGATCTCAATCATGATAGACAGACTCCAAGGGCTATCCCCCTAATCTGATTGATCCCCCAGAGTCCGACAAGACCCGAACAGCAAACGGGGACAAGTCTCAAGAGGGAGGCGGAAAGGCCGCTTGTCAAGGGAGCGCAGCTCCCCCGAACCCCTCACCAAGACCACTGATCCTTGGAACCTTTGGTTTTTTCTATCACGGCCATCCGCTCGTGAGGTCGCGCATCCTGGGTGGGATGTCCACACACTGGGGCTTCGCGCGCATGGGCGCGCGGGGCCGTCGTCGCGGCCCGATACCGGCAGTGTGTCATCGTTATAGCTCGCCGGTATCAGAGGAAAAAATGAGAGGACCGCAGTCCCCGGTCAAGCGGCCTTACGGCTATTCGACTGTTTCGGGGGCATGGTGTAAGATGGGGCATGCCTGAAGATATGCCCCCGTCCCCCTCCGTTTCTGCCGTTGCGAATTCGCTGGCGCCTAGCGCTGGGGCAACGCCGGTGATTGCTCAGTTTCTGGAACTCAAGCGCTCCTATCCCGACGCGCTGTTGTTCTACCGAATGGGCGATTTTTACGAGATGTTCTTTGAGGATGCCGTGCTGGCGGCTCGAGCTTTGGACATCACCTTGACTCGTCGAGGGCGGCATGATGGCGAGGATATCCCCATGTGCGGGGTGCCGGTGCATAGCCATGAAAGCTACCTGCTGCGGCTGATTCGCCAGGGCTTTCGGGTGGCGATTTGCGAGCAGTTGGAAGACCCGGCAGAGGCGCGCAAACGGGGGGCCAAGGCAGTGGTCCGGCGGGATGTTACCCGTATTGTGACGCAAGGCACGATTACCGAAGATAGCCTGTTAGAGGCTCGCAGCCACAATCTGCTGGCGGCGGTGGCCGAAGCGGCGGGAGGGCTAGGGTTGGCTTGGCTGGATTTGTCCACGGGTGAAGTGGCGGTGCAGCCGGTGATCGTGGCGGGGTTGGCGGCGGCGCTGGCTCGATTAGACGCTCGGGAAGTGCTGGTCCCCGAGCGTTTGGCCCAACGCCCAGAGATTTTCGAGCTGCTGGCCGAATGGAAAGCACGGCTGACTCTACAGCCAGACGCTCGGTTTGACAGCGAAAATGGTCGGCGGCGCCTGTTGGCGTTGTATCGAGTCGGGACTCTGGATGCCTTCGGATCCTTTAGCCGGGCCGAAATTGCGGCGGTTGGGGCGCTGGTCGGGTATGTCGAGCTGACTCAAAAAGGCAAGGCTCCGGTCTTGATGCCTCCCCAGCGGTTATCGCCTGGAAGCACTCTGGACATTGACGCAGCCACCCGCCGCAATCTGGAAATGACCAGGACATTGGCTGGCGAGTATCGGGGCAGTTTGCTGTCGGTGATGGATCGCACGGTGACGGGGCCCGGTGCTCGGCTGTTGGCGACCCGTCTGGCAGCGCCGCTGACGGACTGTGCGGCCATCGATCGCCGACTGGATCTGGTTGGCTTTTTTGTGGTCGAGGAGAGGTTGCGCGAGGCCGTCCGGGACTCGCTGAAACAGAGTCCCGATTTGGAGCGGGCTTGTTCGCGACTCGGGCTAGAGCGAGGGGGGCCGCGCGATCTGGCGGCGGTTCGGGACGCACTGAACGAGGGCGCGCGGCTGCGGGAGCTGTTGGCGGCCACCGTGACCGCGTCGCCCTGGCCGGCAGACCTGAAGCGGTTGGTGGCGGACCTCGGGCACGCTGGAGACGGCGAGTCTGTGCTGGCGGCGCGGCTGGCGCGGGCTCTGGCCCCGGATCTCCCCCTACTGGTACGGGACGGAGGGTTTATTGCGCGGGGATATTCCGAGGTTCTGGATACACTGTTCACCATGCGTGACGAAGGGCGGCGGCTGATTGCCAACCTTCAGGCGCGTTACGTGGAACGAACCGGGGTGACCGGGCTCAAAATCAAGCATAACAACGTCCTTGGGTATCATGTGGAGGTGACGGCGGTTCATGCCGACAAGCTGATGACCGGGACGCACCGCGAGACCTTCATTCACCGGCAGACCATGGCCAATGCGGTGCGATTCGGTTCGGTGGAGCTGTCGGAGCTGGAGCGTGGGTTGTCCGAGGCCGGCGAGCGGGCGTTGGCTCTGGAGTTGGAGCTGTTCGCCGACCTTGTGGCCGAAGTGGTTGGGCGGGCCGGGCCGTTGGGAGCCCTGGCGCGGGCGTTGGCCGCGCTTGATGTGGCGTGTGGGCTGGCGGCGCTGGCTGCCGAGCGGCGATGGTGTCGGCCAGTGATTGACGACAGCCTGGATTTCGAGATTCAGGGTGGGCGTCATCCAGTGGTCGAGGCCGCTTTGGAAGCCGCCGGGGGGCCTGCTTTTGTGGCCAATGACTGCAATCTAGCCCCAGAGCGGCGGTTATGGCTGCTCACGGGCCCCAATATGGCGGGCAAGAGCACCTTTTTGCGCCAAAACGCCCTGATCGCCATTTTGGGCCAGATGGGCGCCTATGTTCCGGCAACGGCGGCGCGTTTTGGGGCGGTGGATCGCCTGTTCAGCCGGGTTGGCGCTGGCGACGATTTGGCGCGGGGCCGGTCAACCTTCATGGTCGAAATGGTTGAGACCGCCGCCATTCTGAATCAGGCGGGTTCGCGGGCTTTGGTCATCCTGGACGAGATTGGCCGGGGCACCGCGACCTTCGACGGGTTATCCATCGCTTGGGCCTGTGTCGAGCATCTCCACGAAGTCACCCGCTGCCGGTCTCTGTTCGCCACTCACTATCATGAATTGACTCAGCTTGCGGTCAAACTCCCGCATTTGGTCTGCCAGACTATGCGGATCAAGGAATGGCAGGGCGACGTGGTGTTTCTGCACGAGGTGATCGCCGGAACCGCTGATCGCAGCTATGGCATTCATGTTGCTCGGCTGGCGGGGCTGCCGCCGGCGGTGATCCTGCGGGCCGAAGAGGTGTTACAGATTCTTGAGGCCGGAGATCAGGCCGCAGCCATCACGCGATTGGTTGATGACCTACCGTTGTTCACCGCTGCCGTTCGCCGCCCGGTGGCTCTGGCGGCCCAGACCCCAGTGGCGCCATCGGCGGTGGAAGCAGCCTTGGCTCCCCTAAACCCAGACGAACTCACCCCCCGCGAGGCTCTGGAAACGCTGTACCGCCTGCGAGGGATGTTGAAGGCTTGAGCGAGGATGATATGGTTTTGCTTTTTGCCGTCGACACCTCATACCATCAGCCATCAAGAGATAGCCTGAGCCGTTGCGCCGAAAGAATCTGATGTCCAAACAGCCCTTAGCAGAGGTCTTCGGTTTTCCGATAACGAACGCATCAAAAGATGCGAAGCGATACCAGATGAACCGACTGTGTCCATACAACAACAAGGTGCCGAATTGCACAAAGGATAAAGCCGAAGATCCTCTTGGGGTGTGCAGTCTTTTTGAGGGCGATGACGACCAGAGTCCGACAATCGTTTGTCCTGTGCGTTTCCGACAAGATTGGATTATAACTGTCGAAGCTGCAAAATTTATTTTTCCACCTAATTCTAAATGGACTTCACTTACAGAAGTAAGAATTTCCGATAAATATGGGAAGTCTGCTGGCAACATTGATATTGTTTTAGTTGCCTACGATGATGCGGGCCATATAACGGATTTCGGCTCGCTTGAAGTGCAGGGTGTATATATTTCTGGCAATATTACCAAACCGTTCAAGCAATTCATGGAAGCCCCTGATATCCAGCGCAATATGGTTTGGACCGGACCAAATTATCCGCGCCCGGATTATCTTTCTTCGTCAAGGAAACGACTCGCGCCCCAAATGATATACAAGGGCGGTATTTTGAAGGCGTGGAGGAAGAAACAGGTTGTTGCTGTTCACAAGAATTTCTATGCAACCTTACCTGATCTTCAACCTGTTGATGCTGATAAGGAAGCGAACGCGGACATCGCATGGCAGATTTACGATCTGAAATACAATCCAGACGAAGGTCGCTATAAACTCGTGCTTGATCGCGTCGTCTATACGATGTTTGAGCCGGCATTGGAGCAGATTACAAGAGCAGAAGCTGGGCCTGTCAAGGATTTTACAAATAAATTACAGGAAAAGCTTACCAATAAATTAGAAAATGGCTATGCTCCTGATACTTACACTTTAGCCGATCTTTTGGATAGGTGACTTCTTTTATGGCAAAACGCATGGCCGGTTCTGTTTCTGATCAATTATCGCTTTTTCCGGAGCCCGAAAACGACCTGGAACGTGTGGTCAATGTTGCTCAGGTGACTCAGTTAAGTCCGTTTCGCTATCCGGGCGGAAAGACGTGGCTGATCCCACGCTTCATCCGATGGATTCGGAGTCTTTCCAGCCGGCCGGCGCATTTTATTGAACCCTTTTCTGGCGGCGGTATCGTCAGTCTAACGGCTGCAAACATGCAGCTTGCCGACCACATCACAATGGTTGAATTGGATCAGGATGTTGCGGCTGTTTGGCAAATAATGTTGAGTGACCATGCCGAATGGCTTGCAAATGAAATCGTCAATTTTGATCTAACGGTTGAGACCATGGCAGCCCGTATCAAAGCTGGAGCACAGACGGTTCAGGAGATTGGTTTCCAGACCATGCTCAAAAACCGCACCTATCGCGGTGGTATTTTGGCTCCTGGTGCCGGGGTGCTTAAATATGGCGAGAATGGGCGCGGTATTCAATCGCGTTGGTATCCCGAAACCCTCAAAAATCGCATTCTTAAAGTTGCGACTCTTCGGGACCGCATCACTTTTATCCATGGTGATGGTCTCCAGGTCATGAGGGATAACGCGCACCGCAAGGACGCTGTTTTCTTCATCGATCCCCCTTACACGGCCGCCGGCAAGAAAGCCGGCAGTCGTCTCTACCGGCATTTTAATCTCGATCATGAAGAGTTATTTCGCATCACAGCAACAGTAGCCGGTCAATTTCTTATGACCTATAATGATGCAGAGGGGGTGCGCGATTTAGCTCGGACGCATGGGTTTAAGATGCGTACTGTTGCTATGAAGAATACTCATCATGCTGAGATGAAAGAGCTTCTTATTGGGCGTAATCTTGATTGGCTTGGGACGCAATTAAATAAAGAAATTGAATAAATTTATACCATCGAGCCTTGATGTTGATTCACCGAGGTTGCCCTCAGACCCAGGCCGCCGGCGCGGCCCGATACCGGCGATGTGTCAGTATCAGGGCTCGCCGGTATTAAGCCATTTATATTCATAGTTTATCTTTGCGTCGGAATTTTCGGCGATAAGCCCGTTCATCTTTTTACTCCAGGACGATTCTTTCGGAAGGCCCTGGAGTCGTAGTTTCGGAGACCATCAAGTCTAGCGAAATGTCCGCGAGCCAACGGGTTTAGCTTTTGATGTCGGTGTGAGGCCAGCCCTCCTGACGACCATAGTCTGAACGGGTTTCGTTACCCGTGTTGCGTCGGTGGTAAATTTAAAGAACGACATTTGTTGTTTAAGTTCATAAGCTTGCCTGGTCATTGATTGAGCGGCTGCTGTAGTCTCTTCGACTAAGGCAGCGTTCTTTTGTGTGACCTCATCCATTGCTGAAATTGCCGAGTTAATCCCATCCAGGGTGGTTGTTTGTTCTTGACTCGATATCGCAATATCGCTAATCAATCTGGCCACTTGTTGGACATCTTTCGAGATACCGTTTAAGGATTCTCCGGCCTTCTTAACCAATTCAACGCCGCTTTTAACCTGATTATCACTATTTGTGATGAGAGCCTTGATTTCTTTGGACGCTTGAGCGGAGCGTTGCGCCAACACCCGAACTTCCTGTGCCACGACGGCAAAACCCTTGCCAGCATCGCCAGCGCGGGCAGCCTCAACCGCCGCATTCAAGGCCAATAGGTTGGTTTGGAAAGCAATCTCATCGATCACACCAATAATTTCGGTGATATTGCGCGACGCCTCCGCGATTTTTTTCATCGCGTCAATGGCCGATGCCGCAACCACGCCTCCTTCTTCAGCCGCACCACGAGCCTCAGCCGCCATCGTGTTCGCGCGTTGTGCGCTTTCAGCACTATTGCGGACGGTTGCCGCTAATTCCTCCATTGAAGCCGCAGTTTCTTCAAGGCTAGACGCTTGTTGTTCGGTGCGTTCGGACAGATCGGCGCTGCCGGCAGAGACTTCAGCGGACGCTTGAGAAATGGCTGCGGTCGCTTCGTTGATCTGGCCGACGATCTCCCCTAGTTTCGCGGAGGTCGCGTTGACATCGCCCTTTAGCGTATCAAAGGCGCCCTGGTAGTCCTTGGTGATGCGCCGGTCGACATCGCCTTCGGCAAGAGCGCCCAGCACCTGAGCAATATCGGAGATGACGCCCTGGACGGTCTCCGCCAGACGGTTGATGCCCTGAGCCATGGTCAGGGCGACACCGTCCTTGCCCTGGGTCTTCATGCGGACGTCGAGGTCGCCGGCGATGAAGGCAGAGATCAGCCCGTTGACTTCCTCACCGATCACCCGTTCTCCGGCCTTGGCCGCCTCGCGAAGCTGTGCTTCCGCTTGGCGCTTTTGGTCCTCTTCCCGAGCCGCCAAGGCGCGACGTTCCGCCATCATCTCCGCGAGGGCCTTGAGCGCCTCGACAACCTCGCCCAGTTCATCTCGTCGCCCCAACGCATCAATGTCGGCCATAGGCTCACCGTGGGCCAGCTTCAGGGTGGTCTGGACAATGTGCCGGATCGGCATCAGCGCGTGCCGCACCAACAGAAATAGGTTCAGAGCAACGACCGCTGCCATCAATGTACCGCTGACTAGAAGTTTTGTTGTAAGAACAGAAAACACATCGCTATGGTTAGAACCATAGACAATACAAATACTTTCTAATGCTAAAATGACGATCGTTCCTATTGTCGTAAATGAAAAAATAATGAGCATCTTGCTGGATAAAGAGAGGAATTTGTGCTCTGTTGAAAGAGGGATTCCAGCCGCCATTCTTTCAAGATTTGAGACCATGCAAAGGAAAAATGGGACTGAGAAGATAAAAATAATCGGAATTCCCAAAATCCAATCTAAAATATATTTTGTTCTATCAAGAAATGATTTTCCATACAAAGCCGTGTTGGGTCCAATGATGCAATAGACGGCGATCGCGATAAGAAACAGTATCGGTAGAAATGCCAGGCTCCGTTGTGCCAAAATTAGGCGTTCTCTGGAAGGCTCGGTCAGCCAGGCCTTGATCTGTTGTAAATGGTGCGCGGTCAAGCCAGCAACCGCACCGACATAACCAATGACGTAGACCCAAAGAAGGGGTGTCGAGGCTAAGGCTATGGCTTCGTTGACATCGCAGATATCAAAATACCAGGAACCGAGCAACCATACTGCGGGCGGCACGACAAATGCGCTGATTGTCCAGGTTAGAACATTTCTAGCATAGATGTTTGCGTCCATGGATGTTTCCTATCAACTGGTAGCCAAGCGTTCACAAGGACGCGGCGCCGCCGTCGCGGCCCGAGGACCGTCACTGTGTCAGTGTTATACCAACGGCCCTAACAATGATCCGTGCCGTTGGTATCGGCGGCGACCGCCGCCGCGCGCCCCATGGCGCGCAAGGGCGCGGATGCGCCCGCCCGGCGGCTGAGGGCGCTGCGGACGTGTCAATGTCCAAGGCCATTGGTATAAGGGCTCGCCGGTATCAAAAACATTAAGAATATAATAACAAGCATTGCCGGTGAATTCGAAGTTTATAGTAAAACTGGGGCCGATGCTACAGGGCAAGGGCGACGATTTGGTGTTCAAAGGCGGGCGTTTTTAGGCTCAAGCCGCCTGGGGGCGTTCACGGCGTGGTGATATCAAGTCCGTGATTGATGGCGTGGCGCACCGCCTGGGTGCGGTTGTGAACGCCGAGCTTGCGAAAGATGCCGCGCAGATGCAGGCGAACCGTGACCTCTTCGATACCCAGGCGACGGGCGATTTCTTTGTTGCTGAGGCCTAGGGAGAGCTGGCACAGAACCTCGCGCTCCCGTCGGGTCAAGGGCCGTGTCTCGGAGGTCGGGTCTAAGCCCGGACCTGAACTCCCGCCGGCATGGCCATGGCTTGGCGTGGGGATGGTCTCGCGGGGCATAGCCTCGTTCAGCAGCACAATCAGGGCGTCGCCACTGATGGTTTTTGGCAGAAAGCTGACCCGCAAGCGCGCCAAAACCGGGCTGAGTTCAGGAGGGCAGGGATAGCCCGACAGAATGGCCAGGGGAACATTCGGCAGAACCGCCCGCATCTGCTCAAGTCCGGCGGCGCCGTCCATGCCCGGCATCCGCAGATCTAACAGCACCAGATCAAACCGGGGCACCGTCGCAGCCAACGCCAGCGCCCCCTGAAAATTGCACGCGGTCACGACCTCGATACTGGGCAGGCGCGACTGTAAATAGGCCTGAATGCCGTCCCGAACCAGATCATGGTCATCCGCCAGCAGGACGCGCATGGTCACAACCGCCCGTCGTCCCGCCGGGCGGGCGGTAGGGCTCTGGTTCGGCGGGGCCAATGGGGGGCATTTGCGTGAACTGGCACCATGCGTCTCGGCCTTTCTCCCGCAATCGACCCGTCGAGAGTATCGATAAATATACGAACGTGCAAATGCGTAAAGTGGACGCAGTGATACCATCGAGCCCTGATACTGACACATCGCCGGTCCTCGGGCCGCGACGGCGGCCCCGCGCGCCCATGCGCGCGAAGCCAAGGGCGCGGATGCGCCCGCCCGGCGTCTGAGGGCAGCCTTGATGAGTCACCATCAAGGCTCGA